>NZ_JBFTRJ010000002.1:0-511502 GCF_056399465.1 Variovorax sp. 01N425 | reverse complement strand
CTCAACAACCTGCAAAAGGGCACCGAGTTCGAGTCGATGCCTCTCGAGGACATCGTCAAGAAGTCCAGCGGCGGCATCTACAACAACGCCGCCCAGATCTGGAACCACACCTTCTTCTGGAGCTGCATGAAGCCCCAGGGCGGCGGTGCTCCCACGGGCGCGCTGGCCAAGGCCATCGATGCCAAGTGGGGCAACTACGACGCCTTCAAGGAAGCCTTCGTGAAGTCGGCCGTGGGCAACTTCGGCTCGGGCTGGACCTGGCTGGTGAAGAAGGCCGACGGTTCGGTGGACATCGTGAACATGGGTGCCGCGGGCACGCCGCTGACTACCGGCGACACCCCGGTGCTGACGGTGGACGTCTGGGAGCATGCCTACTACATCGACTACCGCAACCTGCGCCCCAAGTTCGTCGAGACCTTCCTGGCCAAGCTGGTGAACTGGGACTTCGCGGCCAAGAACTTCGGCTGAGGAGCCGGGTCCGGCCCGGCGGGCATCCTCATCACCCGTTGATGAGATTGAGGATGTTGCCGTCCGGGTCCTTGAACCATGCGACCTTCATGTCGCCCATGACATGGATGTCGCCTTCGAGCTTTGCGCCGGGCATGTCGTAGTGCTCGAAGCGCACGCCCTTGGCCTTGAGCGCGGCCACGAGGCGCTCGATGTCGCCATCGACCGGCCAGGTCACGGCCGTGGCCTGGTTGGTGCCCGCAAAGGCCGAGCGGTACACGTTGATGCGCGAGTTGCCGCTGCGGTAGACGACCACCTCGTCGCCCTCGGCATCGACCTGCGCCAGCCCCAGCGTGCCTTCATAGAAACGGCGCGCCGCGGCAAGGTCCTTCACCGCGAGATTGGCCACCGCGTTGATGTTTCCGAGCATGAGAGTCTCCTGTGAAGCCCATCGCGCAGTGGACGCGCGGCGGGCGAGCCAAAAATACTCAACCATTTGGTGGAGTATTTGGCGTTGGCGGGCTGCTGTCAATCCATCGGAAAATACCCCGCCAGCCGATATGGGCCCCATCGCGAATGAAGAATCCGCAAGGCCCCGCTTCCGGCACACTGCACCCCCGGTGCAGTGACCGCCATCCACGGCTGCTGCAACCCCGAATCGCTCAGACAAAGAGACAAGCAAACCCATGATCCGCAGACACTTCGGCACGCTGGCCATCGCGCTGGCACTTCCCCTGGCCTTCACCGCCCCTGCGCAGGCACAGTCCTACCCCGCCAAGCCCATTCGCATGGTCGTGCCCTTCCCGCCCGGTGGCGGCACCGACATCCTGGCGCGGCTGGTCGCGCAGAAGCTCACCGAGGCCAACCACTGGACCGTGGTGCCCGACAACCGCGGCGGCGCCGGCGGCACCATCGGCATTGCGGAGGCCGCGCGCGCCGCGCCCACGGGCTACGACATCGTGATGGGCCAGAAGGACAACATGGTCGTCGCGCCCTGGCTTTACAAGAACCTGAGCTACAACCCGGTGAAGGACCTCACGGCCGTGGCGCACGTGGCCTACACGCCGGTGGTGATCGTCACGCAGGCCAACTCGAAGTTCAAGACGCTCGACGACGTGGTGAAAGCCGCGCGCGCGGCGCCCGACACCGTCACCTACGGCTCGCCCGGCAACGGCACCACCATCCACCTGGCCGGCGAGATCTTCAACAGCGCCGCCCAGATCAAGATGCGCCACGTGCCCTACAAGGGCTCCAACGCGGCCATGATGGACGTGCTCGCGGGCAACGTCGACCTGATGGTGTCGTCGGTGCCCTCGGCGCTGGCGCAGATCAAGGCGGGCAAGCTGCGCCCGCTGGCCGTGACCTCGGCCAAGCGCAGCACCTCGCTGCCCGAGACGCCCACCGTGGCCGAGCTCGGCTACAAGGGCTTCGACGTGTCGACCTGGTACGGCCTCTTCGTGCCCGCCAAGACGCCGAAGGACGTGATCGCCACGCTGAATACCGAAGTCAACAAGCTGCTGGCCACGCCCGAAATGAAGGCCGCCATCATCGCGCAGGGCGCCGAGCCGCAGGGCATGACGCCCGAACAGTTCGAGACGCTGCTGAAGACCGACTACGAGAAGTGGAAGGGCATCGTGCAAGCCTCGGGCGCGACCATCGAATAAGCGCGGCCGCCGCACAATGGCGTCTCCACCACAGGCCGCAGCGACGGCACGGAGACACCGATGGCAGCACAGCGCAAGAGTTCGAAGAACAACACCCTCCTGCTGAAGGCCACCACCCTGGCAGCGGTGGCCGCCCTGGTGCAGGGCTGCGCGCAGACGCCGGCCGGCACCACCGCAGGGCTGCCCGCCGCGCCGTCCGAGGCCAGCGTGGCGGCCCATGTGGCGACCGCCACGCGCGCAGCCGGCACCGACCTCAAGCCCCTGCTGACCCTGTGCCAGCCCGCCCCCGCCGCCCGGCCGCCGCAGGACGCGCTCGACAAGAGCCTCACGGGCTTCATCAACCGGCCCGCGCCGCCGCCGGGCCAGGCCTTCGACAACCTGTACTTCGTGGGTGCCGACTGGGTCAGCGCCTGGGCGATCAAGACCTCGCAGGGCATCATCCTGATCGATGCGCTCAACACCCAGGCCGAGGCCGCGGCGCTGATCGAAGGCGGCATGCGCAGGCTGGGGCTCGACCCGGCGCAGATCAAGTACGTGATCGTGACGCATGGCCACGGCGACCACTACGGCGGCGCCAGCTACCTCGCGCAGAAGTACCGCGCACGCGTGGTGATGAGCGAGGCCGACTGGACCATGACCGAGACCAGGCTTGAATTCGCGACGCCGATCTGGGGCGCGCCGCCCAAGCGCGACATCTCGGTGAAGGACGGCGACCGCATCACGCTCGGCGACACCAGCGTCACGCTGTACCTCACGCCGGGCCACACCATGGGCACGATCTCTCCGGTGTTCGACGTGAGCGCGGGCGGGCGCAAGCACCGCGCGATGCTCTGGGGCGGCACCGGCTTCAATTTCGGCAAGGACGTGCCGCGGCTGGACGCCTACATCGGCGCCACGCAGCGCATGGGTGCGATCGCGCAGAGCCAGCGCATCGACGTGATGCTGTCGAACCATTCGAACATCGACGGCTCGCAGGCCAAGCTCGCCGCGCTGCGGCAGCAGCCTGCGCCGGCGGCGAACCCCTTCGTGCTCGGCACACCGACGGTGGAGCGTGCGCTGGCCGTGATGGGCGAGTGCGCGCAGGCGCAGCGCGACAGGTTCTTGCTGTAGCCCCTTCGGCACTGCGCGGAAGTTGACGTCGCCGTGCCCCCACCCCTGCCCTCCCCCGGGAGGGGAGGGAGAAACACGGAGAGGATCAGTCCGGCGTGAACTTCTTGTTGAAGATGTCGACGTCCGATGCCAGCTCGAAGGTCGCCACCTGGCCCATCTTGCCGTCGCTGAGGCGGCAGGCGGAGAACAGGCTGTAGCGGCCCTTGAAGTAGAACTCGTCCATCACGATCAGCGCGTACGGATACGGCACGAAGACCTGGTGCTCGAAGATGACGCGGTGCACGTTCCTCGGCGACGGAAAGAGCTTGTAGTCGCCGGTATCGATCGACTTTGCGGTGGCCATGGTGTGCTCTCCTTGCCGGCGCTCAGGCCGGGTCGCGCACGTCGGCCACGGGGTTGCGGCCGAAGTCTTCGCGCGCCAGGTACCCAAGCACCTTGGCCGCGGCGGCGGCCGGGCTGTCGAGCCGGCCTTCCTCCTTCATGCTCACGAAGCGCGTGCGGTCCGGAAAATTCTCGGCCGATGCGCCGCGCAGCTGCACCTGCATGTCGGTGTCGATGATGCCGGGCGCGAGCGAGACGATGCGCGCGCCGTTCGGCGCAGCCGCCTCCTCGAGCGCCACGGCGCGCGAGAAGTGGTCCATGCCGGCCTTGGCCGCGCAGTACGGCGCCTGGCTGCCCATGGCGTTGCGCCCCAGGCCCGAGGAGATGTTGAGCACCTTGCGCGCGCCGCGCCATCCGCGCGTGGCGCCCAGGAAGGCGGCCGTCAGGAGCATCGGCGCCTCCAGGCCGATGCGCAGCGCCTGCGACAGCTCGGCGCCGACCGCGCTCGCGAGCGGTGCGGGGTTGCCGACGGTACCGGCGTTGTTGATCAGGGTGACGCTGTCGAAGCGCTGGCCGTCGAGCGTCTTGAGCCAGGCCGAGAGGCGCGCCGATGCGGCCACCGGATCGGACAGGTCCTGCTCCCACTGGATGAGTTCTGCGCCGGCCTGTTGCGCGGCTTGCGCAAGCTGCGGGTCCTGCCTGCGCGAAATGCCGAGCACCGTGTGGCCGGCCTGCAGCAGCTGTTCGGCCATGGCGCGGCCCAGGCCGCGCGAGGCGCCGGTGATCAGGGTGAGGTGGGAAGAAGCGGTCATCGGGAAAAGAGTCTTTCTGGAACGAAGGCGCGAGGTTAAGCGGTATCGGGAGGCCCCGGGCTCAGCCGGTGCGGAACTGGTTGCGCAGGAAGTTGCGGTGCCGCGCGATGTGCTGCAGCTGCGCTGGCGCGATGGTGCCGCCAAGGTCGACCTCGTCGGCCCCGTTGAGCACCGCGTTGGCATGGGTCATTGCACGCGCCACGACTTCTTCCTCGCTCAGGCCGAGCTGCGCCGCCAGGTCGAGCGCCACGCGGCGCATGGCGCGCTGCGAGAGCATCCACATCGCGCCGAAGCGGTCCCAGGCGAGCGCGGCCTCGTCGGCCTTCTCGCGCTCGGCAAGGATCTCGGCGAGCGGCTTGGCCAGCACCGCGTCGAGCGCGTCGATCTTCTCGGTGAGCGCCTCGCTGCGCGCGATGGCTTCCTCGAGCGTCGGGCCGGTGTCTGCGGCCTTGGCCTTTGCTGGCGCCTCGGGCGGCGGAATGAAGGCGGCCTGCGCATCCGCGGGCACGATCTGGAGCTGGTCTTCGAGGGTCATGGGTTTTCCGTTTCGGGTGAGCGGCTGTTGCTGCTGTTCTTCTTGTTCGACATCGCGCTCGCGCGCAGGCCCGGCAGGTCGAGCACGCGCAGCCCACCGTACTCCACCCGGATCAACCCCTCTGCCGACAGGCCGTTGAGCGCCTCGTTCACGCGCTGGCGCGACAGGCCGACCAGGTAGGCCAGCTCCTGCTGCGTGATGCGCAGCACTTCGCCCACGCCCGGGTAGAGCACCGGGTTGAACAGCGACACGAGGTTGCGCGCCACGCGCGCGTCGGGGTTGTTGAGCCGGTCGATCTCCAGCGCCGCAATGAACTGGCCGAGCCGCTCGTTGAGCTGGTTCATCACGAAGCGGTTGAAGCCGATCGAATGATCGAGCAGCCAGTGGAAGCTCTCGATCGGCAGCCCCGCCACCACGCTGCGCCGCAGCGCCTGGATGTTGTAGCGGTAGGGCTCGCGCTTCATCACCGTGCCTTCGCCGAACCAGCCGCCGGGCGGCACGCCGGTGTAGGTGACGGAGCCGCCGTCGGCGTTGTCGTTGCTCATCTTGAGCAGGCCCTCGACCACGCCGAACCAGTAGGTGGGCGAGCGGCCGACGCGGCAGACCAGGTCGCCAACCTCGGCCTCGCCCACCACCAGCGCGGCTTCGGCGCGGCGGCGCTCGGCCGGCGTGAGCGTGGGCAGCCACGGGATGCCGCCGAGTTCGGCAGCGTTGGCGGGACGCACGCGGTCCTTGATGGAACCGCCCAGCACGTTGCGCTGATTGGGATTGCCGTGAGGCATCGGGAAACTCCGGGGAGTAGTGTCCCTAGGATTGTCGTTGGAACGACAACACGGCGTCAAAGTGGGGCCTACGATCCGCCCACTGTGCAAACCACCGCCCCCACCTTTCCCCGTCTGCTGCTTGCGCATGCGCAAGCCCAGCCCCAGGCGCCCGCCATCCGCGAGAAGGATCTCGGCATCTGGCAAACCTGGAGCTGGAGCGCCGTGGCGCAGGAAGTGCGCGAAATGGCCTGCGGCCTCGCGAGCCTGGGCTTCAAGCCCTTCGACAACCTGTCCATCGTGGGCGCCAACCGCCCGCACCTGTACATGGCGGTGCTCGCGGCGCAGAGCCTGCGCGGCGTGCCGGTGCCGCTCTACCAGGACGCGGTGGCCAGCGAGATGGTCTTCATGCTGCAGGACGCGGCCATCGACTTCGTGATCGTGGAGGACCAGGAGCAGGTCGACAAGCTGCTCGAATGCCGCGAGCTGCAGAAGGACCAGCAGCACGGCATCCGCCACATCATCTACGACGACCCCAAGGGCCTGCGCCACTACGACCAGCCCGGGCTCATGAGCTACGAGCAGCTGCGCGAACTGGGCCGCGAATTCGACAAGACCCACGTCGGCTACTACGACCGCGCGGTGGCCAGCGGCGAGGCCACCGACGTCGGCGTGATCCTCTACACCTCGGGCACCACCGGCCGGCCCAAGGGCGTATGCCAGACGCATGCGAGCTTCATCGCGGCGGGCCGCGGCGGCGTGGAGACCGACAGGCTCGGCCCCGGCGACAACATCATGAGCTACCTGCCGATGGCCTGGGTCGGCGACCACCTGTTCTCGGTGGCGCAGTGGCTGGTGGGCGGCTTCACGCTCAACTGCCCCGAGTCGTCCGAGACGGTGATGAACGACATGCGCGAGATCGGCCCGAGCTACTACTTCGGTCCGCCGCGCACCTTCGAGGGCCTGCTCACGGCCGTGTCGATCCGCATGGAAGACGCGGCCGCGCCCAAGCGCTGGCTGTACGGCAAGTTCATGGCGCTCGCGCAGCGCGTGGGCGCCGACATCCTGAACGGCGCGCCGGTGGGCACGGGCGACCGGCTGATGTACAGCCTTGGCAACCTGCTGGTCTACGGGCCGCTGCGCAACGTGCTGGGCATGAGCCGCATCCGCGTGGCCTACACGGCCGGCGCGGCCATCGGGCCGGACCTGTTCCGCTTCTACCGCTCGATCGGCGTCAACCTCAAGCAGTTCTACGGCCAGACCGAGACCTGCGCGTACGTGTGCCTGCAGCAGGACGGCAAGGTCAAGCTGCAGACCGTGGGCACGGCCGCGCCGGGCATCGAACTGAAGATCGCCGAGGACGGCGAGGTGCTGGTGCGCGGCGTCTCGGTGCTCAAGGAATACTACAAGCGCCCCGACGCCACGGCCGAGGTGCTCGACGCCAACGGCTACTTCCACACCGGCGACGCCGGCGTGCTCGACAGCGAGGGCCACCTGCGCATCATCGACCGCGCCAAGGACGTGGGCCGGCTCGCGAGCGGCGCGATCTTTGCGCCCAACTACATCGAGAACAAGCTCAAGTTCTTCCCGCAGATCAAGGAAGCCGTGTGCTTCGGCAACGCACGCGAGGAGGTCTGCGCGGCCATCAACATCGACTTCGAGGCGGTGGGCAACTGGGCCGAGCGCCGGGGGCTGGCCTATGGCGGCTACGTCGACCTGGCCGGCAAGCCCGAGGTGCTGGCGCTCGTCGCCGAATGCATCGCCAAGGTGAATGCCGACCTGGCGAGCGAAGACGGCATGGGCGAGACGCAGATCGCGCGCTTCCTGGTGCTGCACAAGGAGCTCGACCCCGACGACGACGAGCTCACGCGCACGCGCAAGGTGCGGCGCGGCTTCATCGCCGAGAAATACGCGGTGCTGGTCAGCGCGCTGTACGGCGGCAAGAGCGAGCAGTTCATCGAGACCCAGGTCAAGTTCGAGGACGGACGCACGGGGGTTGTCAGCGCCACGCTGAAGATCACCGAAGCCAAGACCTTCCCCATCGTGAAGGCCGCTGCATGAGCAATCGGAAAATCGGCGACGTCATCCTCGACGTCCAGAACATCAGCCTGAGCTTCGGCGGCGTGAAGGCGCTCACGGACATCAGCTTCAACGTGCGCGAGCACGAGGTGCGGGCCATCATCGGCCCCAATGGCGCGGGCAAGAGCTCGATGCTCAACTGCATCAATGGCGTGTACTGGCCGCAGCAGGGCTCCATCACTTTCCGCGGCCAGACCTTCAAGCACATGAACTCGCGCCAGGTGGCCGAGATGGGCGTGGCGCGCACCTTCCAGAACCTGGCGCTCTTCAAGGGCATGAGCGTGCTCGACAACATCATGACGGGGCGCAATCTCAAGATGAAGAGCGGCCTGCTCGCGCAGGCGCTGCGCTGGGGCCCGGCCGAGCGCGAGGAGCTGCAGCATCGCGAGTTCGTCGAGCACATCATCGACTTCCTGGAGATCCAGGCGCACCGCAAGACGCCGGTGGGCCGCCTGCCCTACGGCCTGCAAAAGCGCGTCGACCTGGGCCGCGCGCTCGCGATGGAGCCGCAGGTGCTGCTGCTCGACGAGCCGATGGCCGGCATGAACGTGGAGGAAAAGCAGGACATGAGCCGCTTCATCCTCGACGTGAACGACGAGTTCGGCGCGACCATCGTTCTCATCGAGCACGACATGGGCGTGGTGATGGACATCTCCGACCGCGTGGTGGTGCTGGACTACGGCAAGAAGATCGGCGACGGCACGCCCCACGAGGTGCGCAACAACGAAGACGTGATCCGGGCATACCTGGGCGTGGAGCACTGACGCCATGCCACACCCGACCCTGGTGCATTGCTCCTTCCCTTCCCGGGGGAAGGCTGGGATGGGGGCACGACAGCCCTCGCAATACAGCCGCGCCTCATCGAGCGCCGCGAGCCCCCACCCCAACCCTCCCCCGGAAGGGGAGGGAGAAAAACAAGAGAGACATTGACCATGGGCTTTTTCCTCGAAACCCTGTTCGGCGGCCTGATGGTCGGCATGCTCTATTCGCTGATCGCGATCGGCTTCGTGCTGATCTACAAGGCCTCGGGCGTCTTCAACTTCGCGCAGGGCGCGATGGTGCTGTTCGCGGCGCTGGCCATGGCGCGCTTTGCCGAATGGTTCCCGCAGTGGTTCGGCTTCGAGAGCCAGGTGCTCGCGAACATCCTGGCCTTCATCGCGGCCATGGGGGTGATGGTGATCGTGGCCTGGCTGATCGAGCGGCTCGCGCTCAGCAAGCTGGTGAACCAGGAAGGCATCACGCTGCTGATGGCCACGCTGGGCATTGCCTACTTCCTCGATGGGGTGGGCCAGACGATCTTCGGCAACGACATCTACAAGATCGACGTGGGCATGCCCAAGGAACCGCTGATGGTGCTGCAGGGCACCTTCCAGGGCGGCCTGCTGCTGAGCCAGGAAGACCTGGTGGCCGCGCTGGTGGCCGCGGGCCTGGTGGTGGTGCTGGCCGTGTTCTTCCAGAAGACCGCCACGGGCCGCGCCCTTCGCGCCGTGGCCGACGACCACCAGGCCGCGCAATCCATCGGCATTCCGCTCAAGCGCATCTGGGTGATCGTGTGGTCGGTGGCGGGCTTCTCCGCGCTGGTGGCCGGGGTCATCTGGGGCTCGAAGCTGGGCGTGCAGTTCTCGCTCTCGCTGGTGGCGCTGAAGGCGCTGCCGGTGGTGATCCTCGGCGGCCTCACCTCGATCCCGGGCGCGATCATCGGCGGCCTGCTGATCGGCGTGGGCGAGAAGCTTTCTGAAATTTATCTCGGCCCCATGCTCGGTGGCGGCATCGAGATCTGGTTCGCGTATGTACTCGCACTGGTGTTCCTGCTGGTCCGTCCGCAGGGGTTGTTCGGCGAAAAAATCATTGATCGGGTCTGAGTAATGTTCTACAGAGAGAACGGCCAGTTCAAGTCGAGCTACCGCGCCGACCAGCAGATCTTCCCGATCGCGCAGGACCGCATCGCCATCCTGGTGCTGCTGCTCGCGGCCTTCGTCGCGGTGCCGCTGGGCGTGTCGGACTACTGGATGCGCGCCATCCTCACGCCCTTTCTGATCCTGTCGCTCGCGGCGCTGGGCCTCAACATCCTGGTCGGCTACTGCGGGCAGATCTCGCTCGGCACCGGCGCCTTCATGGCGGTGGGCGCGTACGCGGCCTATAACTTCCAGGTGCGCATCGACGGCATGCCGCTGATCGCCTCGCTGCTGCTGGGCGGCCTGTGCGCCACGGTGATCGGCGTGCTGTTCGGCATTCCGAGCCTGCGCATCAAGGGGCTGTACCTGGCGGTGGCCACGCTGGCGGCGCAGTTCTTTACCGACTGGGCGTTCCTGCGCATCCAGTGGTTCACCAACAACTCGTCGTCGGGTTCGGTGAGCGTGGCGGGGCTCAACGTGTTCGGCGTGCCGATCGAATCGCCGGTGCAGAAGTATCTGTTCTGCCTGATCTTCGTGGTGGTGTTCGCGCTGCTCGCGAAGAACCTGGTGCGCAGCGCCATCGGCCGCGAATGGATGGCGATGCGCGACATGGACGTGGCGGCCGCGGTGATCGGCATCCGCCCGGTGTACGCCAAGCTCACGGCCTTTGCGGTGAGCAGCTTCATCGTGGGCGTGGCGGGCGCGCTGTGGGGCTTCATCCACCTGGGCGCGTGGGAGCCGGCAGCGTTCAGCATCGACCGCTCTTTCCAGCTGCTGTTCATGGTGATCATCGGCGGGCTCGGCTCGATCATGGGCAGCTTCTTCGGTGCCGCGTTCATCGTGCTGCTGCCGCTCTTCTTGAACCAGCTGCCGGGGTGGCTGGGCTTCTCGATCTCCACCGCGCTGGCCTCGCACCTGGAGACCATGATCTTCGGCGCGCTGATCGTGTTCTTCCTGATCGTCGAGCCGCACGGGCTGGCGCGGCTGTGGTCCACCGCCAAGGAAAAGTTGCGGCTCTGGCCCTTCCCCCACTGATTTTTCCGTTCGTAGAAACCGGCACCGAGGTGCCCACATAAGGAGACAGGCATGAAACTGAAATCGCTCGCTCTGACCGCCGCCCTGGTGGCCAGCACCCTCGGCGCGCTGCTTGCGCCATCGCTCGCCCAGGCGCAGGCCAAGGAACAGTTCTTTCCGCTGCTGGTGTACCGCACCGGCCCCTATGCGCCCAACGGCACGCCCTGGGCCAACGGCAAGCAGGACTACATCAAGTACATCAACGCCACCGGCGGCATCAACGGCGTGAAGATCACGTACGAAGAGTGCGAGACCGGCTACGCCACCGACAAGGGCGTGGAGTGCTATGAGCGCCTGAAGGGCCGCCCCGGCGTGACGCTGTTCGACCCGCAGGCCACCGGCATCACCTTTGCGCTGACCGACAAGGTGCCCACCGACAAGATCCCGCTCATCACGCTGGGCTACGGGCTGTCGGCGTCGCAGGACGGCAGCGTGTTCAAGTGGAACTTCCCGCTGATGGGCAGCTACTGGACCGCGGCCGACATCCTGATCCAGCACATCGGCAAGAAGGAAGGCGGCATGGACAAGCTCAAGGGCAAGAAGATCGCCCTCGTGTACCACGACTCGCCGTTCGGCAAGGAGCCGATCCCGCTGCTGCAGGAGCGCGCCAAGCAGAACGGCTTCGAGCTGTCGCTGATTCCGGTCACCGCGCCCGGCGTGGAGCAGAAGTCCGCCTGGCTGCAGGTGCGCCAGTCGCGGCCCGACTACGTGCTCTTGTGGGGCTGGGGCGTGATGAACTCCACCGCGCTGAAGGAAGCCGTGGCCACCGGCTATCCGCGCGAGAAGATGTATGGCGTGTGGTGGGCCGGCGCCGAGCCTGACGTGAAGGACGTGGGCGCCAATGCCAAGGGCTACAACGCGCTGGCGCTCAACACCTCGGGCACCGAGCCGAAGGTGATCCAGGAAATCCTCAAGCAGGTGCACGACAAGGGCCAGGGCACGGGGCCGAAGGACGAAGTGGGCTCGGTGCTCTACACCCGCGGCGTGATCATCCAGATGCTGGGCGTCGAAGCCGTGAAGCGCGCGCAGGAGCGCTTCGGCAAGGGCAAGGTCATGACCGGCGAGCAGGTGCGCTGGGGCATGGAGAACCTCGCGCTCGACCAGAAGAAGCTCGATTCGCTGGGCTTCTCGGGCGTGCTGCGCCCGCTCGGCACCTCGTGCCAGGACCACATGGGCTCGACCTGGGCCCGCGTGCACACCTGGGACGGCGCCAAGTGGGGCGGCATGTCCGACTGGTACCAGGCCGACGAGCAGATCATCAAGCCGATGGTGAAGGTGGCGGCCGAGAAGTACGCGGGCGAAAAGAAGCTCACGCGCCGCGACGCGGCCGACTGCAGCATGTGACGGCTTGAGGAACCGTGGCGGCTCGCGAGAGCCGCCATTCGAAAGAACAGCCTCCTGTTGTTCTTTCGAATGCTTCGGACCACACCATGAGCGAACCCAACATCATCCTCAATGTCAACGGCATCGAGGTCATCTACAACCACGTGATCCTCGTTCTCAAGGGCGTGTCCCTCACGGTGCCCGAAGGCGGCATCGTGGCGCTGCTCGGCGGCAACGGCGCGGGCAAGACGACCACCTTGCGCGCGGTGAGCAACCTGCTCGCGGGCGAGCGCGGCGCGGTCACCAAGGGCACCATCGAGCTGCGCGGCGAGCGCATCGAGGCGCTGTCGCCGGCCGAGCTGGTGAAGCGCGGGCTGATCCAGGTGATGGAAGGCCGGCACTGCTTCGCGCACCTGACGATCGAGGAAAACCTGATGACCGGCGCCTACACGCGCAGCGACGGCAAGGCCGCGGTGCAGCAGACGCTGGAGAAGGTGTATGCGTATTTCCCGCGGCTGAAGACCCGGCGCACTTCGCAGGCGGCCTATACCTCGGGCGGCGAGCAGCAGATGTGCGCCATTGGCCGCGCGTTGATGGCCAACCCGAACATGGTGCTGCTCGACGAGCCCTCGATGGGCCTGGCGCCGCAGATCGTGGAGGAGGTGTTCGAGATCGTGAAGGACCTCAACACCAAGGAACGCGTGACCTTCCTGCTGGCCGAGCAGAACACCAACATGGCGCTGCGCTACGCCGACTACGGCTACATCCTGGAGAACGGCCGCATCGTGATGGACGGGCCGGCCAAGAGCCTGCGCGAGAACGAGGACGTGAAGGAGTTCTACCTTGGCGTGGGCGGCGCGGACCGCAAGAGCTTCCGCGATGTGAAGAGCTACAAGCGGCGCAAGAGGTGGCTTGCATGACCGTCGTGGCTTCGAGGCACCGGCCCTCACCCCAGCCCTCTCCCCAAGGGGAGAGGGAGCAAGACCGAACAGAAAGACAAAGGGTACGGACATGACCGACCACTACGACGCCCTCGAAATCCGCGACCCCGCCGAGCGCGAGCGCGACCTGCTCGCCGCATTGCCGAAGCACATCGCGCAGGCCCAGACCGCCGCGCCCGCGTTCGCCAAGATCCTCGATGGCGTGAAGCCCGCCGACATCACCACGCGCGAGGCGCTCGCCAGGCTGCCCGTCACGCGCAAGGCCGAACTGCTCGAGCTGCAGAAGCAGCGCCGCGCCGACGATCCCTTCGGCGGCTTTTCCGCCATCGGCCGCGGTGCCCGCATGCCGCGCGTGTTCGCGAGCCCCGGCACCATCTACGAGCCCGAGGGCGAGGCGCGCGACTACTGGCGCACGGCGCGCGCGCTGCATGCCGCGGGCTTTCGCGGCGGCGAGCTCATCCACAACAGCTTCAGCTACCACATGACGCCCGCCGGCTCCATCATGGAAAGCGGCGCGCGCGCGCTGGGCTGCACCGTGTTCGCGGGCGGCACCGGCCAGACCGAGCAGCAGCTCGAGGCCATGGCCGACCTGAAGCCCGAAGGCTATGCGGGCACGCCGAGCTTCCTCAAGATCCTGTTGGAGAAAGCCGAGGAGAAAGGCCTGAAGCTGCCCTCGCTCACCAAGGCGCTGGTGTCGGGCGAAGCCTTTCCGCCGAGCCTGCACGACTGGATTGCCGCGCATGGCGTGCAGGGCACCCAGTGCTACGCCACCGCCGACCTGGGCCTGGTCGCCTACGAGACCAGCGCGCGCGAAGGCCTGGTGCTCGACGAAGGCGTGCTGGTCGAGATCGTGCGCCCCGGCACCGGCGACCCGGTGCCTGACGGCGAGGTCGGCGAGATCGTCGTGACCACCTTCAACCCCGACTATCCGCTGGTGCGCTTTGGCACCGGCGATCTTTCCGCCGTGCTCGCGGGCACCTGCCCCACCGGCCGCACCAACAAGCGCATCAAGGGCTGGCTCGGCCGCGCCGACCAGACCACCAAGGTGCGCGGCATGTTCGTGCACCCCTCGCAGGTGGCGGAGATCGCGCGCCGCTTTCCGGAAGTGCAGCGCGCGCGCCTCGTGGTCTCGGGCGAGATGGGCGACGACCAGATGACCTTCAGGCTCGAATGCGCAGCCGGTGCGCCGGCCGGGCTCGATGCGCGCATCGCCGATGCGGTGCGCGAGGTGACCAAGCTGCGCGGCACCATCGAGCTGGTGGCGCCGGGCACGCTGCCGAACGACGGCAAGGTGATCGAGGACGCGCGCAGCTACAAGTAGCGGCGGCCCCGGGCAGGCGCCGCGCGCTTCGGCGCCCCATGCTCAATGGATCGCAGCCTCGTGCGCGAGCTCGAACATCGTCGTCATCTCGCGGATGAACGCGGGCAGGTCGCCGGGCCTGCGGCTCGTCACCAGGCCGCTGTCGACCACCACCTCCTTGTCGACCCACTTTGCGCCGGCGTTGTGCAGGTCGGCGCGCAGCGAAGGCCACGAGGTCATCCTTCGGCCCCTCACGCCGCCGGCATCGATCAGCGTCCAGGGCCCGTGGCAGATGGCCGCAATGGGCTTGCCCGACTCGACGAAGGCACGCACGAAGGCCACGGCCTTCTGGTTGATGCGCAGCGCGTCGGGGTTGGCGACGCCGCCGGGCAGCAGCAGCGCGTCGAAGTCGTCGGCATCGGCGTTCTTGAGCGGCACGTCGACCTCGAAGGTGTCGGCCGGCTCGAGCTGCTTCCAGGCACGCACGCTGCCGTCGAGCGGCGAAACGATCTGCGTCTGTGCGCCGGCCAGCTCAAGCGCCTTGCGCGGCTCGGTCATCTCGGCCTGCTCGAAGCCGTCCGCCACGAGGATGGCAACCTTCATTCCGTCCAGTGAAGAAGAAGAGATGGTGGTGGGCATGGGTGAGTCACTCCTTGAAGGTGGTTCTTTTGATGGCAATGACACTTCACCCTAGGGCCCGCGCCCGCGGCGCGCATCGGCGCGCGCCGGGTCCGCCTGTCGGACGGTTCGACGGGCGGCAACCTTCTTTTACGGCGTGCGCTGCTATTTGCGGCAGCTGGCCGGCAGCGCCTTGTCCTGGAGGCCGTCGCCGGCCACGCAGTTCCACGCGATGCCGTCCTCGGTGGCCGAGGGCTCCATGCGCAGCGTGCCCTTGGCCTTTGGAAGCACCGCCTCGACCACCATGGTGTCGGGGTCGAGCGTCAGCTCCGAGCCGCCGGGCAGGGTTTCGGGTGCGCCGGCCGCGGCCAGGGAATCGGGAATCTCTTCCTTCTGCTTGTAGTAGCTGCCGAGCGCTTCGCGCACCGGTGCGGCTTCGGACCAGGCCTGCGAAACGGCCGCGCGCGACTCGTATTGCTGATAGGCCGGCAGCGCCACCGCGGCCAGCACGCCGATGATGGCCACCACCACCAGAAGCGCCAGCGCGCCGCCGCCGGCTCGGCCGGCGTACGGCACGAAGACCGCGAGCAGGTAGGCCACCGGATTGCGGCTCGGCAGCTTCGCGCCCGGATCGATGGCGCGCGCCACGCGCTTGGTGAGCCAGGGGTAGCCGGCGATCAGTTCATGGAACGAGGCCCAGAAGCCGCTGTTGCCTACCGACTGGTCGGCGTAGCGCTGCAGGTCGACGTGGCGCCACTGCTGCGCGCCGGCGGCCAGCGCCACGAGCGCGCGGGGCGCGGAGTCGGTCTGCGTGCAGCAGGCGGCGCCGTGCAGGTCGCAGGTGTATTCCTGGGCCCGCGAATAGGCGGCGCCGAGCAGCGGCAGCCACAGCACCGGGGCGCGCCAGATGTGGCCCGTGAGGTGGCCGCGCCGGATATGGCCGAGCTCGTGGCCGATGTAGAAGTTGATGCCGTCGGGCTGGGCTTCCATGGCGTCGACCACGTCGGACAGCAGCACCACGAAGTTGCGGCCGAAGAAGCGCGTGGCAAAGGCATTGAAGATGCCGTCGCCGTGCAGCAGGTAGGCCTCGGGCGGGTTCTGGATGCCCAGATGGCCGCAGCAGGCCAGGAACCGCGCATGCAGTTCCGGCAGCTGGGTGGGGGAGAGCTTCACGGCCGTGCCCTTGATCCAGGCGATGACGGCCGATTGCGCGAACACGTAGGCGATGAAGCCGAGCAGCACATAGACGAGCGCGATGCCCACGGTGCCCAGGACCAGCAGTGCCCAGACCAGCAGGCCAAGCCCGAGCGTGATGTTGCCGAGCCAGCGCTCGCGCGGATAGACCCATGGATCCATTGGAATTTCCTCCTCGATGCGGCCCGAAGGCCTGCGGTGTTGTGGTTTTTCTTCGCGCCCCTCCAGGCGCGGCTTGCGAGCCGCATCATGCCCCAGGAAGGGGCGCATCTCGGCCCACCCCTAAGGGCTATTCGCTATTCGTCAGGTCATGGTCAGCCTTTATGATCGCGGCCATTTTTGAATTTCACCAACCGAGAGACACTCATGAAGAAACTGCTTGCACTCACGGCATTCGCCGCTGCTGCCGCCGGCGCCCATGCCCAGGATTTCCCCGCAGGCAAGACCGTCACGCTGGTGGTGCCTTTCTCCGCCGGCGGCCCGACCGACCGCGTGGCCCGCGACCTGGCCGAAGCCCTGCAAAAGACCCTGGGCACGACGATCGTGGTCGACAACACCGCAGGCGCCGGCAGCTCCATCGGTACCGCCAAGGTGGCCCGCGCGGCGCCGGACGGCTACACGCTGCTGCTCAACCACATCGGCATGTCGACGATGCCTGCGCTCTACCGCAAGCTGCCGTTCAACGTGGAGAACGACTTCGAATACCTGGGCATGGTCAATGAAGTGCCGATGACGCTCATCGGCAAGCCGACGCTGCCGGCCAACAACTACAAGGAGCTGACGGCCTGGATCGCGGCCAACAAGGGCAAGATCAACCTCGGCAATGCCGGCCTGGGCGCCGCCTCGCACCTGTGCGGCCTCTTGTTCCAGAGCGCGCTCAAGGTCGAGATGACGCCGGTTCCCTACAAGGGCACCGCGCCGGCCATCGCCGACCTGCTGGGCGGCCAGATCGACCTCCTGTGCGACCAGACCACCAACACCACCTCGCAGATCGAGGCCAAGAAGGTCAAGGCCTACGCCGTGACCACGAGCAAGCGCCTGACCACGCCGGCCCTGAAGGACCTGCCGACGCTCGCCGAATCGGGCCTGAAGGACTTCGAGGTCTCGATCTGGCACGGCGTGTACGCGCCCAAGGGCACGCCGGCACCGGTGCTGAAGAAGCTCAACGAAGCCATCAAGGCCGCCATGAAGGACCCGGGCTTCATCAAGCGCGAGGAAGCGCTGGGCGCCGTGATCACCACCGACAAGCGCACCGAGCCGGCCGAGCACAAGAAGTTCGTCTCGGCCGAGATCGCCAAGTGGGGCCCGATCATCAAGGCCGCCGGCGTGTACGCCGACTGATTTCCCCCGTGCTCAAAAAAAGAGCCGCCGGCCCTCGGGACCGGCGGCTTTTTTCATGGCGTGACAGCAGAAAAAATCAGGGCAGCGTGACCGTCCACACCTCGAAGTTCTTGCGCACGTCGACCTGGCGCGCCGTGCGGGCCGTGAAGCCGAAGGTGCTGATCGAGGAACCCTGGGCGTACTGCCAGCTGCTGTTGCCCGCCGGCACGCAGTGCGTGTCGCTCGCGCCCACCGGCTGGCAATAGACCATGGCCTTGCGCGCGGTGCTGCGCACGGTGACGGTTTCGCTGAAGCGCGCGCCGCCAGCGCCCGGCGCCCTGCCGAAGACGCTGAACGAGGTGGGCGCGAGCGCACCGGCCGGAACCGTCCAGCCGTCGAGGCCGCCGTCGGCGCTGAAGTCGACGTTGTTGGGCTCCGAAGGCGTGGGTGCCGCAAAGACGATGCCGCGCGGGCTGCCCAGGCTTTCCGCGAGCACCTGGGCACGCAGCGCGGGCGTGAGTTCCACCATGGGCGTCTGCACGGCTTCCGCGATGGTGGGCACGCGGGAGAAGGTGCGCACGTACTGCACCACGTTCGGCGTCGCGCCGTCGGCGTGGAAGAACTCGAGCTTCCACACCGACTGGTCGGCGATCTTGCCAAGCTCCTCGTCGGTGTACGCCGGCGTGGCAAAGAGGTTGGCGTTGTCGAAATCGCTCGGGCTGCCGGGCTGGGCCGGGTCCAGGTAGCGTGCGGACATGCGCCACACCCCCGAATTCAGGGCCGAACCGGCCGTGCCGTCCGGCGTGAGCACCAGCGAGTTGAGGCCGGCCTTGGGCACCAGCACCAGTTCCTTGCCGGGCAGCGATGCGGTGGTTGCCACCACCTTCGACAGCACCGGGTTGCCATTGCCGTCGCGCACGTTGTCGACCGAAACCGCGTAGCCGACCGAATGGAACACCAGGTTCTGGTGCTTCAGGTAGTCCTTCTTGTCGAGCTGGGGACGCACGAAGGCGCGGTAGGTGTTGCCGTTGCCGGTGAGCTTCAGCGCACCGTCCACGATCTTCGCGTTGAAGACGTCGTTGTCGGTGTTGCCCAGGACGTCGGTCCAGCGGTAGGTGAGAGCGATGTCGCCGTTCTTGTGGAAGTATTCGAAGTTGCCGCGGTCGTGCTTCAGGTTGGTGGGGCCGAAGCGGAACAGGCTTTCGAACGAGCGGCGCGCACCGCTGCTCACGCGGCCGATGGGCGCGCCGGCCGCCACGAAGCTGGCCGGATCGTCGTTCACGAACAGCGTGCGGCAGGCCGGCGCCACCACGTTGGCGGCGCTGCCGTAGGCATTGCCGTCGGCCTCGATGGGGCTGTCGACGCGCTGTGCGAGCGGCAGCGCATAGCAGGCGTTGATGCGATCGAGCAGCGCCTGCACCATGGCCGGCGTGGGCGGCTGCACCAGCGTTGCGGCATCGATGGCGGGCAGCGCCGCAATGGTGGCGTCGCCGCTGCGAAAGACGATGGACACCGGCGGGCTGTCGTCGCCGGCGGGCAGCGCCTTCACCGTGATCTCGATGTTGGATGCGGTGCCGTCGGGGCGCACCGACACGTTGAGCGCGTCGAGCACGCGGTCCTGGCCGGTGCCGTTGGCCTGGAACTCGCCGCTCATCGGGTCGATGCTCGCGTCGAGTGCGCTCAGCAGCGGCTGCAGCGCAGCCAGCAGCTTGGACACCTGGTCGCCGATCGATCCGGCCGTGACGGCGCCGGCGTCGGCCTGGATCGCGGCGGCCAGCTTGGCCGGGTCGCCGTTGGGCGCGAGCTGCGCCACCACGATGGTGGTCAGCGGCGTCACGTTGGTGGTGCCGGTGGCGGTGCTGGCGGTGGTGCTGTAGAGAGTGAGGTCGTCGCGCACGGCCTGGATCACCAGCGGCGCCTTGGTGCCGGCGGGCAGCGAGCAGCTGTAGCTGCCTTCGGCCGTGGTGGTCACTTCGCAGACCTTGGCGCCGGTCTGGTCGAACACCGTGAGCACCGCGCCGGCCAGGGCTGCGCCGGTGGCGACGGTGCCGCTCAAGGTGGTCCCGGCCGCCGCGGGCGGGTCGCCGCCGTTCGAGGCCGGCGGGATGAAGCCGAACCCGCCGCCGCCGCCGCCGCCACCTCCACCTCCTCCGCCGCACGCGCCAAGCAGCGCCAGGGTGACAACGGACAGCGCATGGGGAATCTTGCGGGTGAGAGAGGGCATCGGTGGGCTCTTCGAAGGGGTTTGAAAGCCCCGGACCATCCGGGGCCTGCAAACAATAGCTTTCACTTTTCCAAAAAAAATGATGCAAATGCATCATTCTTGAAATCCGCCGGCGGGCCGCAGGATGGAATCACCTGAACATGGGATGCGCGCTGCGCGGGCGCGATGGAAAACTTCGGCGATGACCCGGCCTGCCGCCCTGCACGACTTCAGCGAGCTGCTGCTGCGGCTCTACCGGCTCTCGCACGAGCTGCCGATCGATGCCTTCCAGGATGCCGCGCTCGATCTCATCAAGCCGGTGCTGGCTTTCGACTCGTCGATGTGGGGCACCGCCACCCGCACCGACAGCGGCATCGACATCCACACCATCCACCTGCACAACCAGCCAGCGGAAATGCTGGCGGCCTATGAAGAGGTGAAGCACCTCGACACCGCCGCCGTGGAAGTGGGCAAGCGGCCGAAGTCGACGCTCTCGTTCAATGCCAATGCCTGGTTCCACCGCAAGGACCAGGCGCAGCTGCGCGCGTATGGCGAGCGCTTCGAGCAGTCCAACTTCTTCATCAGCTCGGACGTGCATCCGCAGACGAATTTCGTGCACTGGCTCAGCCTGTTCCGCTCGGACCCCGATGCGCACGGCACCGAAGATGAACGGCAGCTGCTCGCGAGCCTGGCGCCGCACGTGATGCAGGCGCTGGCGCTCAACCGCATCGTGCACCTCGACCGGCTCGAGGCCGGCGGCCAGGCGCCCGGCGGCTCCGCCATCGGCGACCTGCGCGGCGTGCTCTATCACGCCGACGGCCCCTTCGAGGCGACGATGAAGGCCGAGTGGCCGTCCTGGCACGGGCGGACCCTGCCCGATGCGCTGCTCGCGCACTTCCTCGGCCGCCATGCGCGCTACAGCGGCCGGGCGGTGGTGGTCACGCACCACGTGGAGCAGGGCCTGCTGTTCCTCAAGAGCCGCATGCGCTGCCTGGCCGACAGCCTGACGCCGCGCGAGCACACCATTGCCGAGCTGCTGGCCCGCGGCGACACGCACAAGGACATTGCGGCCATGCTGAACCGCTCGCCCGCCACCGTGCGCAACCACATCCAGTCGATCTACGACAAGCTGCAGGTGGGCAACGTGGCGGGCCTGATCCAGGAGCTGCGGCTCGCGGGCTGACCGGCCCGCGCCGGTTGCGGCCCCGCGGCCTCACTTCGGCCGGATCGCGTCGGCCGTGCCCTGGATGAAGGCCTTGATGCTCTCGATGTCTTCGCCCGAGAGCTTGCCCGTGAAGTCGGGCATGCCGCGCGCCATGGCCGGGCCCTTGAGGATGAACTTGTCGAGGTTCTCGATGTAGGCCGCATCCATGTAGCCGAGGTTCGGGATGTTGCCGCCGCGGTCCACGCCCGGCACGCCGTGGCAGAACACGCAGTTGCTCACATAGAGCATGGTGCCGGCCTGGACCTTGGCGGGGTCGTACTTCACGCCCTGCACCAGCTTGTCCATGCGGTACTGCACGAACTCGGGCATCTTCGCGCTGCCGCCCACCGCAAAGGTGTAGACCGTGCCCGGACCCTGCCGCTCGGTGGCGCGCTGCGCCAGGCCGTACACGCCGCCCCAGCCCACCGCGACCGACACGTACTGCTTGCCATCGACCATGTAGGTGGTGGGCGCGGCCACCACGCCGGTGCCGGTGGCCGTTTCCCAGAGCTTCTCGCCGGTCTTCGCGTTGTAGGCCACCAGGCGGCCGTCGGCCGTGCCCTGGAACACCAGGTTGCCGGCGGTGGTGAGCGTGCCGCCGTTCCAGGGCGAGACGTAGTCCACGCCCCAGGCTTCCTTCTGCGCCACCGGGTCCCAGGCGACGAGGCGGCCGAAGGGCTTGCTCTTGGGCGGCTCGGCGTTGGCGAACATGGCGGTGTTCCAGCCGAGCGCGGCGTGCGGCCGGCCCGGTGCGTTCTGGTCGAACTTCCAGTCCTTGTCGTCCATCAGGTTGATCGGGATGTTCTGCGCCGGCAGGTAGGCCAGGCCGGTCTGCGGGTTGAACGACATCGGGTGCCAGTTGTGCGCACCGAAGGGGCCGGGAATGCTGTCGCCGGGCTTGTCGTTCTGGCGCGCGGCCGCGATCTCGATGGGGCGGCCGTTCTTGTCGTAGCCCGTGGCCCAGTTCACGTCGACGAAATTCTTCGCCGAGATGAACTTGCCGTTGGTGCGGTCGATGACGAAGAAGAAGCCGTTCTTCGGCGCATGCAGCAGCACCTTGCGCGCCTTGCCGCCGAGCGTGACGTTGGCCAGGATCATCGACTGGGTGGAGGTGTAGTCCCAGTTGTCGCCCGGCGTCTCCTGGTAGTGCCACACGTACTTGCCGGTGTCGGGGTTCAGGGCCACCACCGAGCCCAGGTAGAGGTTGTCGCCGCCCTTCGGGCTGCGCTTCTTGTGCGCCCAGGGCGAGCCGTTGCCGGTGCCCACGTACATCAGGTTGAGCTCGGGGTCGAAGGCGAAGCTGTCCCATGCGGTGCCGCCGCCGCCGGCCTCCCAGTACTTGCCCGAAGGGTCCCAGGTCTTGGCGGCGCGCGCCATCGATTCGTCCTCGAAGGGCTTGGCCGGGTCGCCCGGCACCACGAACCAGCGCCACTTCTGCGCGCCGGTCTTCGCATCGTAGGCCGTGACGTAGCCGCGCACGCCGTACTCGGCGCCGCCGTTGCCGATGATGACCTTGCCCTTGAAGACGCGCGGCGCGCCGGTGATGGTGTAGCTGCCCTTCTGCCCCTCGATGGTGTTCTTCTCCCAGACCTTCTGCCCGGTGGCCGCGTCGAGCGCGATCAGCCGTCCGTCGAAGGCGCCGACGTAGACCTTGCCTTCGTGCAGCGCCACGCCGCGGTTCACCACGTCGCAGCAGCCCCTGAAGCCCTTGGACTTGTCGACCTGCGGATCGAAGCTCCAGAGCTTCTGCCCGGTGCGCGTGTCGATGGCATGCACCACGCTCCACGACGCGGTGACGTACATGACGCCGTCCACCACCAGCGGCGTGGCCTCGACGCCGCGCGTGGACTCGAGGTTGTAGGACCAGGCCAGCCCCAGCTGCTTCACGTTGCCGGCATTCACCTGGTCGAGCTTGCTGAAGCGCGACTCGGCGTAGTCCAGGCCGTAGCTCGGCCAGTCGGGGGTCTTCTTCTGGGCCGCATTGGCGCGAACGAAGTCGCCGTTCACCTGCTTGGCGGCCGAGGCCTGCGCCGCGGCGGGCGAGCTGCCCAGGCACAGCAATGCACCGGCGAGCGCAAGCCAACCGGAGTGGATCTTTTTCATCGTGGGTCTCCTTTGTGCCGCAAGGATCGGTTGTGCCGCGCTCGCGTTCACCTTCGGGATTTCCCCAGTCCGGCGCTGTTCCATTGCGGAACACATTCGACGGGGGCAGCGATCTCCCCTTCCTTCCTGATCCCCCCATTTCGAGGAGCGGCGAACAGCATGGCTTTCGAACGGCTGGGCACGGCAACCGCGCCGCGCCAACTTTTTTCCAGCACGCCGGCGCAGCGCGTGGCGCTCGCGCGGCAGCAGTTCTTCGAGGAAGGCGTGCGGCCATCGGGCCTGGTCGGCGAGGCGGTGATCCAGTCGTGGCTGCGCTGCACCCGCAACCACAGCGACCGGCAGCGCATCGTGCCTTTCGATGCGGTTACGCCGAGCCGCCTGCACGCCACGCTGGCGCGCAACCGCGAGCTACTCGAGGTGGCGCGGCAGGAACTCGCGAGCATGGAAAGCGCGCTCGCGGGCACCGACTGCCGCGTGATCCTGACCGACGGCGAAGGCGTGGTGGTGCACGTCACGCACCAGCCGGCCGCCGCGCATCAGCCGGTGCTGCGCAAGACCGCGCGGGTGGGCGTGAACATTTCCGAGCGCATCGTCGGCACCACGGCGCCCGGCATCGTGGCGACCACCGGGCAGGCCTGCACGGTCGACGGCGCGGAGCACTACTTCGACGTGCTGTCGCAGATGCAGTGCGCCGCGGCGCCGATCCGCGACGTGGCGGGCCGGCTCGCGGGCGTGCTCGACATCACGATGGAGGCGCGGCGCTTCGGCTTCGATGCAGCCTCGATGGTGGGGCTCTACGCCACCACCATCGAGAACCGCCTGCTGCAGGCGCAGTCGCGCGATCACCTGATCCTGCGCTTCCAGGCCAGCCCCACGCTGCTGGGCACGCCGATGGAAGCGCTGGCCGGCGTGGCGCCCGACGGCACCATCGCCTGGCTCAACGGTGCCGGCGCGCGGCTGATCGGCCGCCTGCCCGAAGAGGCCTGCGAGCGGGATGTCGAATCGATGCTGGGCCACGACCTTGCGAGCCTGCTGCGGCTCGAAAGGCGCGAAGCCGCGCAGCCGCTGCGCCTGGCGAGCGGCCTGGGCGTGTGGGTGCAGGCGCGCCTGAAGGCTGCGGACGGCGTGGACTTCAGGCATGCGGTGGCGGTGCCCGGCGACGCCGGCGCGGTGTTGCCCGCCGAGCCCGCGGCGGCGGCCCAGCCGTTGGCGGCGCACGAGCACACGCCAGCGATCGGCTCGCACCATGTGCCGGCGGAAGCACTTCCGGGCGAAACCCTGCGCGAGCACAGCCGCAAGCTGATCGAGGACACGCTGGCGGCGCAGGGCGGCAACGTCTCGCAGGCGGCGCGGCAGCTGGGCGTGTCGCGCGGCACGCTGTACCGGCGGCTGCGCGGCTGGCGCGAAGAGGACAAGGTCGCGCCGGGCTGAAGGTTCAGCGCCTGGGCAGCGCGTAGGCGATCACGTGGTCGCCGGTGCGCGTGCCCAGCGAGCCGTGGCCGCCCGCGGCCACCACCACGTACTGGCGCCCGTCGCTGCCGCGGTAGCTCATCGGCGTGGCCTGTCCGCCCGCGGGCAGGCGGCTGCGCCAGAGCTCCTTGCCGCTGGCCACGTCGTAGGCGCGCAGGTAGTAGTCGAGCGTGCCCGAGAGAAAGGCCACGCCGCCGGCCGTCATCATCGGCCCGCCGAGGCTGGGCACGCCCATCGCAAAGGGCAGCGGCAGCGGCGAGCTGTCGCGCACGGTGCCGTTCTTGTGCTTCCACACCACACGGCCGGTGCGCAGGTCGGCCCCGGCCACATGGCCCCAGGGCGGCGCCTGGCACGGCAGGCCGAACACCGAGGTGAAGGCGCTCAGCTGCACCGCGAACGGCGCGCCGAAGTTCTCGTTGAGCGCGGGCAGGCTGTCGTTGGGCCGGTCCTTGCCCTGCACATAGAGCGAGGTGTCGTCGGCGCGCGGAATGAGCCTGGACACGAAGGCCAGCGAGGCCGGCGTGGTGAACGCCATCTGCCGCACCGGGTCGACCGCCACGCCGCCCCAGTTGAAGACGCCGAAGTTGCCGGGGTAGATCAGCGAGCCCTCGGTCGACGGCGGCGTGTAGCGGCCTTCGTAGCGCAGCCGGTGAAAGGCGATGCGGCAGGCCAGCTGGTCGAACACCGTGCCGCCCCACATGTCGGCCGGCGTGAGCGCGGGCGGATCGAAGGACAGCTCCGACACCGGCTGCGTGAGCGAGGTGTGGTCGCCCGCGGCCGGCCCCTGCGGCGCGGGCCGTTCATGAACCTTGGTCAGGGGCTTGCCGTCACGCCGGTCGAGCACGAACAGCTCGCCCTGCTTGGTCGGCTGCACGAGCGCGGGCACCGTCTCGCTGCCGATGCGCAGGTCGACGAGGCTGGGCTGCGAGGGCACGTCGTAGTCCCAGAGGTCGTGGTGCACGGTCTGGAAGCTCCAGCGCACGCGGCCGGTGGCCAGGTCCAGCGCCACCACCGAGGACGAATAGCGCTCGGCCCCTTCGGTGCGCTTGCCGCCCCACTGGTCGGGCGGCTGGTTGCCGGTGGGCACGTAGACCAGCCCGAGCGCCTCGTCCACGCTGGAGATCGACCAGCTGTTGGGCGAGTTGGCCGCGTAGCTGCGGTCGGCCGCGATGGGTGCGGTGTCGTCCGGGTTGCCCGAATCCCAGTTCCACACCAGCGCGCCGGTGTCGATGTCGAAGGCCCGGATCACGCCCGAGGTCTCCTTCGTCGAGACGTTGTCCAGCACCGTGCCGCCCACGATGACGAGGGAGCGCGTCACCACCACGGGGGAGGTCGAGTAATACGAGCCGGGCTTCACGTTGGGCATGTTCTTCCAGAGGTCGATCTGGCCCGTGCCGCCGCCGAAACGCATGCAGGGCTTGCCGCTCCCGGGGTCGAGCGCGATGACGCGGCCGTCGGCCGTGGGCATGAAGAGCTTGGCGTCGCAGTCGCCGCCGGCGGCGAGTGGCGATGAAGCAGCAGCCGCTGCGGGCGTGGGCCGCACCGCGCTGCCCGGGTCGTAGGACAGGCCGCGGCAGGTCAGGTGCTGCAAGGCCAGCGGGCGCCGGATCTCTGGCGTGTAGCGCCAGAGCTGCTGGCCGGTGGTCGCGTTCAGCGCCACCACCGACTGGTGCGGCGTGCAAAGAAAAAGCCGCTCGCCGATCTTCAGCGGCGTGACTTCGAAGGTCGTCTCCTCGGGGTCGCCGCTCTGGCCGCGCACGTCGCCGGTGCGGAAGTGCCATGCCTCCTGCAGCTCGCCCACATTGGCCGGCGTGATCTGGTCGAGCGCCGAATAGCGCTGGCCCATGCCGTTGCCGCCATAGGCCGTCCAGTCGTCCTTCGGCGGGGCCGGTGCGGTATTGCCCGATGCCGCGGCGGGTGCCGCGGCCGCCGGCATGGCGCCTTCGATGCGCGTTGCATCGCGCGTCCACGAGAACACCCCGGCAGCCAGGAAGGCCAGCAGCACCACGCCGAGGAAGCCGCGCGCGGGCGCCACGCCCGCGGCGCTGCGGCGCCCGAGCGCACGCGCCACCCAGGGCGTGAGCAGGAACAGGCCGAGCACGAAGAACACGTCGCCGCGCGCTGCCAGCGGCCACCAGTCGAAGCCCACTTCCCACAGGGCCCACACCAGCGTGAACGCCACCACGGCCGCATAGGCCCAAAGGCCCGCGCCGCTGCCGCGCGGCAGCAGCACCGCGCAGGCGATGAGCCCGAGCCCTGCCGCGAGGTAGTACCACGAGCCGCCGAGCACCACGAGCCATGCGCCTGCCGCCCCCAGCCCCAGGCCTGCAAGGCCGATGACGACGGCGGTGATGTTGAGCAGCGCGGAAGAAGGCGCACGAACGCGCGCGGCGGCATCGGGCATGGCATGGGCTCCAGGTTTTGATCGAACCTAGGCCAAGGCCGCGGCAATGCGCGTAGGCGGTTTGCGCATGTCGCCGTGCATCACCGCAATCGCGGCCGCCTGCCGCCGATCTTTTTAAATAGAAGGTATTCGGTCTTCGTTGCGCGCGGCGCGGGCCCGGCGCGTGCGCGCATCGGGCTGCAGCGGCCTGAGGTATTCGTGCAGCGCCAGCGCCGCGGCACCCACGGCGGGTGCCAGTGCAAGGTAGCGCGCAATGCGCAGATCGGGTGCGGGCATGCCGGCCGCATCGGCATGGCGCCCGACCCACTCGAAGGCCGCCTGCGCCAGCCCGAGATGGCCGGTGCAGGACTTGCCGCCGAGCACGATGGCGCGCGGATCGAAGGTCACCCACAGGTTCTGCAGCAGCACGCCGAAGAAGGCTGCCGCGTGCGCCATGCCGGGCGCTTCGCGCGCGAGCGCGCGCGAGCCGAAGAACGCCTCGGCGCAGCCGCGGCGCCCGCACGAGCACAGCGGCCCATCGAGCTGCAGGATGGTGTGGCCGATCTCGCCCGCCATGCCTTGCGCGCCCGTGAAGAGGCGGTCGTTCAGCACCACGCCGGCGCCCACGCCCACGTCGCAGCTCACGAAGATCAGCGGGTCCGCGCTCTCGCCGCCGGAGAACTCGTACTCGCCGAGCGCGGCGGCATCGGCGTCGTTCTGCAGCTGCACCGTGACGCCCGGCAGCCTGGCCGCGGCAAAGGCTTCTTCCAGCGCGGGCAGCAGGCTCACGTTGCGCCAGCCGAGGTTGGGTGCAAAGCGGACCACGCCGGTGCAGTCGTCCACCGCGCCGGGCACGCAGACGCCGATGCTCGACAGCCGCAGCCCCAGTGCGTTGAGCTGCCCGTGCGCCGCCGCGGCCATGCGCGCGACCTGCGCGCAGGCGCCGGCCGGTGCGCTGTCGGCCAGCGCCTGCGTGTCGGCATGCAGCACCTCACCCTGCATCGAGACGCACACCAGGCGCACCGTCTCGACCGCGATCTCGACACCCATCAGCGCGCGCACGCCGACGTTGATCCGCAGCGGCGTGGAAGGGCGCCCCAGCCCATCGGCAACGGTGGTGCCCGCTTCGCTGAGCCAACCCTCGTCGAGCAGTTCGCGCACCAGCAGGCTCACGGTCGACTTGGTGAGGCCGCTCTCGCTCGCGAGCCGTGCGCGCGACAGGCCCGGGCGCGCGCGCAGGAGGCGCAGCAGCACGCTGCGGTTCATGCGCTTGAGCAGCTGCTGGTCGCCGATGGTCACGGGGCCACCCTGCCTTCGTTCACCTGTGGGCCTGCTCTTTTCCTTCGGGGCGCTTGCCGGCGATGATCATGCCGAGCACTTCGTCTTCGGTGACGTCCGCGGTGCGGTAGGTGCCCACGAGCCTGCCGTTCTTCATGACCGCGACGCGGTCGCTCAGCGAGAACACGTCGGGCATGTCGTGCGTGATCAGGAAGATGCCGACGCCATCGGCCTTGAGCTGCTTCACGAGCCCGCCGACCATCGCGGTTTCCTCGGGCCCGAGCGCGGCGCAGGGCTCGTCCATGATCAGGATGCGCGCGTTGAAGTACAGCGCACGCGAGATCGCCACCACCTGCCGCTGCCCGCCCGAGAGCCTTCGCACCGGAATGCGGATGTTGGTGAAGTTCTTGTTCAGGCGCTGGAACACCTTGCGCGCCTGCACTTCCATGAAGTGGTCGTCGAGCGTGTTCCAGCGCGTCATCTTCTCGCGGCCGAGAAAGAGGTTCGATACGGAGTCGAGGTTGTCGGCCAGCGCGAGGGTCTGGTAGATGGTCTCGATGCCGAGCGCCTGCGCCTCGGCGGGCGTGCGGATGTGGACCTTCTCGCCCGCGATCAGCGTGTCGCCCGAATCGACCGGGTAGGCGCCCGCGAGCATCTTCATGAGCGTGGACTTGCCCGCACCGTTGTGGCCGAGCACGGCCACCACTTCGCCGGGATGCAGGTTGATGCTCACGCCGTCCACGGCCTTCACGCCGCCGAAGGCCTTGCGAATCTCCTTCAGTTCGACCAGGGGCTTCGAGGTGTCGACCGTGGTCATTTGGATTCCTTTTGCGGTGTGGCGATTTTTGCGTGCGGGGCTCCGATGTTCGGGGCGCGTGCACAGGCCACCGGGTACTCCCCTCCGCGAATGTCCCCCGCCTTCGGCTCCTCCTTGATTTCGCTGCGGGGAGCACCCGGTGCCCTGTGCACTGGGCACGCTCTGGGTGTATCGCTGATCAACGACTGCTCTGTCCAACGCACTTTCATCTCTAGTTCTCCCCGAACTTGCGCCGGTACAGCACATCGAACACCACCGCCACGATCAGCACCTGCCCGATGATCACCATGCGCTTGCCGATCGGCACGTCGAGCAGCAGCATGCCGCTGTCGAGCGACTGCATGATGAGCGCGCCCAGCACCGAGCCGAAGATCGAACCGGTGCCGCCCGCGAGCGCCGTGCCGCCGATCACGGCCGCCGCGATCACGTACAGCTCCATGCCCGTGCCGAGCGAGTTGGTGCCGGCATTGAGCCGCGCGATCGACACGATGGCCGCCACCGTCACCAGCACCGCGAGCAGCGCGAACAGCATCAGCGTGACGCGCTTGACCGGAATGCCCACCAGCGCCGCCGCATCGGGGTTGCCGCCCATCGCGAACACATAGCGGCCGAAGCGCGTGCGGTGCACGATGAACGACAGCACGATCGCCACCACGGCCCAGATCAGCACCGGGATCGGCAGGCCCTGCGGCGCGTCCTTCGAGGCGATCTGGTAGTTGTTCATGACCGCCGCGAAGACGAACACCACGGCCGCCGGCACCGCCGTGAGAAGCAGCTCCAGCCACAGCGGCTCGTTGGGCATCTCGTGGTGCGCGCGAGCGCGGCGCTTCTGCAGCATGCGCGCGAACAGCACCAGCGCCACGAAGGCCGCGAGCACCCAGGTCATGGTGGTGCCGATGCCGCCGTCGTAGCCGCCGCCCAGGCGCTGGAAGAATTCGTCGTTCACGGGCTGCGTCTTGCCGTCGGCCACCAGGAAGGCCGCGCCGCGGAACGACATCAGCCCGCCGAGCGTGACCACGAACGAGGGCACGCCCAGCATCGCCGTGAGCCAGCCCTGGTAGATCGACACCAGCAGCGCCACCGCGAGCCCCGCGAGGCAGGCCGCGGGCCACGACCAGCCCGAGGTGTATTGCAGGTACGCGATCAGCACGCCGACGAAGCCCATGACCGAGCCGACCGACAGGTCGATGTGGCGCGCCACGATCACCAGCACCATCACCGTCGACACGATGCCCACCACCGCCGTCTGCTGCGCCACGTTGTAGAGGTTCTCGGGCGACAGGAACACGCCGCCCGACATCACGTTGAAGACCACCCCCATGGCGATCAGCAGCACGCTCATCAGCAGGAGCCGCAGGTCGACGCCCGTGCGCCGCCACCAGCCTGGCGTTGGATTGCTCATTTTTCAGGTCCTCTCGAAGGAACAACAGGTGCGCGGCGGCGGTCCGGACAGGCCCGTGGGCCCGCCGGACGCGGCAGTGCGGCGCGGATCGGCGGCGCTTCTTCTTGCTGCTACTTGCAGGCCGCGGGTGCGCTGGCGGCCGGGACGCCCTTGCAGAGCTCGTCCTTCTTGATCCAGCCGGCCTTCACGACCACGTCGAGGTTGTCGCGCGTGATCGGCACCGGCGTGAGCAGGCGCGACGACAGCGAGATCTTCTTCGGCCCGGAATTCCAGGGCGCGGCCTTCTCGACCGGCTTGCCCTGCGACAGCGCGATGGCCGCGCTGGCGGCCTCGCGGCCGAGTTCGCGCGAGTCCTTGAAGATGGTGGCGGTCTGCGTGCCCAGCGCAATGCGGTTGAGCGCCGCGAAGTCGGCGTCCTGCCCCGACACCGGAATGCCGCGCAGGCCCTTGGCCGTGAGCGCGGCCACCGCGCCGCCGGCCGTGCCGTCGTTGGCCGCCACCACCGCGTCGACCTTGTTGGCGTTCTTGGTGAGGATCTGCTCCATGTTCTTCTGCGCCACCTCGGGCTTCCAGCCTTCGGTGTATTCGTCGCCGACGATCTTGATGTCGCCCTTCTTCACCGCCGCGTCGAGCACCTCCTGCTGGCCCGCGCGCAGGAAGTCGGCGTTCGGGTCGCTCGGCGAGCCCTTGATGATCACGTAGTTGCCCTTGGGCTTGACCTTGAAGACCTCGCGCGCCTCCATGCGGCCAACCTCGACGTTGTCGAAGGTGATGTAGAAGACGCCGGGCGCCTCGATCAGCCGGTCGTAGGCCACCACGGGCACCTTCTGGCGCGTGGCCTTGGTGACGGCCGGAAGGATCGCGTCCTTGTCCATGGCCAGCACGATGAGCGCCTTGGCGCCCTTCGACATCAGGCCCTCGATGTCGCCCAGCTGCTTCTCGGGCGAGCCGCCCGCGTCGGCGCTGATGTACTTGGCGCCGAGCTTCTCGAGCTGCGCCTTGATCGCGGCCTCGTCGGTCTTCCAGCGCTCTTCCTGGAAGTTGGACCAGCTCACGCCGACCACGGTCTGGGCCACTGCGCCCACGGCAGAAAGGCCGAAGGCCACGGCGGCCAGGGTGTGCTTGAGTTGCATGGATGTCTCTCCTTGGAAGGGTGTGCCCGGCGAAGAACGCCGTGTAAGAAATTAGTTAGTTTGAAGGGCGAACTAACTATCCCATCGTGGCCGTGCGCTGGGCACCCGGGAATTCCCGGGGAATGCGCTTGGCCCGCGGGCGCGTCGAGCATCGAAAAGATCGATGCTCAGCAAGAAAATATATCGTTTTCGGTTATGGGGCGCGCTGCTTAAAGTCCGGCCATCCTGAACTCACAGACCGATGGCCGCCATGAATGCATCCCCCACGAGAATTCCGTTCCACCTGGCTTTCCCCGTCCGCGACATTGCCGAAGCCCGCGCCTTCTACGGCGAGCTGCTCGGATGCCCCGAGGGCCGCAGCGCGCCCGAATGGGTCGACTTCGACTTCCACGGCCACCAGATCGTGGCGCACCTCGCCCCCGATGAATGCGGCCATAAGGCCAGCAGCGCGGTCGACGGGCACGACGTGCCGGTGCGCCACTTCGGCGCCATCCTCCCGATGGACCAATGGCAGGCGCTGGCCGACAAGCTGGTGGCGCGCCAGACCCGCTTCGTGATCGAGCCCTACATCCGCTTCAAGGGCGAGCCGGGCGAACAGGCGACGATGTTCTTCCTCGATCCGTCGGGCAATGCCATCGAGATGAAGTCGTTCGCGAATCTCGATTCGCTGTTCGCCGTCTGAGGGCGCCGCGTGAAGACACGACGCTTTCTTGCAGCCGCGGCCGCCACAGCACTGCTGCTGTCCGCCGCAGGCGCCGGTGCGCAAACCGACACCTTGAAGAAGATCAGGGAGTCCGGCGCCATCACCATGGGCGTGCGCGACGCCTCGGGCGCCATGTCCTTCACGCTGGGGCCGGGCAGCTACACGGGCTTTCACGTCGAAGTCTGCGAGCGTGTCGTCGCCGACATCGGCCGGGCGCTGCAGATCGAGAAGATCCACGTGAAGTACCAGCTGGTCACGCCGCAGAATCGCATTGCCCTGGTGCAGAACGGCACCGTCGACATCGAGTGCGGCACCACGACCAACAATGCGGCGCGCCAGAAAGACGTGGCGTTCGCGCCCACGCTCTACGTCGAAGGGGTTCGCATCGCCGTGAAGGCGGCCTCCGGCATCGTGTCGCCCGCGCAGCTCTCGGGCAAGGCGGTGGCCGCGACGACGGGCACCACCTCCGTCCAGCTCCTCAGGAAGCTCAAGCGCGAGGGTGCGGGCGAGATCGCGGAGGTGCTCGCCAAGGACAACAGCGAAGGCTTCCTGCTGCTCGAATCGGGCCGGGTGGATGGCTTTGCGGCCGACGGCCAGATCCTTGCCACGCTGATCTCCAAGAGCAGGGAGCCGGCGCAGTACAGGCTGCTCGACCAGGTTCTCAGTGTCGAGCCGATCGCGATCATGCTTGCGAAGGGCGACCCCGCGTTCAAGAAGCTCGTCGACCAGAGCGTGGTGTCGCTGGCCAGGAGCGGAGAAGCCGCGCGGCTCTACGACAAGTGGTTCATGCAGCCCATTCCTCCGCACAACTCGAAGGTCGGGCTGCCGGCCAGCGCCTTGACGAAGGCCGCCTGGGCCAGTCCGAGCGACAAGCCGATGGAAGCGTACGAGGCGCGATGAATCATTGAACCTTGCATCGATTCTTGAGATGCTCGGTTCATGATCAACGAACTCAGAACCTTCATCGCCGTCTGCCGCCACGGCACCTTTGCCGCTGCGGGAGAGCGGATCGGCCTGACGCAGTCGGCGGTCAGCAGCCAGGTCAAGCGGCTCGAGGAAGCGCTGGGGTTCGAGCTGTTCGAGCGCACCGGGCGCTCGGCCACCTTGAATGCGGCCGGCCAGACGACGCTGGCGCGCGCGGAGCAGATCTGCGCGCTCTACGCCAAGCTCGGCGAGCTTCCCGATGACGCCGCGAGCGGCGGGCTGCTGCGCATCGGCGCGATTGCCTCGGCGCAGTCGACGCTGGTCGCACGGGCGCTTGCAAGGCTGCGCAAGCAGCAGCCGCTGCTGCGCGTGCATGTGTCGCCCGGCGTGTCGATGCGGCTGATGGACGAGCTCGATGCAGGCACGATCGATGCCGCGGTGATCATCCGGCCGCCGTTCGGCATTCTTCCGGAGCTGGCGTGGCAGCCGCTGGTGCAGGAGCCGTATGTGCTCATCGCGCCCAGGAAACTGCCGGGAAAGGACTGGCGCGCGCTGCTCCAGGAACAGCCCTTCCTGCGCTACGACCGCGCATCATTCGGCGGCCGCATGGTGGAAAGATTCCTCCGGCGCGAAGGCATCGCGGTCAACGATTCGATCGAACTCGACGAGATCGCCGGGCTCATCCACATGGCGTCCAAGGGGCTGGGCGTTGCGCTCGTTCCGCTGGTCGAGGCGCACCTTCCGCTGCCCGCGGGTGTTCGCATGCTCTCGCTCGGCGAGCTCACGTTCCACCGCGAGGTGGGCCTGCTGCTGCGCAAGCCGCGCGCCAGCCCGCCTGCCGCCGCGCTGTTTGCGCAGTGCCTGCGGGAAGCCGCTCAATAGACGTCGCGCCGGTAACGGCCCTCTGCCACCAGCGCGTCATAGGCCGGCGCGCCCAGCACCTCGCGCAATGCGAGATCGACGCCCGGCGCCATGCCTTCGAGGCTGCCGCAGACGTAGACCACCGCCCCCTCGGCCACCCATTGGCGCAGCAGGCCGGCCGCCTCGCGCAGCCGGTGCTGCACATACAGGCGCTCGGCCTGGTCGCGCGAGAACACGAGGTCGACGCGCTCGAGCGCCGCGGCCGCCTGCCACTGCGCGATCTCCTCGGCGCAGAAGGCGTCATGCGCGGCATTCCGCTCGCCGAACACCAGCCAGTTGCGCCCGTGGCCTCGGCGCACGCGCTCGCGAAGATGCGCGCGCAGGCCGGCAAAGCCGGAGCCGTTGCCGATGAAGACGCAGGGCGCCTCGTCGTCGACGAGCGCGAAAGCGGGATTGGGCAGCAGGCGCAGCTCGACCTGCGCATCCAGCGGCGCTCCCTCGGTCAGCCAGCCCGAGGCCACGCCCATGCCGTCCGCATGGCGGGCCTGGCGCACCAGCAGCTGCACGCAGCCATCGGCGGTGGTCGAGGCCACCGAATAGCGCCGCGGCGCGAGCGGCACCAGCATGTCGGCCAGTGCCTGCGCGCTGGCCGCCGGTGCGGCCGGAAGCATGCTGCGGGACAGCGCGTCTTCGAGCGTGCACGCGCGGCCATCGCAGCGCACGCGCGTTCGCCCGTCGAGGCCGGCGCGGCGCAGGAATTGCTCGACCGCGTGGCCGGACTGGCGCGGCAGCAGTTCGACGAGCGCGCCCGGCGCCCAGTCGGCCGCGCCCGCATGCGCGAGCTCGACCTCGAAGAGCGGATCGCCCTGGCTGCCGGCATTGAGCAGCGTCCGCCGCACGAGGCGCCAGGGCTCGAAGGGCGCCGCCTCCGCTTCGTGCGACTTCCATGCGCCGGGCTGCAGCACGCCGAAGGCTTCGGCCAACGCGTGCTGCCAGCGCGCCAGCGCACCGGCATCGCCGTTGTGCACTTCGATCATCGGGAACAGCGCCTCTGCGCCATGGCCGCGCAGGTCGCGGTCGAGCGACCGGCCGAAGCCGCAGAAGTTGGCGTAGTGCCGGTCCCCGAGCGCGAGCAGGCCGTAGTGCACATGCTGCAGGCCGGAACCGGTCTGCAGCGCGAACTGGCGCGCAAAGGCGCGCAGGCTGTCCGGCGGATCGCCATCGCCGAAGGTGCTGGCCACCAGCAGCACCTTGCGGTAGCGCCGCAGCGCCTCCACGCTCAGGCGCACCAGCGGCTGCAGCACCACCGCGACGCCGGCCGACTGCAGCACCGCGGCCGTCTGCAGCGCGATGCGCTCTGCCTGCCCGGTCTGGCTCGCAAAGGCGAGCAGCACGGGCTCGGCGCCGGGCGCGTCCGGCTGCAGTACCGGACCGAGCCGCGTGCGCTCTTCGCGCACGGCCCGCTTGGTGCGCCGGCGTCCGAGGTAGAGCATCCACCCCGTGACCGCGAACAGCGCCAGGCCCAGGCTGCCGAGCAGCATCACGATGCGGCCCGGCAATCCCCAGTAGGTGCCCATGTGCATCGGATAGATGCTGTTGACCAGGCGGCCGGCCAGCGGCTTGTCGGCGTAGCGCTGGTGCCGGGAGGGCTCGCCGGTGGCGGCGTCGAGATAGAGGCGGTTGCGTGCGCGTTCGTGTTCGGGGCGGGCACGCAGGTAGGTCACTTCCACCTGCGATGCATTGCGCGCCGGCGGGCGCAGCGTGGCCAAGCTCCAGTCGCCGCCGGTTTCATCGAGGAAGGACTGCCACACGCGCTGCAGGTCGGGCGCCGCCTGCGCCTTGGCGGGCGCGCCGCCGGCCTGCATGCCCTGCGCACGGACCACGCGCCCTTCGCCGGCGGCGTTGTCGACCATCGCGCGCACGGCGTCGAAGCCCCAGTAGATGCCCGTGAGGCTCGAGACCAGGTACACCAGCAGCGCAAGGGTGCCGGCCACCGCATGCAGGTTCCAGAGAAAGGCGCGGCCGGTCAGCGCGAAGTCCAGCTTCAGCCAGGCCCGCCACGCGAGCGGCCGGCGCGGCCAGCGCAGGTAGAGGCCCGACAGCGCAAGGATCAGCAGCCCCGCGGCCAGCGTGCCGGTGACGGGCTTGCCCGCATCGCGCGGCAGCAGCAGCCAGCGATGCAGGTGCTCGGCGAACTCGAAGAAGGCCTCGCCCGTGGGCACGGGCAGCAGCGCGCCGGTCCAGGGATCGATCAGCCGGACCTCGCCCTGGCGCTCGCCTTCGGGCGGCGCGAAGTTGACGCGCGCCGGCCGCCCCGCTTCGGCAAACACCGTGAGCGCGGCGATGCGCAATGCCGGCTCCGCCGCCTGCACCTGCGCCGCGAGCGCTGCGGGCCGCAGTGCCGGTGCACCGGCGGGGTTGGGAATGTGGCGCAGCGTGGGATTGAGCGCGTCGACGATCTCCGCGCGAAAGGAGAGCACCGCGCCGCTCAGCCCGATCACGACGAGCACGCTTCCGGCCGTGATGCCGATGAACCAGTGGATCTGGAACCAGATCCGTCTCAGGAGAGCCATGGGGAAAAAACGCCGAAGGATGTGGAGGGCCGCTGCCGTCTTGTTGCGGATGCGTTCAAAGGTCGACCTTGAGCGTCGCCTTGATGCTGCGCGGCGCGCCCACGGCCAGCCGCGTGCCGGCCGCCGCCCAGTAGCGCTTGTCGGCCACGTTGTCGATGTTGACCTGCCACAGCGTGCGCTTGCCGAACAGCTGCGTCACGTAGCGCGCGCCCAGGCCGAAGAGGGTGTTGCCGCCGATGAAGGCCTGGTTCAGGTCGTCCACCGGCCGGCGCCCCGTGTAGTAGGCGCCCGCGTTGACCGACAGGCCCGGCACCGCGGCAATGTCGTACGAGAGGAAGGCACTGGCCGTCTGCCTGGCGGTGTTCTCGGGCATCTTGCCGTTGTATTGCGCGTTGATGCCGCGGAACTCGGCATCGAGCGACTGGGCCGACAGCTGCCAGGCGAGCGCGCGCGTCAGGCGGCCCTGCGCCGAAATTTCAAGTCCGCGGTAGCGCTGGCGCCCGTCGGCCACGAAGGTGTTGGCGCTGTTGGTGTAGGCGCCGGGGCGTTCGATGTCGAACAGCGCGCCCGACAGCAGCATGCCGCCGTCGGTGAGCCAGCGCAGGCCGATTTCCTTCTGCTTGCTCACGCCGGGCGGCATGTGGGCGTTCTGGTTGGCGGTGCCGGCCGGTGCGATCTCGCCTTCCTCCACGCCCTCCGCATAGGAGACGTAGCCCACCAGCGCGGGCGTGAACCTGTAGCTCAGCGCCGCGAGCGGCGTGGTCTTGCGCACGTCGTAGGCAAGCGACGGGATCGTGGCGCCCGCGCCCTGCGTGCTCTCGTAGTGCGTGCGGCGCAGGCCCGCCACCAGCTGCCACTGCGGCGAGAAGGTGATGCGGTCGAGCGCATAGAGCCCGAGCTCCTCGCTCTCCTGGGCGCCGGTGGTGGGCCGGGCCGGCCGCGCCGTCAGCGGCAAATAGCCGATGGGCACCGGGTTGTACAGGTTCTGCACGGTGCCGGCGCCGCCGTAGTTGCGCTGGAAGATCGGGTCCTGCGTCTTCTTGCTGCGCGCGGCGCCGAGCGTGAGCTCGTGCTGCACGCTGCCGGTCGAGAAGGTGCCGAACAGTTCGGTGCGCAGCAGGTCCGAGGTCTGCTTCAGGCTCTGGTCGTTGCCGGTGATGCGGCCGGCGCCGGTCCGCACGTTGTAGTTGCTGAAGCTTGCCAGCCGGCGGTCGCGCTCGGCTTCGGAGTGGCCGGCTTCCACGGTCAGCGCCCAGTTGCCTCCGAGCGAGTAGTCGGCGCGCAGTTGCGTGTTGGTGACCTCGGCGTCGAACACGGCCCACGGCGGCCCGAGCAGCTTGTCGGGGTTGGGCAGGGCGGGCAGCGCGATCACGCCGTTGACGGCCGCGAGCCGGGTGATGCCGGCCTGCTCGGTGATGCGCTTGCGGTAGTTCTCGACGTCGGCCTTCAGCGTGAGCCGGCTGTTGACGCGCCAGTCGAACGCGGCCGACACGAACCTGCGGTGGCCGTCCACGCCGTCGATGTTGGAGCCGATGCGTCCGCCGGCCGCGTTGATGCGCAGCCCGTACTGCTTCTGGTCGCCGAACTGCCGCCCGAGATCGACCAGCGCCTGCGCCGAGCCGCGGTCGTCGAGCGTGAGGCCGACGGTGCTCACGGGCGTGCTGCCGGCGCGCTTGGTCACGAGGTTGACGATGCCCGCGGGCGTGGTGAAGCCGTAGTAGAGCGCCGATGCGCCCTTCAGCACCTCGACGCGCTCCTTGTTCTCCATCGGAATCTCGGAGATGTTGGGAATTGCGAGCGAGCCGTTGAGCCGGTAGTTCGTGCGGTTCTCCACCGCGATGCCGCGGATCACGAGCTGGTCGAAGGTGTCGCCGCCGTTCTGCTGGCGCGTCACGCCGGCCGTGTTGCGCAGCGCCTCGTAGATGCTGGCCGCGCCCTGCAGCTCCAGCACCTCGCGCGTGACGGTGTTGACCGTGGCGGGCACGTCCATGATGCCGGCGCCGCGGAAGGTGCCGGCCTCCACCGTGTTGGCGACGAAGCCGGTGGTCGCGCTGGATTCCACCGTGACGGTGCCGAGCTGCCCGCGCGCCTCGGCGGCGGGATCGGCGGCGGGCTGGGCGGTTTGGGCATGGGAAAAGGCCCCCGCGAGCGCGAGAGGCGTTGCCAGAAAGAACTTGTGCATGGGAAAGGCTGGGGACCGGCGCTGCTTCGATCGACAGGGGCAGCAGCCGCAAAGGAATCGTGCGGACGGGGGCGCCATTCTACCGATGCATTTGAGAATCATTCTCAGACTTCCGCTGCCGGCGCATGAGAGGGGTAAGCCCTGTGAGGCGATATCGTCACGCTTGATACGATTTTTGCCGGAACGCCCTCGTCAAGGGCGCTGGAGACAAGATGGACCCGAGCAATTCAGGCACGGCGCTGTACCGCGCCATGGTGCGCATCCGCGCCTTCGAGAACGCCGCCGAAGCCGCGAGCCAGGGCGGCGTGAGCGCCTATGGCCAGCAGGCCGCCGGTGCCGCCAAGGTGCGCGGCCCGCTGCATCTTTCGACCGGCCAGGAGGCGGTGCCCGCGGGCGTCTGCGCGCATCTGCGCACGAGCGACTACCTCACCTCCACGCACCGCGGCCACGGCCACACGCTGGCCAAGCGCGCCGACCTCGCCCGCATGATGTGCGAGCTGTTCGGCAAGGCCAGCGGCTTCAACGGCGGCAAGGGCGGCTCGATGCACATCGCGGACTTCTCGGTCGGCATGCTGGGCGCGAACGGCGTGGTGGCGGCGGGGCTGCCGATTGCGGTGGGCGCGGCGCATGCGCAGAAGCTGCTCGGGAAAGGTGACGACATCACGGTCTGCTTTTTTGGCGACGGCGCGATCAACCGCGGCCCTTTTCTCGAAGCGCTGAACTGGGCGCGCGTGTACGGCCTGCCGGTGCTCTTCGTCTGCGAGGACAACCGCTGGAGCGCCACCACCGCGAGCGGCCCGATGACGGCGGGCGAGGGCGCCTCGGCACGCGCCGCGTCGATGGACATCGCGGCCACGCAGGTCGATGGCAACGACGTGTTCGCGGTGCACGAAACCGCCGCGCGGCTGGTCGCCGAAGTGCGCGGCGGCGGCGGACCGCGGCTGCTGCATGCGCTGACCTACCGCGTGAAGGGGCATGTGTCGGTCGACCTCGCGGCCTACCGCGATCCGACCGAACTGGCGGCCGCGCTCGAAACCGATCCGATCGCGCGGGCGCGCGGGCAGCTGCTGGACATGGGCGTGGCCGCCGCGGCGCTGGATGCCATCGAGAATGCCGCGCGCGACGAGGTCGATACCGCGCTGGCCATCGCCGACGCGGCGCCCTGGCCCGAGCCGAGTGCCGCGTTCACTGACGTGCAGACCACGGGAGCAGGCCAATGGTATTGAAGGATTTGAGCTATTCCGAAGCCGCCGTGCTCGCAATCCAGCGCGAAATGGAGGCCGACCCGCGCGTGGTGGTGCTCGGCGAGGACGTGGGCCGCGGCGGCATCTTCGGCCAGTACAAGGGCCTGCAGCAGGCCTTCGGCGACGAGCGCGTGATCGACACGCCGATCAGCGAGGCCGCGATCATGGGCGCCGGCGTGGGCATGGCGCTCGCGGGCCTGCGGCCCGTGGTCGAGATGCGCGTGGTCGACTTCGCGCTCTGCGGCATGGATGAGCTGGTGAACCAGGCCGCCAAGAACCGCTTCATGTTCGGCGGCCAGGGCCGCGTGCCGCTGGTGGCGCGCATGCCCGGCGGCATCTGGGACGCCTCGGCCGCGCAGCACTCGCAGTCGCTCGAAGCCTGGTTCGCGCACCTGCCGGGCCTGGTGGTGGTGAGCCCGTCGACGCCGCAGGACAACTACGGCCTCCTGCGCGCCGCGCTCGCGTGCGGCGACCCGGTGGTCTACATCGAGCACAAGACGCTCTGGGGCCTGCGCGGCGAGGTCGACGAAGACATCGCCGTGCCGCTCGGCAAGGCGCGGCGCGTGCGCGAAGGCAATGCGCTCACGCTCGTGAGCTGGAGCCGGCAGATGCAGGCCTGCGCCGCGGCCTGCGATGCGCTGGCGGCCGAAGGCATCGCGGTCGACCTGATCGACCTGCGCACGCTCTGGCCCTGGGACCGCGAAACGGTGCTCGCGTCGTGCGCGCGCACCCAGCGGCTGCTGGTGGTGCACGAGGCGGTGCAGGTGGCCGGCTTCGGCGCCGAGATTGCCGCCAGCGCCGCCGAGGCCACGGGCTGCCGGGTGGCGCGGCTCGGCGCGCCGCGCATTCCGGTCGGCTATGCGCCGGTGCTGGAGGCGCAATCGCGCGTCGGCGCCGAAGCCATCGCGGCCGCCGCGAGAAAACTGCTGGGCTGAACCGCGCCGCGCCATGGACCCGCTGTTCTTCAAGCTGGTGCGGGTGGTCAACCTCACGGCGCGGCCCTTTCACGAGAAGGTGGGCCGCGAGCACCACCTCACGCTCAACGAATGGCGTGCCATGGCGGTGCTCGGCGCGCAGCCGGGGCTCCATGCCACGCAGATCGCGGACCTCACCGGCCTCGACAAGATGGCGGTGAGCCGCGCCCTGGCCGGCCTGAAGCGCCACAAGCGCGTGCAGCTCCTGGGCGACCCCACCGACCGGCGCCGCAGCCGGCTTTACCTCACGGCGGCGGGCAAGGCGCTGCACGAAACCGTCGGCATGCTGGGCCGCCAGCGCGAGGCCGCGCTGTTCGAGGGCATCGCAGCCGACGAGCTCGTCCGCCTCGATGCCACCCTGGACAAGCTCGTTGCCGCCGTCCAGCGCGCCGGGTAGCCGTCAGGCTGCAAAGCCGCCGTCGATGTTGAGGCTGGCGCCCGTCACGAAGGCGGCTTCGGGGCTTGCGAGGTAGGCCACCATGCCGGCGATTTCCTCGGGGCGCGCGTGGCGGGCCAGCGCCATCAGGCCGTGCATCGCGGCGGCATTGGGGCCGTCGACCGGGTTCATGTCGGTGTTGACCGGGCCGGGCTGCACGTTGTTGACCGTGATGCCGCGCGGGCCGAGGTCGCGCGACAGGCCCTGCACCAGGCCCTTGAGCGCCGACTTGCTCATGGCATAGGCGCTGCCGCCGGGCCAGGGCATGCGCTCGGCGTTGGTGCTGCCGATGTTGATGATGCGGCCGCCTTCGCCCATGTGGCGCACGGCCGCCTTGGCCGCCACGAACACGGCGCGCACGTTGATGTCCAGCGTGCGGTCGAAATCCTCGAGCGAGAAATCGTCGATGGTGCCGGGCAGGAAGACGCCGGCGTTGTTGACCAGCACGTCGATGCGGCCGAGCTTGCGCGCGGCCTCGTCGATGCCGGCGGTGAGCGCGGCGGCGTCGGCGCTGTCGATCTTCAGCGCCAGCGCGCGGCCGCCTTCGGCCTCGAGGCTGCGCACGAGCTCGTCGGCCGGTGCGCTCGAGCTGGCGTAGCTGAAGGCAACGGCGGCGCCGTCCTCGGCCAGGCGCCGCACGATGGCGGCGCCGATGCCGCGTGAACCGCCGGTAACGAAAGCGACCTTGCCCGCGAGCACGGGGGAAGTGGATTTGCTGAGAGCCATGGTGATGTTTTCCTATCGGTTGTGAGGTGGAAGACCTTCAGTGTCGGGATTCCATTACCGTTGCGGTAGCCATCAATCGGTCCAATCAGATTCAACTATTGATTGAAAATAGGCCCATGGAACCGCTCAATCACCTCCAGTCCTTCGTGCAGAGCGCCGAAAGCGGCAGCTTCTCGGCCGCCGCCCGCCGGCTCGGGCTCACGCCGGCCGCGGTCAGCAAGAACGTCGCGCGGCTCGAAGCGCGGCTGGGCGTGCGGCTGTTCCAGCGCAGCACCCGCCGCCTCACGCTGACGGAGGGCGGCGAGCGTTTCCTCGGCCAGATCGGCGGTGCCCTTGCCACGCTGCAGGACGCGGTGGCCGGGCTCTCGAAGGACGACGGCCAGCCCGCCGGCACGCTCAAGGTGAGCATGGGCCAGGCCTTCGGCCGCGAGCATGTGCTGCCGATGATGGGCGACTTCCTGGCCCGCTATCCGTCCATCCTGCCCGACTGGCACTTCGACAACCAGCAGGTGGACCTCGTGGGCGAAGGCTTCGACGCGGCCATCGGCGGCGGCATCGAGCTCTCGCCCGGCGTGGTGGCGCGCGAACTGGCGCGCATCCATGTGGTGGCGGTGGCCGCCCCGGCCTACCTGGCAGGCCGCGCGCTGCCGGCGCAGCCCGCGGAACTGGCGCAGCTGGACGCCCTGCTGCGGCGCTCCTCGCCCACCGGCCGGCTTCGCAGCTGGACGCTGCAGCACGCGGGCGGCGACCAGGCCACGGTGGAACTGCCGCGGCCGCGCGCGATCTTCAACGACCCCGAAGCCATTGCGCATGCCGCGCTGATGGGCCTGGGTGTCGCCATGCTGCCGATGCCCTTCGTCGAGCGCGGGCTTCGCAGCGGCGAGCTGGTGCGCCTGCTGCCCGAGTGGCACTTCGATGCGGGCGCGGTCTGGCTCTACTACCCGAGCAAGAAGCTGCTGCCCGCGAAGACCCGCGTGTTCATCGACTTCGTGCTCGAGCGCTTTCGCAGCGAGCGTTTCGCCGAGCGCATGCAGGTGGCATAGACCGGCGCCGCACGGGGTTTTTACCCGCCATGCGCGCGGCGGTTCCCCTGTACAAACGCCCGCATGACCTCTTCTTCAAATTTCAAGACGAACCGCCGCGCCGCACTGGCCGCTTCCGCCGCCGCCATCGCCCTCGCGGCCACTCCTTCCTGGGCCCAGAGCACCTGGCCGACCAAGCCGGTGCGCATCGTCGTGCCCTTTGCGGCCGGCGGCACCACCGACATCCTGGCGCGCGCCGTTGCGCCCGAACTGTCGAAGGCCTTCGGCCAGCAGTTCATCGTCGACAACCGCGCGGGCGCGGGCGGCAACGTGGGCGCCGAGATCGTGGCGCGCGCGCCGAACGACGGCTATACGCTGCTGATGGGCACGGTCGGCACGCACGGCATCAACCGCGCGCTCTATCCCAAGCTGCCGTTCGACCCGATCAAGGATTTCGTGCCGATCACGCTGGTGGCGGCCGTGCCGAACGTGATGGAAATGAACGCCGACAAGGCCAAGGCGCTGAACATCCACAACGTGCAGGACTTCATCAAGTACGCCAAGGCCAACCCCGGCAAGCTCAACATGGCCTCGAGCGGCAGCGGCACCTCGATCCACCTGGCGGGCGAGCTCTTCAAGAGCATGACCGGCACCTTCATGGCCCACATCCCGTACAAGGGCTCGGGCCCGGCGCTGCTGGACATGGTGGGCGGCAATGCCGACGTGATGTTCGACAACCTGCCCTCGTCGATGGCGCAGATCAAGGGCGGCAAGCTCACGGCGCTGGCCGTGACCAGCGCCAAGCGTTCGCCGGCGCTGCCCGACATTCCGACGGTCGAGGAAGCGGGCGGTCCGTCGCTCAAGGGCTTCGAGGCGAGCTCGTGGTTCGGCCTGCTGGCGCCGGCCGGCACCTCGCCCGAGATCGTGAACCGGATCCAGCAGGAAGTGGCCAAGTCGCTCGGCACCCCCGCCATCAAGGAAAAGATGCTCGCCCAGGGCGCCATCCCGAGCGGCAATTCGCCAGCCGACTTCGCCAAGCTGATTGCCAGCGAGCACGTGAAGTGGGCGAAGGTGGTGAAGGACTCAGGCGCGAAAGTGGACTAACCCCCAGGCTTCGCGCACTTCGTGTCGCTTCTCCCTCCCCCTTGCAGGGGGCAGCGCCTGCGGCCCGGCGAAGCCGGTTCCGCGGCGCTCCTCGAAATAAAAAGACAGGCGCTCAGGTCTTCCAGGTCACGTCTTTTTTCTCGGCCAGGGAGTCCCTGAGCATGTGCAGCAGCGGGGCTGCGCGCTGGTGCAGGCCCACGTGCTGCTTCTCGGCCTCGTTGGCATGGCCTTCGACGGCGTAGTCGTCGTGGTTGTGCGGGTTGCTGGCCTCGCGCGCCAGCGCGGACTCGAGCGCCGCAATGGCGCCCGGGATCTGCTCGACCGTGACGATGCCCTGCGGCGCGGGTGCCTTGCCGATGATGTCGAACAGCTGGCGGGCATGCACCTCCAGCATCACGAAGTCAGGGGAGGCCCGGGACTGGAATCGGTACAGCATGGTTGTTCTCACTCACTTGTAGATGTAGTCACGGGCAAAAGGGTACACCGATTGCGAACCGCGCAAAACACCATGCTCGACCCGGCCGTCGGGCTTGGTCGAAAGCATCTGGTGCAGTGAGATCCAGCCCTGCTCGAAGCTCATGGCCGAGCCCGCCAGGTAGAGGCGGTAGGCGCGCAGGATGCGCTCGGCATTCTCGCCCTGGCGGCCGCCCGCGCGCGCGAGCACCTCGCGTGCCGTGTCCAGCTGCGACTCCAGCGCGTCCGACCAGGCCCACAGCGTGCGCGCGTAGTGCGGGCGCAGGCTTTCGGTATCAACCATCTCCAGGCCCGCGGCCGCTGTCTCGCGCAGCACATGCGTCACGTGCAGCAGCTCGCCGCCCGGAAAGATGTACTTCTCGATGAAGTCGCCCATGCCCGCGCCCAGCTGGCGGTAATCGAGCTGGCCCGAGGTGATGCCGTGGTTCAGCACCAGCCCGCCGGGCTTGAGCAGCGAATGGATCTTGCGGAAATAGGTGGGCATGTTGGCCGCGCCCACATGCTCGAACATGCCGACCGACGCGATCTTGTCGAAAGGTGCGTCAGCGGAAAGTTCGCGGTAGTCGCGCAGCTCCACCCGCACGCGGCCCTGCAGGCCCTTTTCCTGGATCAGGCGCTGCACGTGTGCATGCTGGTTCTTCGACAGCGTGATGCCGGTGGCGTCGACGCCGTAGTGCTCCGCCGCCCACAGCAGCAGCCCGCCCCAGCCGGAGCCGATGTCCAGGAAGCGCTCGCCGGGCTGCAGCATGAGCTTGCGGCAGATGTGGTCCAGCTTGGCTTCCTGGGCCTCTGCCAGCGTCAGCCCGGGCGTGCGGAAATAGGCGCACGAGTACACCCGGCGCGGATCGAGCCACAGCGCGTAGAAGTCGTCGGAAACGTCGTAGTGGAACTGGATCTGCTCGGCATCCTTGTGCAGCGAATGCGAGCTGTGGGACTTGGCCAGCCGCATCAGGCGGGTCCACCAGGTGGTGTTGGTCTCCGCCGGGTTGCCCGGCAGCATGCCGACCGTGGCGTCGATCAGGTCGCGCATCGCGCCTTCGATCTGCACCCGGCCTTCCACGTAGGCCTCGCCGATGGCCCCCACCTGGTGCGCCGCCAGCTTGGCCAGCGCCGACCACTCGCTGAACGCCAGGGTGACACGCGACCCCGGCTTGGCAACTCTTCGGCCATCAGGCAGTTCCAGCGCGATGGGCACGGGCAGCGACGCAAGCTGCGACTCGATCTTGGGTATCAAGCTTTGCATGGTGAAGCGATGGTATTGATTTTTTCGATTTTTTGCATGACACCCGCCGCGCCCCGGGTACCCCGCTGGGGATGGCCCCGTTGACACCAGATTGTTTATGCTTAAACTATTCAACCATGAACAGCCTAACCACCGGCTCCCCTGCCGCACCCGCCATGGACCTTCAACGCATCCTGTGCATCGGCGGCGGCCCCGCTGGCCTGTACTTCGCGCTGCTGATGAAGGCGCGCAATCCCGCGCTCGAGATCACCGTGGTGGAGCGCAACCGCCCCTTCGACACCTTCGGCTGGGGCGTGGTGCTCAGCGACCAGACGCTCGCCAACCTGCGCGCGGCCGACGCCGAGACCGCGGCGCTGATCGGCAGCGAGTTCCACCACTGGGACGACATCCAGGTGTTCTTCAAGGGCCGGCAGGTGCGCTCGGGCGGCCATGGCTTCTGCGGCATCGGCCGCAAGCGCCTCCTGAACATCCTGCAGGAGCGCTGCCTCGCGCTCGGCGTGAAGCTGGTCTTCGAGACCGACGCCACCGACGACCAGGCGATCGCCGCCCAGTACAACGCCGACCTGGTGATTGCGAGCGACGGCCTGAACAGCCGCATCCGCCAGCGCTATGCCGACGTGTTCAAGCCCGACATCGACCTGCGCAACTGCCGCTTCGTGTGGCTGGGCACGCACCAGACCTTCGACGCCTTCACCTTCGCCTTCGAACAGACCGAGCACGGCTGGTTCCAGGCCCATGCCTACCAGTTCGACGACAAGACCTCGACCTTCATCGTCGAGACGCCCGAGGCCGTGTGGAAAGCCCACGGCCTCGACCAGATGGAGCAGCCCGAGGCCATCGCCTTCTGCGAGAAGCTGTTCGCCAAGTACCTGGGCGACCATTCGCTCATCAGCAATGCCACGCACCTGCGCGGCTCGGCCAACTGGATCCGTTTTCCGCGCGTGGTGTGCGAGCGCTGGACCCACCGCATCGACGTCGAGGGCCGCTCGGTGCCCGTGGTGCTGATGGGCGACGCGGCGCACACGGCGCACTTCTCGATCGGCTCGGGCACCAAGCTCGCGCTGGAAGATGCGATCGACCTGGCCAACGAATTCGCGCAAGGCGGCACCGTCGACCACGTGCTCGAAGGCTACGAGGCGCGCCGCAGCGTCGAGGTGCTCAAGATCCAGAACGCCGCGCGCAACTCCACCGAATGGTTCGAGAACGTACCGCGCTACACCGGCATGCAGATCGAGCAGTTCGCTTATTCGCTGCTCACGCGCTCCCAGCGCATCAGCCACGAGAACCTGCGTGTGCGCGACACGCAATGGCTCGGCGGCTACGAGCAGTGGCTGGCCGGCGGCAAGCCCGTTGCGCCCATGCTGATGCCGCTGCAGGTGCGCGGCCTCACGCTGAAGAACCGCATCCTGGTGTCGCCAATGGCCACCTACAGCGCGGTCGACGGCGTGCCGCAGGACTTTTTGCTGGTGCACCTGGGCGCCCGCGCGCTCGGCGGCGCCGCCATGGTGTTCGTCGAAATGACGAGTCCGACGCCCGAAGGCCGCATCACCCCCGGCTGCACGGGCCTGTACAACGACGCGCAGCAGGCCGCGTTCAAGCGCATCGTCGACTTCGTGCACACGCAGTCGAGCGCGAAGATCGCCATGCAGCTCGGCCACAGCGGCCCCAAGGGCTCGACCCGCGTGGGATGGGAGGGCACCGACGAGCCGCTCGAAAGCGGCAACTGGCCGCTGCTGGCCGCCAGCGCGGTGGCCTACGGCGAACAGAACCAGCTGCCGGCCGCGATGACGCGCGAGCAGATGGACGCCATGCGCGACCAGTTCGTGGCGTCCACGCGCCGCGCCGCCGAATGCGGCTTCGACTGGCTCGAGCTGCACTGCGCACACGGCTACCTGCTGTCGGCCTTCATCAGCCCGCTCACCAACCTGCGCACCGACGAGTACGGCGGCGGCATCGAAGCGCGCTGCCGCTATCCGCTCGAGGTGTTCCGCGCGATGCGCGCCGCCTGGCCGCAAGACAAGCCGATGAGCGTGCGCATCTCGGCGCACGACTGGGCCCCTGGCGGCAACACCGACGCCGACGCCGTGGTGGTGGCGCGCCTCTTCAAGGAAGCCGGCGCCGATTTCATCGACGTGTCCTCCGGCCAGACCACGCGCACCGCCAAGCCGGTGTACGGCCGCATGTACCAGACGCCGTTCTCGGACCGCATCCGCAACGAGGTCGGCATCTCGACCATTGCGGTCGGCGCCATCACCGACGCCGACCAGGCCAACAGCATCATCGCGGCCGGCCGCGCCGACCTCTGCGCCATCGCCCGCCCGCACCTTGCCGATCCCGCATGGACCCTGCACGAGGCCGCCAAGCTGCAAAGCCGCGACGTCGACTGGCCGAAGCAGTACCTGAGCGGGCGCGACCAGATGTACCGCGAGATCGCCAAGCAGCAGCAGATCGCTGCCGCTGCGAACGCCGCATTGGCTGCCTCCAACAACGAGGAGACGCACTGACATGGACCTCGAAGCACGCGCCCACAGCGAGCACCCCGAGGCCCTGCGCCTCTGGCTGCGGCTGCTCACCTGCACCCAGCTGATCGAGAAGCAGGTGCGCAACGAGCTGCGCTCGCAGTTCGCCACCACGCTGCCGCGCTTCGACCTGATGTCGCAGCTCGAGCGTTCGCCCGACGGCCTGAAGATGAACGAGCTCTCGCGCCGCATGATGGTGACGGGCGGCAACGTCACCGGCATCACCGACCAGCTCGTGACCGAAGGGCTGGTCGAGCGCATCAACGTCGAGGGCGACCGCCGCGCCTGGCGCGTGCGGCTCACGGCGCGCGGCCGCAAGCTCTTCAACGAGATGGCGCAGCAGCACGAAGACTGGATCGTCGATGCCTTCGCGGCGCTCAGCGCCAAGGAGATCGCGCAGCTGCACAAGCTGCTCGGCAAGGTCAAGCAACACTCACACAGCCAGATGGCGGAGGCCGAATGAAGCACTACATCGGCGCGGGCAATCCCATGCACGCGCAATTCGAGGCCAAGGCGCCTTACGCGGCGAAGCACTTCGCATGGCACTACGAAGCGGGCGTCGGCACCATCACGCTGAACCGCCCCGAGCGCAAGAACCCGCTGACCTTCGATTCGTACGCCGAGCTGCGCGACCTGTTCCGTGCGTTGAACTACGCGACCGACGTGAAGGCCATCGTGGTCACCGGCGCCGGCGGCAACTTCTGCTCGGGCGGCGACGTGCACGAGATCATCGGCCCGCTCACCGGCATGCGCATGCCCGAGCTGCTCGAGTTCACACGCATGACCGGCGACCTGGTCAAGGCCATCCGCCATTGCCCGCAGCCGATCGTCGGCGCGATCGACGGCGTGTGCGCCGGCGCCGGCGCGATGATCGCGCTGGCCTGCGACCTGCGCTACGGCTCGCCCGCCACGCGCACCGCCTTCCTGTTCACGCGCGTCGGCCTGGCCGGCGCCGACATGGGTGCCTGCGCCTTGCTGCCGCGCGTGATCGGCCAGGGCCGCGCCTCGGAACTGCTCTTCACCGGCCGCGCGATGACGGCACAGGAAGGCCAGGCCTGGGGCTTCTTCAATGCGCTGCACGAAAGCGATGCACTGCTCGAAGCGGCCACCAAGGTAGCGCGCGAACTGGCCGAAGGCCCGAGCTTCGCGCACGGCATGACCAAGACCATGCTCTCGCAGGAATGGTCGATGACCATCGACCAGGCCATCGAGGCCGAGGCACAGGCACAGGCCATCTGCATGCAGACCGAGGATTTCAAGCGCGCCTACGAAGCGTTTGCAGCCAAGCGCAAGCCCGTGTTCGGCGGAGACTGAATCATGATGGCCAAGATCCCCGCACCGCCCTCGACAACGCACCTCGCGCTGCCGTTCTTCGATGACGCGCATCGCGCGCTCGCAAGCGAGCTGCTGCCCTGGTGCGCCGCGCAGGAAGTCGACGAGCGCGACGACCGCGCGGCCTGCCGCGAATGGGTGCGCCGCCTCGGCGACGGCGGCTGGCTGCGCTATGCCGTGCCCGGCAGCGCTGGCGGCGCGCTGGAGCGCCTCGACTCGCGCGCGCTCGTGCTGCTGCGCGAGACGCTCGGCTACCACTCGCCGCTGGCGGACTTCGCGTTTGCGATGCAGGGGCTGGGCAGCGGCGCGATCACGCTCGCGGGCACGCCCGAGCAGCAGTCGCACTACCTCACAGCTGTGGGCAAGGGCGAGAAGATCGCGGCCTTTGCGCTGAGCGAACCCGATGCGGGCTCCGACGTGGCTGCGATGGCGATGCGCGCCGAAGCCACGCCCGACGGCTGGCGCCTCAACGGCGAGAAGACCTGGATCAGCAATGGCGGCATCGCCGACTTCTACTGCCTGTTCGCCAAGACCGATCCCGCGGGCGGCACGCGCGGCATCACGGCGTTCATCGTCGATGCAACCGCCGCCGGCCTCGACACCTCCGGGCACATCGACGTGATGGCGCCGCACCCGCTCGCCACGCTGCGCTTCCAGGACTGCATCGTGCCGCGCGCGGCGCAGCTCGGCGAACTCAACGGTGGTTTCAAGCTCGCGATGCGCACGCTCGACATCTTCCGTGCCTCCGTTGCGGCGGCGGCATTGGGCATGGGACGCCGCGCGCTCGCCGAAGCCGTCGCGCATGCAAAGGGCCGGCGCATGTTCGGCCAGACGCTCGCCGACTTCCAGCTCACGCAGGCCAAGCTCGGCGAGATGGCCGCGCTGATCGACAGCGCCGCATTGCTCACCTACCGCGCCGCATGGATGCGCGACGACGCCGAACAGCGCGGCGCTCCCGCGGTGGGCGACGTGTCGGCCGCCGCGGCCATGGCCAAGATGTGCGCCACCGAGAACGCGAGCCGCGTGATCGACATGGCGCTGCAGATGCACGGCGGCCTTGGCGTGAAGGTTGGCACGAAGATTGAAAGCCTCTACCGCGACATCCGCTCGCTGCGCATCTACGAAGGCGCGACGGAGGTTCAGCAACTGATCATCGGCAAATCCGTTTTGCGGGGATAAACATCGTGTCAGCCCAAGTCGACCGCTTCGTTCACGACCGCCTGCCGCCCGCCGAGCAGCTGCCGGTCTTCCGCTACGACCTTCCGGAGCTGCAGCTGCCCGATCAGCTGAATCTGGTCGAGGAGCTCCTGGACAAGGCGCCCGCCAAGGGCTTCGGCGACAAGCCGATGCTGCGTTCGCCCGCCGGCACGCTGACCTATTCGCAGGCCGCCGTCGAGGTCAACCGCATCGCGCAGGTGCTGGTCGAAGACCTCGGCCTCGTGCCCGGCAACCGCGTGCTGCTGCGCGGCGGCAACTCGGTGGCCATGGCGCTGTCGTGGCTCGCGGTGGTCAAGGCCGGCCTGATCGCGGTGGCCACCATGCCGCTGCTGCGCGCCAAGGAACTGGGCGAGATCATCGAGAAGGCGCGCCCCGTGGCGGCGCTGTGCGACGGGCGCCTGCTCGACGAGCTCGTGCTGGCGCAGCGGGAGCATCCTGTGCTCGCATCGGTGATCGCGTTCAACAAACCCGATGCGCCCGATTCGCTGTCGGCACGCGCGGCCGGCAAGAGCGGCGTGTTCACCGCCTGCCCCACGGCGTCGGACGACATCGCCCTGCTCGCGTTCACCTCCGGCACCACAGGCAAGCCCAAGGCACCGGTCACCACGCACCGCGACGTGCTCGCGATGTGCCAAACCTGGCCGCGCCATGTGCTGCAGGCGCGCAGCGACGACATCGTGATCGGCTCGCCGCCGCTGGCCTTCACCTTCGGGCTCGGCGGCCTGCTGGTGTTTCCGATGTGGGCCGGCGCCTCGGTGTACTTTGCCGATGCGCCGTTCACGCCCGAAGGTTTGGTGCAGCTCATCAACGAGGTCGGCGCGACCATCTGCTACACGGCCCCCACCTTCTATCGCCAGATGGCGCCCTTCGTGCGGCAGCACGGCGCGCCGAGCCTGCGCATCTGCGTGAGCGCGGGCGAGGCACTGCCCGACGCCACGCGCCAGCTCTGGAAGGAAGCCACCGGCATCGAGATGCTCGACGGCATCGGCGGCACCGAGGTGTTCCACATCTACATCTCGGCCGCCGGTGACCAGGTGCGCCGCGGCGCGGTCGGCAAGGTGGTGCCCGGCTTCACCGCCAAGGTGGTGGACGACCAGGGCAACGAAGTGCCGCGCGGCACGGTCGGCAAGCTGGCGCTGCAGGGCCCCGTGGGCTGCCGCTACCTGGACGACCCGCGCCAGGCCGACTACGTGAAGAACGGCTGGAACTACCCCGGCGATTCGTTCGTGCAGGACGACGACGGCTACTTCTTCTACCAGGCGCGCGCCGACGACATGATCATCACGGCCGGCTACAACGTCGGCGGGCCCGAGGTCGAGGATGCGCTGCTCAAGCACCCGGCCGTGGCCGAGTGCGGCGTGATCGGCAAGCCCGACGCCGACCGCGGCATGATCGTGAAGGCCTTCTGCGTGCTCAAGCCCGGCCATGAAGGCGACGCGGCGCTCGTCAAGGCGCTGCAGGACCATGTGAAGGCCACCATCGCGCCCTTCAAATACCCGCGGGAGATCGAGTTCGTGCCGGTGCTGCCGCGCACCGAGACCGGCAAGCTCCAGCGATTCAAACTGAGACAACTCAACGAGACCACCCCATCATGATGAACAAACTCTTGCAGCCCCCGGGCTGGTTGCCCCCCAAGGGCTATGCGAATGGCGTGGCCGCACGCGGCACCATGGTGTTCGTCGGCGGCCAGATCGGCTGGAATGCACAGCAGCAGTTCGAGTCGGACGACTTCATCGAGCAATGCGGCCTGGCGCTGCGCAACATCGCCGAGGTGCTGCGCGAAGCCGGCGCCGGCCCCGAGCACATGGTGCGCATGACCTGGTACGTGACCGACCGCGACGAATACAGCCGCCGCCTCGGCGAACTCGGCCCGGTGTACCGCGATGCGATGGGGCGCAATTTCCCGGCCATGACCTGCGTGCAGGTGGCGGCGCTGGTCGAGCACCGCGCCAAGGTCGAGATCGAGGTCACGGCGGTCATTCCAGACTGACGGAACGCCTGCGGGAAGCCGCCCGGTGCGGCGCAAACAAGAATGCCCTCTTCGCGAGGGCATTTTTCATGGCATGGGTGCATGGATCTGCCGACCTGAAGATCGGCGGGCCAAAGAAAAAGGCCCTTTGAAATTCAAAGGGCCTTTTAAATTGGTTGCGCGAGCAAGATTTGAACTTGCGACCTTTGGGTTATGAGCCCAACGAGCTACCAGGCTGCTCCATCGCGCGGCAAGATGGAATTATACCTTATTCAGCAGCGCCTTGCTCGGCGGCTTCTTCTTTAATTTCAGGACGGTCGACCAGTTCGACCAGTGCCATGGGTGCATTGTCGCCAACGCGGAAACCCATCTTCAGGATGCGGGTGTAGCCGCCCGGACGCGCTGCGAAGCGCGGGCCGAGTTCGCCGAAGAGCTTGACGACGCTGTCGCGGTCGCGCAGGCGGTCGAAGGCCAGGCGCTTGTTGGCAACCGTGGGCTTCTTGGCGAGCGTGATCATCGGTTCGATGACGCGGCGCAGTTCCTTGGCCTTGGGGACCGTGGTCTTGATGACTTCGTGCTCGATGAGCGAATTCATCATGTTCTGCAGCATCGCAAGGCGGTGCGAGCTGGTGCGGTTGAGTTTGCGGAGTCCGTGTCCGTGACGCATGGTGCTTTCCTTTACTTTATTAAACAGGCAGCCGTATCAGGTACTGCCCGGGCACGAGCCCTCAGGGGCTCAATTTTCAAAAATCAACGCTTGTCGAGGCCGGCCGGCGGCCAGCTTTCAAGCTTCATACCCAAGGTCAGGCCGCGCGAGGCAAGCACTTCCTTGATTTCGTTGAGCGACTTGCGACCCAGGTTCGGGGTCTTGAGCAGCTCGTTCTCGGTGCGCTGGATCAGGTCGCCGATGTAGTAGATGTTTTCGGCCTTCAGGCAGTTGGCCGAACGCACGGTGAGCTCGAGCTCGTCGACAGGGCGCAGCAGGATCGGGTCGAATTGCTGTGCGCTGCGCGGTGCCGGCGCATCGAATGCAGCCAGTTCGCCGCCTTCGAGCTGCGCGAACACGGCCAGCTGTTCGACCAGGATTTTAGCCGAGGCGCGCACGGCGTCTTCGGCCGTGATCGCACCGTTGGTTTCGATCTCGACCAGCAGCTTGTCCAGGTCGGTACGCTGTTCGACACGGGCGCTTTCGACCGTGTAGCTCACGCGCTTGACGGGCGAGAACGAGGCGTCCAAGACGATGCGGCCGATCGACTTGGTCGGCTCGTCGGCATAGCGGCGCATCGTGCCGGGCACGTAGCCGCGGCCCTTTTCGACCTTGATCTGCATATCGAGCTTGCCGCCTTGCGACAGGTGCGCGATCACGTGGTCGGGGTTGATGATCTCGACGTCGTGCGGTGTCTGGATGTCCGACGCCAGCACCGGGCCTTCGCCGTCCTTGCGCAGGCTCAGCGTGACTTCGTCGCGGTTGTGGAGCTTGAACACCACGCCCTTGAGATTCAGCAGGATGTTGACGACATCTTCCTGCACGCCATCGATCGACGAGTACTCGTGCAGCACGCCGGCGATCGTGACTTCAGTGGCCGAATAACCGACCATCGACGACAGCAGGACGCGGCGCAGCGCGTTGCCGAGCGTGTGGCCGTAGCCGCGCTCGAAAGGCTCGAGCGTGACCTTGGCCTTGTTGGCGGCAAGTTGCTCGACCTGGATGGTCTTGGGTTTCAGCAGGGTGGTTTGCATGCAGACTTCCTCTCAATACCCCCGGCTCGTTACACCGGTAAGGCTGGTGAAGCACCCGTCGGGAGTGCCTCCCGATGGGAACAAAAAAATCAAAAGCGGACCGCAAAGCGCGGCCCGTTGTCGCCCGCTTAGCGCGAGTACAGTTCGACGATCAGCGATTCGTTGATGTCAGCTGCGAATTCGTCGCGATCGGGCACCTTCTTGAAGGTACCTTCGGCCTTGTCGGCGTTCACTTCGACCCAGGCCGGGATACCGACCTGCTGGGCGAGCTGGAGCGCTTCGGCAATGCGGGTCTGCTTCTTCGACTTGTCGCGAACGGCGATCACGTCGCCGGTCTTCACCAGGTACGACGGGATGTTGACCGACTGGCCATTCACCGTGATCGCCTTGTGCGACACGAGCTGGCGTGCTTCGGCGCGCGTCGAGCCGAAGCCCATGCGGTAGACGACGTTGTCCAGGCGCGATTCGAGGATGAACAGCAGGTTGGCGCCGGTGTTGCCACGGCGGCGGTCGGCTTCTTCGAAGTAGCGGCGGAACTGCTTCTCGAGCACGCCGTACATGCGCTTGACCTTCTGCTTTTCGCGCAGCTGCAGGCCGTAGTCGGAGGTACGCTGACCCGAAGTGCGGCCATGCTGGCCGGGCTTGGAATCGAACTTGGCCTTGTCCTGGATGGAGCGGCGGGCGCTCTTGAGGAACAGGTCGGTGCCTTCACGGCGGGAGAGTTTGGCCTTGGGGCCGAGGTAGCGTGCCACGATTTTTCCTTTGTGTCATCTGCCGCAGTTGCCTGCGGGAGCCATCGGCGAAGACGCGGATGGCGGTGGGCTTAGTAAAAAAACAAATGCGCAGCCGCTCAAAAGCCGGCTGCGCCTTGCGGACTGACGATCAGATGCGGCGACGCTTCTGGGGACGGCAGCCGTTGTGCGGAACGGGCGTCACGTCGGCAATGGAATTGATCCGGATGCCGAGCGCAGCCAGTGCGCGCACCGACGATTCGCGACCGGGGCCGGGGCCCTTGATCTCGACGTCGAGGTTCTTGATGCCTTGTTCGACAGCAGCACGGCCGGCCACTTCGGAAGCCACCTGCGCAGCGAACGGGGTCGACTTGCGCGAGCCCTTGAAGCCCTGGCCACCCGACGAAGCCCACGACAGGGCATTGCCCTGGCGATCGGTGATCGTGATGATGGTGTTGTTGAACGAGGCATGCACGTGGGCGATGCCGTCCGCAACGTTCTTGCGAACCTTCTTGCGAACGCGCTGTGCGGCGTTGTTTGCAGGTGCTTTAGCCATGCTGGTCTATCCTTATTTCTTCAGGGACTGCGCTGCCTTGCGCGGACCCTTGCGGGTGCGGGCATTGGTGCGCGTGCGCTGGCCGCGCATCGGCAGGCCGCGACGGTGACGGAAGCCGCGATAGCAGCCGATGTCCATCAAACGCTTGATGTTCATCGTCGTCTCGCGACGCAGATCGCCTTCGATGGTGAACAAGGCGATCTGGTCGCGGATCTTTTCGAGATCGGCGTCAGTCAGGTCCTTGATCTTCTTCGAATATTCGATGCCGCTCGCTTCGCAGATCTGACGGGCGCGGGTGCGACCGATGCCGAAGATGGCGGTCAGGCCGATTTCAGCGTGCTTGTGCGGCGGAATGTTGATGCCAGCAATACGTGCCATGTGCGTCCTCTAATACTCTTCAATCAACCCTGGCGCTGCTTGTGGCGCGGGTCGGTGCAAATCACACGCACCACACCTTTACGGCGGATGACCTTGCAATTACGGCAGATGGTTTTGACCGAAGCCGAAACTCTCATTTCATTCTCCTAAAACTGTTTAACGTGGCGGTACACCGCCCACACCCAAATTCTCAATACTGAAACTCACAGCCCTACGATGTCTTGAAGTTGGCCTTCTTCAGCAGCGATTCGTACTGCTGGGACATCATGTAGTTTTGCACCTGGGCCATGAAGTCCATCGTGACGACCACGATGATCAGCAGGGAGGTACCACCGAAGTAGAACGGGACGTTGTACTTCAGGATCAGGAACTCGGGCAGCAGGCAGACGAAGGTGATGTACACCGCGCCAGCCAACGTCAGGCGAACCAGAATCTTGTCGATATAGCGAGCGGTCTGGTCACCCGGACGGATGCCCGGAATGAATGCACCGCTCTTCTTCAGGTTGTCGGCCGTTTCCTTGCTGTTGAACACGAGTGCCGTGTAGAAGAAGCAGAAGAAAACGATCGCGGCAGCGTACAGCAGCACGTAGATCGGCTCGCCCGGACGCAGAGCGCCGGCCACGTCCTTGATCCAGCCGAAACCACCTTCGCCGGTGCTGAACCAGCCGACCACCGTTGCGGGCAGCAGGATGATCGAGGAGGCGAAGATCGGCGGAATCACACCGGCCATGTTCAGCTTCAACGGCAGGTGCGACGACTGGCCGCCATAGACCTTGTTGCCGACCTGGCGCCGCGCATAGTTCACGAGGATCTTGCGCTGGCCGCGTTCGACGAACACCACGAAGTAGGTGACCAGCACCACGATCGCGATGATGAACAGCGCAATGATCGGGTTCATCGCACCGGTCGTCACCAGCGAAGCGAGGCCGCCGATGGCGTTGGGCAGACCGGCCGCGATACCTGCAAAGATCAGGATCGAGATGCCGTTGCCCAGGCCCCGTTCGGTGATCTGCTCGCCGAGCCACATCAGGAACATCGAACCTGCCGTGAGGCTCACCATGGCGGTCAGGCGGAAGCCGAAACCGGGCGAGATGACCAGGCCGGCCGAAGACTCGAGCGCCACTGCAATGCTGAACGACTGGAACAGGGCCAGGCCGAGCGCGCCATAGCGCGTGTACTGCGTGATCTTGCGGCGGCCGGCCTCGCCTTCCTTCTTCAATTGCTCGAAGGTCGGAAGCACGTAGGTCATCAGCTGCATGATGATCGACGCCGAGATGTACGGCATGATCCCCAACGCGAACACGGTGAAGCGCGACAGCGCCCCGCCCGAGAACATGTTGAACAGGCTCAGGATGCCGCCCTGCTGGCCCTGGAACAACGCCGCCAGCTGGTCCGGGTTGATGCCCGGCACAGGAATGTGCGCGCCGATCCGATAGACCACGAGCGCGAGCAGCAAGAAGACGAGCCGGCGACGCAGGTCGCCGAACTTGCCTGTCTTTGCGATCGTTGCCGCGTTAGTTGCCACGAAGAACTTCTTTCAGTCCAGTGTGATCAGGCGACGCTGCCGCCGGCTGCTTCGATCGCAGCCTTGGCACCAGCGGTTGCACCCACGCCCGTCAGCTTGACGGCCTTGGTGAGTTCACCGGTCTTGACGATCTTGACGACCTTGGCGAGCTGGCCCACGAGGCCGGCTTGCTTGAGCGCCAGGATGTCCACTTCGGCCAGGCCGAGCTGCTCGAGGGCAGTCAGCGTGACTTCGGCGTTGAACTTCAGCAGGTGCGACTTGAAGCCGCGCTTGGGCAGGCGGCGCTGCAGCGGCATTTGACCGCCTTCGAAGCCGACCTTGTGGAAGCCGCCTGCGCGCGACTTCTGACCCTTGTGACCACGGCCTGCGGTCTTGCCGATACCGGAGCCGATACCGCGGCCGACGCGGCGCTTGGCGTGCTTGGCGCCAGCTGCCGGCTTGATGCCATTGAGTTCCATATCAGTCTCTCTTACAGAACTTTGACCAGATAACTGATCTTGTTGATCATGCCGCGCACCGCCGGGGTGTCCTGCAGCTCGCTCACGCTGTTGAGCTTGCGCAGGCCGAGGCCACGCACGGTCGCGCGATGCGATTCCTTGGTGCCAATCGGGCTCTTGACCAATTGCACCTTGAGGGTTTGTTGTTGCGTCGTCATTTGAATGCTTCCTTCAGCCTTGCGAGAGCTTGCGCTCAGGCGAAGATTTCTTCGACGGTCAGGCCGCGCTTGGCAGCCACTTCGGACGCGGTCGTCGAGTTCTTCAACCCGTCGAGCGTGGCGCGAACCATGTTGTAGGGGTTCGACGAACCATGGCTCTTGGCCACGATGTCGGTGATGCCCATGACTTCGAACACGGCGCGCATCGGGCCGCCGGCGATGATGCCGGTACCCTTCGGGGCCGGGATCATGACCACCGAGGCAGCGCCCCAGTGGCCCGTCACGCGGTGATGCAGCGTGCCGTTCTTGATCGAGATCTTGGCCAGGTTGCGACGGGCTTCTTCCATCGCCTTCTGCACGGCAGCAGGCACTTCCTTGGACTTGCCCTTGCCCATGCCGACGCGGCCGTCGCCGTCGCCCACGACGGTGAGTGCTGCGAAACCGAGGATACGACCACCCTTCACCACCTTGGTGACGCGGTTGATCGCGATCATCTTCTCGCGCAAACCGTCTTCAGGGCCTTCGTTCTGCGTTCTTGCTTGAATCTTTGCCATTTTGAATCTCGTGTCCGTTTAGAACTGCAGGCCGGCTTCGCGGGCAGCGTCGGCCAGCGCCTTGACGCGGCCGTGGTACGCGAAACCAGCGCGGTCGAAGGCGACCTTCTCGACGCCGGCAGCCTTCGCCTTTTCAGCGATGCGCTTGCCGATGGCCGTTGCAGCGGCGGCATTGCCGCCCTTGCCCGAACCGCCGAGCGCAGCGCGCACTTCGGCTTCGGCCGTCGATGCGGTGGCGATCACCTTGGTGCCGTCGTCGGAGATGACGGTGGCATAGATGTGCAGGTTGGTGCGGTTCACCGTCAGACGGGCCACGCCCTGCGTCGCGATGCGGATGCGGGTCTGGCGCGAGCGGCGAAGACGCTGTGCTTTTTTGGTCAACATCATTTTGCTGCCCCTTACTTCTTCTTGGTCTCTTTGATCACGATCTTCTCGTCCGAATAACGGATGCCCTTGCCCTTGTAGGGCTCAGGCGGACGAACAGCGCGGATCTCAGCGGCGATTTGACCAACGCGCTGACGGTCAGCACCCTTGATCACGATTTCGGTCGGCGTTGCAGTGGCCACCGTGATGCCTTGGGGCATGTCGATGTTGACCGGGTGCGAATAGCCGACTTGCAGGTTCAACTTGTTGTTGGACGCTGCAGCCTTGTAGCCGACGCCGACCAGGTTGAGCTTCTTCTCGAAGCCCTTGGTCACGCCAACCACCATGTTGTTCACCAGCTGGCGGATCGTGCCGCTCATCGCGTTCGCTTCACGCGACTCGTTGGCGGGCTCGAAATTCAGCTTGCCGTCGTTGCTGACGACCTTGACCAGGGGGTTGCGTGCAAGGTTGAGCGTGCCGCCCGTGCCCTTGACGCTGATCTGGTCTTCCTTGATCGACACATCCACGCCTGCGGGGATGGTGATCGGCATTTTTCCTACTCGGGACATTTCAGTTACTCCTCGATGTCTCGGTTAGGCGACGTAGCACAGCACTTCGCCACCGACACCGGTAGCGCGCGCCTTGCGGTCGGTCATCACGCCCTTGGGGGTCGTGACGATCGCGACGCCCAGGCCGTTCTGGACTTGCGGAATGGAAGCACTGGCCTTGTAGACGCGCAGGCCGGGACGGCTCACGCGCTCGATGCGCTCGATGACCGGACGGCCAGCGTAGTACTTCAGGGTAATGACGAGTTCGGTCTTGCCGTCTTCGGTCTTGACCTGGAAACCGTCGATATAGCCTTCGTCCTTCAGGACCTGCGAGATCGCGATCTTCACCTTGGAAGACGGGACCGACACAGTGGGCTTCGCCACCATCTGCGCGTTACGGATACGCGTCAGCAGGTCGGCAATGGGATCACTCATGCTCATGTTGTTTGCTCCTGCCTGGCTTACCAGCTGGCCTTGGTGACACCGGGGATGTCGCCATTGAAGGCCAGTTCGCGGATCTTGGCGCGGGCCAGACCGAATTGACGGAAGGTGCCACGGGGGCGACCGGTGATTTCGCAACGGTTGCGCTGGCGCGTGGGGTTCGCGTTGCGCGGAAGCTTCTGCAGGCCCAGGCGGGCAGCAGCGCGCTCTTCGTCGCTCTTCTTCAGGTCGTTGGAGATTGCCTTCAGTTCCGCGTGCTTCGCAGCGTACTTGGCGACCAGCTTGTCGCGCTTGAGTTCGCGTTGGATCAGGGATTGTTTAGCCACGGTGCGCCTCAGTTCTTGAACGGGAAACGGAAACCAGCGAGAAGCGCCTTGGCTTCTTCGTCGGTCTTGGCCGTCGTCGTGATGCTGATGTTGAGACCGCGCAGGGCATCGACCTTGTCGTATTCGATCTCGGGGAAAATGATCTGTTCCTTGACGCCGATGTTGTAGTTGCCACGGCCGTCGAACGCACGGCCGGAAATGCCGCGGAAGTCGCGAACACGCGGCAGCGCGATGGTCACGAAACGGTCCAGGAACTCATACATCTGCACGCCACGCAGCGTGACCATGCAGCCGATCGGCTGGTTTTCGCGGATCTTGAAACCGGCGATGGCCTTCTTCGACTTGGTGACCACGGGCTTCTGGCCGGCGATCTTGGTCAGGTCGGCAACTGCGTTGTCCAGGACCTTCTTGTCGGCGACAGCTTCACCCACGCCCATGTTGAGCGTGATCTTGGTGAGGCGGGGGACCTGCATCGGCGACTTGTAGCCGAACTTTTCCGTCAGGTCTTTCGCGATCTTTTCGCGATAGTGTTGTTGGAGACGTGCCATGTGAGTACCTCTTAGGCGAACTTGATTTCGTCGCCGCTGGACTTGAAGACGCGAACAGCCACGCGCTTGCCGTCAGCACCCTGGGTGATCTTGATGCCCACGCGATCGGCCTTGCCGGTCGCGGCATTGAAGATCGCCACGTTGGATTGGTGGATGGGCATGGTCTTCTCGACGATGCCGCCGGTCGTACCCTTGAGGGGGTTCGGCTTGGCGTGCTTCTTGACGATGTTCACGCCCTCGACGACGAGGTGCGAATCATCCTTGCGCAGCGAGACGGTGCCGCGCTTGCCTTTGTCGCGCCCGGCCAACACGATGACCTGGTCGCCTTTGCGAATCTTGTTCATGGCGTTGTTGTCCTTAGAGAACTTCGGGGGCCAGCGACACGATCTTCATGAACTTTTCGGTGCGCAGCTCGCGCGTCACCGGTCCGAAGATGCGGGTGCCGATCGGCTCCAGCTTGGCGTTGAGCAACACGGCTGCGTTGCCATCGAATTTGACGAGCGAACCGTCGGCGCGACGGATGCCCTTGGCGGTGCGGACCACCACTGCGCTGTAGATCTCGCCCTTTTTGACGCGACCACGCGGAGCGGCTTCCTTGATGCTCACCTTGATGACGTCGCCCACGCTGGCATAACGCCGCTTGGAGCCACCGAGCACCTTGATACACAGGACGGACTTCGCGCCTGTGTTGTCGGCCACTTCGAGCCGGGATTCAGTTTGGATCATTGCTAGTAGTTCCCAACTTGTACCGATGCGCCTCCGGGAGGGAAACGCTGCGGTCAGTCTTGGGCCCGTCGTCCGCACCTCGAACCACTCGAGGCACTTCCGCTTTGGGCTGAAAGCTTCGCCTTTTGAAGCGAAGCCTGCGATTGTTGCACGCAGGCCAAGGCATGTCAACTGCCTTCTGAGATCGAATCGAACTGGAACTAGACTCGGCGGCGTGCGCACCTTCGATCCAGGCCCCATATCGCCCATGCGCCGCCGGCTGCTGGCGGGGGCGGGCGCCATGGCGGCGGGGCTCGCAGGGCTGGGATTGGCCGGCTGCCGCAGTCCGGCCATTCCGCCGGCGGGGCCACAGCGGCTGCGCCGCCTTGCCGAGGCGCACTGGCCGCACCGGCTGAATATACAGGGCACGACCGCCGGCGGCCTCTCGGGCATCGACTACGATGCAAAAAGAAGTGAGTACCTGCTGCTCAGCGATGATCGGTCAGACCTCGATCCTGCGCGTTTCTATGCGGCGCAATGGGCGCCTCCCTGGGCGCAGCCACCCGAACCGAAGGGTGTCGTGCAGCTGCAACGCCCGGGCGGCGGTCCCTGGCCTGCGCGGCGCCGCGCCGAGCCCGGCACCCCGGTTCCGGACCCCGAATCGCTGCGCCTGCGCCCAGGCGCCGGAACCCTGCTCTGGACGAGCGAAGGCGATGTGGGCCGGGGATTCGGCCCGGCCTTGTACGAATCGGCGCGCGACGGCCGCCTGCTGCGCGAGTTCGCGCTGCCGGCCATGTTCAACCCCGATCCGGCCCGGCGCCGCGGCCCGCGCGACAACCTGGGCCTCGAGGGCCTTGCGCTGCCGCCCGACGGCCGCCACGCCTGGCTTGGCATGGAAAACGCGCTGATCCAGGACGGCCCGGTTCCCACCACGAAGGCGCCGGGCGGTCCCTGCCGGCTGACCCGGATCGACCTGGAGACCGGCCAGGCCACGCGCCAGATCGCCTATGTGCCCGATGCGATCCCGCTGCGGCCGCTCATTCCCGGCAGCCATGCGGACAACGGCATCAGCGAGATCCTGATGCTCGACGCCGACCGCATGCTGGTGCTGGAACGCGCCTATGCCACCGGCGCCGGAAACTCGCTGCGCCTGTACGAGATCGATACCCGCAACGCCACCGACGTGCTGGCCATCGACGCGCTCGCCGCGGACAACCACCGCGCCGCGCCGAAGACCCTGGTCGCTGACTTCGCCTGGCTCGGCCTTTCGCGCCTCGACAACACCGAGGGCATGTGCTGGGGACCGCCGCTTTCGGACGGCAAGCGCATGCTGGTGGTCGTGAGCGACGACAATTTCAACCCGCTGCAGACAACCCAGTTTGCGGCATTCGAATACACCGACCGACCATGACCATCGCCGTCACCTTCCTGCCCCGCACCGCACCGCCGCCGCTGCCTCCGATCGCCTTCATCGGCGGCGGCAACATGGCCAGTGCCATCATCGGCGGCCTCATCAAGCAGGGTACGCCCGCCGGCAGCTTCGAGGTGGTCGAGCCCTTCGAGGAGGCCCGCACCAAGCTCGCGCAATCCTTCGGCATTGCCGCTCACGCCGAGGCCGGCGACGCCCTTTCGCGCTGCTCGGTGGTGGTGTGGGCGGTCAAGCCGCAGACTTTCGCGGACGCGGCGGTCCCGGTGCGCGCATTCGCGGCCAACGCACTGCACCTGAGCGTGGCGGCCGGCATTCCGTCGGGCAGCATCGCGCGCTGGCTCGGCAGCGAACGCGTGGTGCGCGCCATGCCCAACACGCCGGCGCTGGTGGGCCAGGGCATGACCGGCCTTTTTGCGCGGGCCGCGGTGGAGGCCGCCGACCGCTCCCTGGTCGGGCAGCTGCTGGCGCCGACCGGCGAGCTGCTCTGGGTCGACGACGAAGCCGCGCTCGATGCGGTGACGGCCATGTCGGGCTCCGGCCCGGCCTACGTCTTCTATTTCATCGAAGCGATGACCGAAGCCGGCGTCGAGATGGGCCTGCCGCTCGAGCAGGCCCAGCGGCTGGCCATCGGCACCTTCACCGGCGCTTCGGCACTTGCGCACAGCGCCACCGAGCCGCCGTCGGTGCTGCGCGAACGCGTGACCTCCAAGGGCGGCACCACCCACGCGGCAATCAGCGCGCTCGAGGGCGCCGACGTCAAGGCGAAGTTCAAGGCCGCCATCCGTGCGGCGCAGAAGCGCGCCGCCGAGCTGGGCGACGAATTCGGCCGCGCCTGAGCCTCGTCAGGCCGCCAGTGCGCGCGGCCCGAGGAAGACCAGCCACTCGGCCGCCAGCGTGACGGTGCCGTCCTCGAGCTCCAGCAGCACCGCCTCCTTCAGCAGGAAGCTCTCTCCGGGCTTGGGCGTCGCCTCGAGAATGCGCACACGCGCCCGGAAGCGCGCGCCGACGGGCATCGGCCTGACGAAGCGCAAGCGGTCGAATCCATAGTTCAGCGCGTGGTTCGCATCGAAGGGCAGCAGCGTCCGCATGGCCTCGCCGGTCAGCCGGATCAGGTGCGACACCTGGAAGAAGCCCGGCACGATCGTTCCGCCGTAGTTCGCCTCGCGGACGGCGCGCTCCGGATCGAGGTGGATCCATTCGCCCTCGCCGTCGCCCGAGAGCGCCGCGTACCGGTCGACCATCTCCTGCGTGATGAGGTGCCATCCGGACAGGCCTTCCTGGCCGATCTTCTGCGTCAGGCGATCGAGCATGTGCGTCCTGTCTTTCTAGCTAGCGAAGGGCGTAGCCGGCCGCGATGCCGGCAAACACGGTGAAGCCGAGCCAGTGGTTCAGCCGGAAGGCCTTGAAGCAGCCGTCGCGCGTGCGCTCGCGGATCAGCCGCCAGTGCCAGGCGGCCTGTCCCGCGGCCACGGCGATCCCCGCGAAGAACGGGGCCCCCAGCGACCGGCTCGCGCCGGCCCAGGTCCAGACCGCCAGGAAGACCGCGTAGCTCAGCATCACCGCCGCCACGTCGAAGCGGCCGAAGGTGATGGCCGAGGTCTTCATGCCGATCTTGAGGTCGTCGTCGCGGTCGACCATCGCGTACTCGGTGTCGTAGGCCAGCACCCAGAACAGGTTGCCGGCCAGCAGCCAGGCGGCGAACACGGGCACGCTGGCTTGCACCGCCGCAAAAGCCATCGGGATGCCGAAGCTGAAGGCGATGCCGAGCACCGCCTGCGGGACCGACACGAAGCGCTTGGCGAAGGGATAGGCCAGCGTGATGGCCAGCGCCGCGAACGACCACAGGATGGTGAGCCGGTTGGTCGTGAGCACCAGCCCGAAAGCCAGGAGTGCCAGCACCGCGCCCAGCGCGAGCGCCTCCCTGACCGAGACCGCGCCGCTGGTCACCGGCCGCTGGGCGGTCCGCTTCACGTGGCGGTCGAAGTCGCGGTCGGCCACGTCGTTGACGCAGCAGCCTGCGCTGCGCATCAGGATGGTGCCCAGCACGAACACGGCCAGCAGGTGCCAGCCCGGCCAGCCTTCGGCCGCGAACCAGAGCGCGCCCAGCGTGGGCCACAGCAGCAGCAGCCAGCCGGCGGGGCGGTTCCAGCGGATCAGGTCGAGATAGAGCGCAAAACGGCGGGCAAGCATGCGGCGGGCAAAAAAAGAGCGGCCATTGTGCCGCTCCTGGGTTCGCGGGCTCGGAGGGTCAGTCCTCGAGCAGCGAACGCAGCATCCATGCGGTCTGGTCGTGCACGGTGCAGCGCGCGGTCAGCATGTCGGCCGTCGGGTCGTCGCCGGCTTCCTCGGCCACGGGGATGAATTCGCGTGCGATGCGCGACACGGTTTCGTGGCCCTTGACCAGGATGCGCACCATCTCCATCGCCTTGGGCGGGGTCTGGGGCACGTCGGGCACGGTGGCGATCTTGCTGAACTCGGCGTAGGAGCCCGGTGCGTAGTGGCCCAGCGCGCGGATGCGCTCGGCAATGATGTCGGTGGCGCCCCAGAGCTCTGTGTACTGGCCCATGAACATCGCATGCAGCGAGTTGAAGTGCGGCCCCGTCACGTTCCAGTGGAAGTTGTGGGTCGTGAGGTAGAGCGTGTAGGTGTCGGCCAGCACGCGGCTCAGGCCCTCGGCAATCGCGGCGCGGTCCTGGCGCTCGATGCCGATGTTGATGAGGGGCGCATTGCGGCTGCCCGATTCCTGCGCCACCACGGCGGCGCCCTTCTTGGGCACCTTGCCGGACGACGATGCTTTCTTCGATGCTTTGGCCATGGCTGGAAATTCTTTCTTCAGGTTTTGCGGAACACGCCGTTATTCTGAAAGCCGACCCGCGGCTTCGCAACAGCGCCACTCTATCCCGGCGATCAACGAATTCGAACGGCCGCCGCGTAGGCCAAATTCTCGTCTTTGCCTCTACGACAGCCGCTTGACGCCCGGCAGCTCGCAGGCATAGATCGCGTTGCGCAAGGCCGCGATTGCCTCGTAGCGCGTGAAGGTGCGGCGCCAGGCCAGCACCACGCGCCGCGTCGGCGGATCGCGGTCCTGCGCGTCGCGCACCGGCAGGTAGCGCACCATCTGCTCGGGCTCCTTGCGTCCCTTGACCTTGGGCTTGAGGGCTTCGGCCGGCACCGACAGGCGCGGCACCAGCGTCACGCCCATGCCCGATGCCACCATGTGCTTGATGGTCTCGAGCGACGAGCCCTCGAAGCTCTTGCGGATGCCCTCGGCGTTGCTCGAGAAGCGCGCGAACTCGGGGCAGACCTCGAGCACGTGGTCGCGAAAGCAGTGGCCGGTGCCCAGCAGCAGCATGGTCTCGTTCTGCAGCTCTTCCGAAGTGACCGATTCGCGGTCGGCGAACTTGTGCTTCGTGGGCAGCGCCGCCATGAAGGGCTCGTCGTACAGCGGCGCCATGGCCAGGCCGGTGTCGGGGAAGGGCTCGGCCATGATCGCGCAGTCGATCTCGCCGGCACGCAGCATCTCGAGCAGCTTGGCGGTGAAGTTCTCCTGCAGCACCAGCGGCATCTGCGGCGTGCGCGCAATCACCTGGCGCACCAGGTCGGGCAGCAGGTAGGGCCCGATGGTGTAGATCACGCCGAGGTTCAGCGGGCCGGCCAGCGGGTCTTTTCCGCGCTTGGCGATTTCCTTGATGCTGGCGGCCTGGTCGAGCACGCTCTGCGCCTGCTGCACGATCTGCTCGCCGAGCGGCGTGACGGTGACTTCGCCGGCACTGCGCTCGAAGAGCTTGACCTCGAGTTCGTCCTCGAGCTTCTTGATGGCCACCGAGAGGGTGGGTTGGGAGACGTAGCAGGCCTCGGCCGCCTTGCCGAAGTGCCGTTCGCGGGCCACTGCGACGATGTATTTGAGTTCGGTGAGAGTCATAGCTTGCTTCAATTATGCGCAAGCGTCCGTGACCGAGCGTTCTCTGGGGTCGGCCTGCGGATAATGGTGGCCCCATCGACACCGGTGCAGCCATGACCTTGTCCACCTATCTGCTGTTCCTGCCGGCCTGCTTCGCCATCAACATGGCTTTCGGCCCCAACAACCTGCTGTCGGTCACCAACGGCGCGCGCCACGGCGTTTCGCCGGCGGTCATCGCGGCCGGCGGGCGCCTCGCGGCCTTCGCCATCATGATCGCCATCGCGGGCCTGGGCATGGGCGCGGTGCTGGTCGCGTCGGAGCTGGCCTTCGACGTCATCAAGTACATCGGCGCCGCCTACCTTGTGTGGATCGGCGTCCGCCTGCTGCGCGCCCCGGCGCCGGCGGCCGAAGCGCAGGCAGCGGACGCGGCCGCGCCGCCCTCGATGCGCGCGCTGGTGCGCCAGGAGTTCACCGTGGCGGCGGGCAATCCCAAGGCGATCCTGGTGTTCACGGCCTTCTTTCCGCAGTTCGTGGTGCCGGGGGCCTATGCCACCAGCTACCTGCTGCTGGGCACCACCTTCCTGCTGCTCGAAGTGGTTGCGATCGCGCTCTACGCGATGCTCGGCGCCCGCATGCGCCGGCTCGCCAACGGCAGCCGCGCGATGCGCTGGTTCAACAAGGTGAGCGGCAGCATGATGGTCGGCTTCGGGCTGCTGCTGGCCTTCACGCGCCGCCCCGCCGCCTGAGCGAGGCCTTCAGGCCTTCAGGTACTCGGCCTTGGTGCCGAGCCAGCGGTCGATGTGGCGCTGGGCCAGGTCGGGGTGCTTGTCGAGCATCAGCGGCGCGAGTTCGCGCGCCCAGTCGAGCAGCATCGTGTCGGTGCTGAGGTCGGCAAAGCGCAGCAGCGGCGCGCCCGACTGGCGCGCACCCAGGAATTCGCCGGGGCCGCGGATCTCGAGGTCGCGCCGCGCGATCTCGAAACCATCGCTGGTTTCGGCCATGGCCTTGAGCCGGGCGCGGGCCGCTTCGCCGACACGGCCGCTGTCGCCCGGCGCGTAGAGCAGCACGCAGGCCGAGGCCGCGGCGCCGCGGCCCACGCGGCCGCGCAGCTGGTGCAGCTGCGAGAGCCCGAAGCGCTCGGCATGCTCGATCACCATCAGCGAGGCGTTCGGCACGTCCACGCCCACCTCGATCACCGTGGTGCTCACCAGCACCTGGATCTCGTTGGCCGTGAAGGCGGCCATCACCGCCTGCTTCTCGGCCGTGGGCATGCGCGAATGCAGCAGCCCGACGTTGACGGCCGCGCCGAGCGCATCGGCGAGCTCGTCGCGCGTCTCGGTGGCGTTGCGCAGGTCGACCGCTTCGCTCTCCTCGATCAGCGGGCAGACCCAGTAGACCTGCCGGCCCTGCGCGATCTGCGCCTGGATGCGGTCGATCACCTCCTCGCGCCGGTGGTCGGCCACCAGCTTGGTGACGATGGGCGTGCGGCCCGGCGGCAGCTCGTCGAGCGTGGAAACGTCCAGGTCGGCGTAGTAGCTCATCGCCAGCGTGCGCGGGATCGGGGTGGCGCTCATCATCAGCAGGTGCGGCTCGAGATGGCCCACGGCCTTGCCGCGCAGCGCGAGCCGCTGCGCCACGCCGAAGCGGTGCTGCTCGTCGATGATCGCCAATGCGAGGTTCTTGAAGCGCACCTTCTCCGAAATGACGGCATGGGTGCCGATGACCAGCGCCGCCTCGCCGCTCTCGACCGCGGCCGACATTGCGTCGCGCTCCTTCTTCTTCTGGCTGCCGGTGAGCCAGGCCACGCGCAGGCCGCGCTCGGCCAGCAGTGGATCGAGCCAGCCGACCAGCTTGCCGAAGTGCTGGGCCGCGAGGATCTCGGTCGGCGCCATCAGCGCGCACTGGAAGCCCGCATCGATGCAGCGCGCCGCCGCGAGCGCCGCCACCACGGTCTTGCCCGAGCCCACGTCACCCTGCAGCAGCCGGTGCATCGGGATCTCGCGGCCGAGGTCGCGCGTGATTTCCTCGCCCACGCGCTGCTGCGCGCCGGTCAGGCCGAAGGGCAGCACCGCGAGCAGTTGCGCATGCAGCGAGCTCGCCTGCGGCTCGGCCGAGGAAGGCAGCATCGGCGCCCGCTGCGCCGCGCGCTCCAGCCGCGCCTGCAATTGCGAGAGCTGCTGCGCGAGCAGCTCTTCCGCCTTGATGCGCTGCCATGCCGGATGGCTGTGGTCTTCCAGCGTGGCCATGGCCACATCGGGTGTCGGGTAGTGCAGGAAGGTCAGCGAACTGCGCAGGTCCCAGGCGCCGCGCCATCCGATCTGCACGGGGATCGTCTCGTCGAGCACCGCGCGAGCCAGGCCCGAGCGCACCTCGCGCCGGAGCACCGGCTGCGGCAGCCCGGCAATGGTCGAGTAGACCGGCGTCAGTGCCTGCGGCAATGCCGTGCCGGCCGCCTTGACGGTGGGATGCATCATCTGCCGCCCGACGAAGCCGCCGCGCATCTCGCCCCGCACGCGCACGCGCGCGCCGACGGCCAGCTGCTTCTGCTGCGAGGGGTAGAAATTGAAGAAGCGCAGCTGGCAGGTGTCGCTGCCGTCGTCGATGGTGGCGATCAGCTGCCGGCGCGGGCGGAACACCACCTCGCATTCGGTCACCACGCCCTCGACCTGCGCCATGTCGCCGTCGCGCGTGTCGGCCAGGCGCACGATGCGCGTCTCGTCTTCGTAGCGCATCGGCAGGTAGAGCGCGAAGTCGATGTCGCGCACCAGGCCGAGCTTGCGCAGCGCGCGCTGCACGGCGCTCAGCCCGGCCCCGGGCGCGGCCGGAGCGGCAGCGGGCGGGCTTGTGGTCTTTTCGGGCGGCACGGACTTCGCGGAAGCGGGCATGGGACAATTCTGCCCGGCTCCGGCCACGTCTCGCTCATCTTCCACGCCTCCTTGGCACGGGCCCGTCCGGCCCTCAAGCACCATGCGCGCCTTCACGCTTTCCGATTTCGATTTCGACTTGCCGCCCGAGCTGGTGGCACAACACCCGGCCTCCGAACGCACCGCCTCCCGTCTGCTCGACGGCACCGGCAGCACCCCGGCCGACCGCATCTTCAAGAGCCTGCCCTCGCTGCTGCGCGCGGGCGACCTGCTGGTCTTCAACGACACGCGCGTGGTCAAGGCGCGCCTGTTCGGCGAGAAGCCGACCGGCGGCAAGCTCGAACTGCTGGTCGAGCGCGTGCTGCAGGGGCAAGAAGTGGTGGCGCACATGAAGGTCAGCAAGAAGCCGCCCGTGGGCACGATGCTGCAGATGGTCGGCGGCTTTCGCGCCACGCTGCTGGGCCGCTGGCCGGAGGAAGACGGCGCGCTGTTCCGCTTCGCTTTCGAGAGCGATGCCGGCGAGGACCCGTACGCATTGATGGCCCGCTGCGGCCACGTGCCGCTGCCGCCCTACATCACGCACAGCGATTCGGCCGACGACGAGCGTCGCTACCAGACCGTGTTCGCGCGCGTGCCCGGCGCCGTGGCTGCGCCGACCGCCGCACTGCATTTCGACGAGGCGCTGCTGGCCGAACTCGAAGCGCGGGGCGTGCAGCGCGCCAGCGTCACGCTGCACGTGGGCGCCGGCACCTTCCAGCCGGTCAAGACCGAGAACATTGCAGAGCACACGATGCACGCCGAGCGCTACGAAGTGCCCGAGGCCACACAGCGCGCGATTGCCGAGTGCAAGGCGCGCGGCGGCCGCGTGGTCGCGGTCGGCACCACCACCGTGCGCACGCTCGAATCGTGGGCCAAGAGCGGCGAGGCCGCGGGCGACACGCGCATCTTCATCACGCCGGGCTTCGTGTTCGAGCATGTCGACCTGCTGGTCACCAACTTCCACTTGCCCAAGAGCACGCTGATGATGCTGGTCTCGGCCTTTGCGGGCTATGAACGCGTGATGGCGCTCTATGCCCACGCCATCGCGCAGCACTACCGCTTCTTCAGCTACGGCGACGCCATGCTGCTGGCGCGCGCTGCTCCCGCATGAAACCCCTCAACACCATCCGCTCCTCGCTGGCCGCGATCGCATTCGGATGCGCGCTGCTGCTGCCCGTGGCCGTCCAAGCACGCGGCTACACGCCGCAGGGTCTGTGCGGCGGCTATGCGCGGCTGGACATCGGCAGCCCCGCGGGCACCTGCGTCGCGCTGCTGGCCGACGAGGCCCAGGGCCTGCGTGCGCCCCGGCGCATCCTCGAGGTGGCGCCGGGCCGCTACTGGGTCGTCGACATGGGCTCGTGGGAGCCGCGCCGCGGCCGCCTGCTCGAGATGGTGCTGCCCACCGAGGGCCCGGCGCCGCGGCGCGCGCGCTTCAGCGTGCTGGCCGAGCAGCTCGACCGGCCGCTCGGCCTTGCCGCCGGACCCGACGGCAGGATCTACATCGGCGAGTCGGGCATGATCTGGCGCACACCCATCCCTTCTTCGCCCGGCGGCGCGCTGCAGCGCGAAACGGTGATCGACGGCTTGCCGGGCGACGGCACGCATCCGCTCAAGGAACTGGCCTTCGGCCCGGACGGACGGCTCTACGTCAACGTCGGCTCCGACTCCGATGCCTGCCGCGATGCCTCGTCGAAGCAATACCCGCTGCCCTGCCCCGACCTGGCCGGACCGAAGCCGCGCGCCGCGGTGTACGAGGCCGTGCTCGCCGGGCCGGACCACAAGCTGCAGAGCTTCAAGCCCTTTGCCACCGGCCTGCGCAACTCGGTCGCCTTGACCGTGCTGCCGGACGGCCCCGCCAAGGGCACCGTGCTGCAGGGCGAGAACTCCATCGACTACGAAGACGTGGGCCAGCCGCCCGAAGAGCTGAACCGGCTGCAGGCCGGGCGCGACTACGGCTGGCCCTATTGCGTGGGCAACCGCCAGCCCGCGCGCGGCTACGAGAACCGGCAGGGCTGCAAGGCCACCGAGGCGCCGCTGATGCTCTGGCCCGCGCACGCCGCGCCGCTGCAGATGATCACCGGGCCCGCGGGCAGCCGCTTCGCGGGCCAGCTGCTGGTTGCCTGGCGCGGCCACCAGCCGCCCGGCCACCGCGTGGTGGGCTACAAGCTCGATGCGCGCGGCCTGCCGTCGGGCAAGCCGATCGAATGGCTCGCCGGCTGGAGCCCCAAGGCGGGCGTGCGGCCCATGGGCCGGCCCACCGGCATCACCGTCGACCGGCAGGGCCGCCTGCTCGCCGTCGAAGACTTCAACCGTACCATCCTGATGCTGCTGCCGGACACCGGCGCCGCCCCCCAGAAATGACCGACACCACGTCCTCCCTGCCGCGCCTGAAGTTCGAACTTCTCAAGACCGATCCCGCGAGCCACGCGCGCCGCGGCACGCTCACGCTCAACCATGGCGTGGTGCAGACGCCGATCTTCATGCCCGTGGGCACCTACGGCACCGTCAAGGGCGTGATGCCGCGCAGCCTCGAGGAAATGGGCGCGCAGATCATCCTGGGCAACACCTTCCACCTGTGGATGCGCCCCGGCCTCGACGTGATGGCCAGCTTCGGCGGGCTGCATTCGTTCGAGAAATGGAACAAGCCCATCCTCACCGACTCGGGCGGCTTCCAGGTCTGGTCGCTGGGCGCGATGCGCAAGATCAGCGAGGAAGGCGTGAAGTTCGCCTCGCCCGTCAACGGCGACAAGCTGTTCCTCACGCCCGAGGTCTCGATGCAGATCCAGACTATCCTCAACAGCGACATCGTGATGCAGTTCGACGAGTGCACGCCCTACGACACCAAGGGCCACATCACGACCGAGGCCGAGGCGCGCATCTCGATGGAGCTGAGCCTGCGCTGGGCCAAGCGCTGCCAGCACGAGTTCGCGCGGCTCCAGAATCCGAACGCGCTGTTCGGCATCGTGCAGGGCGGCATGTTCGAGAACCTGCGCGAGGAATCGCTCGCGGCGCTGGTGGAGATGGACTTTCCGGGCTACGCCATCGGCGGCGTGAGCGTGGGCGAGCCCAAGGAAGAGATGCTGCACATCATGGGCCACACGCCGCACCGGCTGCCCGCGAACAAGCCGCGCTACCTGATGGGCGTGGGCACGCCCGAAGACCTGGTGCAGGGCGTGGCCGACGGCGTCGACATGTTCGACTGCGTGATGCCGACCCGCAATGCGCGCAACGGCACGCTGTTCACGCGCTTCGGCGACTTGAAGATGCGCAATGCGCGCCACAAGAGCGATCCGCAGCCCATCGACCCGAGCTGCACCTGCCATGCCTGCGCGGGCACCTCGGGCGTGAGCTGGAACGACGGCGGGCGCGAGGGCTTCAGCCGTGCCTACCTGCACCACCTCGACCGCTGCGCCGAGATGCTCGGGCCGATGCTCGCCACCATCCACAACCTGCACTACTACCTGAACCTGATGCGCGAGATCCGCGAATCGCTCGAGGCGGGCACCTTCGCGGAATTCCGCGCGCGCTTCAAGTCGGAGCGCGCGCGCGGCATCTGAGGCGCAGGGCTACTTCGGCGGCTGTATGGCGAGCGGCGTGGCGTAGGGCTCGATGCGCAGCAGCTCGTTCCTGAACACCACGATCTGCCTGAGCGGCGCCTGCACCAGCGTGCCGCCCGCGTCCTTGTGCGAGGCGTACTGCCACAGCGTGAGCTGGCCCTTGGCCGCGAGCTGAGCGGCCAGCCGCTCCACGGCCGGGCTGGAGCCCGGGCCCAGCTGCGCCGCATCGGCGCCCACGATCACCTCGTCGCGCGGCGAGACCACCTTGAAGAGCTGCATGGAGGCCGCCGCCTGGGCGCGCACCGGGCGCACCGCCAGCGCGGCGGGAAGAAGCGCGAACCCAAGAAGGGTGCGGCGGGGAAGCGTGTTCGTCGTCATGGAGAAGAAGCGTAGCCACGCACGGCCGCGCCGGCCATTCGCCGTAAGCCATACGCCGGCCGGCGGCCCCTCGCGCGGCAGGGGCACGCCCATCCGGTACGCTTGCCGCCCGTGTCCATCGCCGTTGCTGCACTCACATGACCACCGACGCCTCACCACTTTCGTCCTACACCGCCCGCTATCCCTCGCTGGCCGGCCGCACCGTCTTCATCTCCGGCGGTGCGAGCGGCATCGGCGAGGCGCTGGTGCGGGCCTTCCATGCGCAGGGCGCGAAGGTCGGCTTCTGCGATCTCGACACGGCCGCCGGTACCGCGCTCGCGGCGCAGCTGCAGGGCGACACGCCCGCGCTGTTCCGCGAATGCGACGTGACCGACACGGCGGCGCTCGCGGCCACCATTGCCGCGGTGCGCGCGCAATTCGGCCCGATCGGCGTGCTGCTCAACAATGCCGCCAACGACCGGCGCCACGAGATGGCCGAGGTCACCAGCGAAGACTTCGACCGCCTCGTGGCCGTCAACTTCAAGCACCAGTTCTTTGCCGCGCAGGCCGTCGCCGACGACATGCGCGCGCTGGGCGGCGGCTCGATCATCAACTTCGGCTCGATCAGCTGGATGATCAAGGGCCGCGGCTACCCGGTCTACCAGGCCTGCAAGGCGGCCGCGCGCGGCCTCACGCGCTCGCTGGCGCGCGACCTGGGCAAAGAGAACATCCGCGTCAATTCGATCGTGCCGGGCTGGGTGATGACCGAGCGGCAGATCAAGCTGTGGGTCAAGCCCGAATCGGCCGCGGAGATCGATGCGGCGCAATGCCTGCCGGGGCGCGTGATGGCGGAAGACATCGCCGCGATGGCGCTGTTCCTGGCGGCCGACGATTCGAAGATGTGCACCGCGCAGGACTACGTGGTGGATGCCGGCTGGACATAAATAGGCTCGCCCCCAGTCTTCGCGCACTTCGTGTCGCTACGCCTTCCCCCTACCGGGGGCAACACCAGCGGCCCGGCAAAGCCGGTTCCGCGGTGTTCCTGGAAATTCCTTTTTCGGCAGAAGCCGCCTTTATTTAGTCGCGCAGTTCGGCTGGCAGCGTGCCGCCATTGGCGGCGATGCGAGTCATCACCTGCTTGTGCAGGCCGATGTTCCATTCGGCCGAACCCGGTTCGCCGTTGCTGTAGAGAATTTCGCTGGCCAGTTCCTTGCGCGCGGCGAGGCTGCTGTCCAGGCCCAGCAACTTGAGCAGGTCGACGATCGAGGTGCGCCAGTTCAGGCCGGCGGCACCAGGCATCGCGTCCAGGACGGCGGGCACGTCGCCCAGTGGGATCGCAGGCGGCGGTGCAACAGCGGCCGGCGCGCCGGGTGCAGCCGCCGGCGGTGCGGCGACGACTTCAGCGGCGTTGGCCGACGGAAAAATCTTGGAAAAAATCTTGCCGAAAATGCTCATGGGTGTGCTCCGTCAATGTGAATGGGAAAACCCGCGGCACGGCGTTGCGTGACGCAGCCCGGGGTTGTAGCACGACCGTGCGGCGCTTTCGCTACGTGGCCGGCTGAACCGGTGCGCCCGGCGTGACCGATTGCGCAGTGCCGGTCACAGGTGTGTGCGGCGCCTGCGTTGCGGCCGCGGAGGTGCCGCAGGCATGGCAGAACTTCGAGAACGCGCTCTTGCGCGTTTCGCACTGGCCGCAGTGGTCGAACAGGCCGATGCCGCAGTGCGGGCAGAAGTCGATCTCGCCGTTCTTCAGGTCCACCGGGCGCTCGCAGCCGGGGCACACGCCCTTGCCGAGCCGCGCAAGCGCGACGTCGTAGCTGAGCTCCTCGCGCCGCACCTGGTCGGGCTGCTGCTCGGCGAGCTTCTGGCGCGCGAGGTAGGCGTTGAGCGCCACGATCGCATAGCGCCCCACGAGCACCGTGACCAGAATGCCCACCACGTAGCGCACATAGCCGCCGTAGCTCGGCAGGTACGGCACCAGCTCGACGAAGAAGGCGAACAGCGCAAAGAAGATGAAGCCCCAGACAAAGGGCCAGTAGGTGCTCTTGCGCTTCTTTGCGAACAGCCAGCCCGCCACGACCAGCAGCGGCAGCGTGAGCGCCAAGCGGTAGGCGAACACGCGCAGTTCGACACGGCGGTACTCGGCGCCGAGCTTTTCCCGCGCATCGCGCTCCAGCAGCGACAGCGCCTCCCGGGCGCGCTGCTCGGCCTGGCGCGCGTCGAGCACGACCTGCTGCTGCGCATTCACCAGGCGCTGGACCTCGTCTTCCTTCTGCTTGAAGGCATCGAGCTGCTTGGTGCGTGCGATCAGCTCCGTGTCCTGGTCGGGCTGCGCGGTGGCGCGCCGAGTGGCGATCCAGTTGCCGAAGGTCTCGCGCGCGTTGGCGCTGGCCTGCCGCGCGGCGCTCTGCTGCAGGCGGACCTGCTCCAGCTGCCGCGTCGCCTGCAGCTCGGCGGCCTCCGATGCCTTGATCGTGCTGCGCAGCGGCTCGGCCGCGGGGCGGTCGATGAAGTCGTCGAGCTCGAGCGCCCGCTCGACCCGCGGCAGGTCGTCCACGACGGCGCCGCCGAGCCCGATCAGGAAGCTCGCGAACGCCAGCGCCACGAGCCAGAGCCCGCGGCGAAACCATTTTTCGGACAGACGCAGTGACTTGCTCATTTCATTCTTTCGGTAGGAGAGAGAGATTTCTTATGGCAGCTTGAACGCCACCGGCGCCGCGCCGAGCCCCGCGCGCGGCATCCATGCGAACACCGAGTCGACCGTCACTGTCTCGATGCGGTCCGAGAACCGCTTCTCGTTCGGATGGTCGTCGAAGGCCACGTTGGCCGAGCCCACGCGGCCGCCCAGCCGCGTGAGCGGGCCGAGCCTGAGCATGGTCGGCTCGTAGCCCTTGAACTGCATCCATGCCTGCGCCTGCGCGCGGCTGTTGATGGTGGCGGGCTCCATCGCCGCGGCCAGCGTCTCGATGGCCCACTGGTTCGACTGCTGGTACTTCTGCCCCCAGGCGTAGCTCACGATGCTGTAGGGCGCGATGTTCAGCCGCACGATGCGCGCAGGCGGCTCGCGGAGCGCGGCCAGCAGCTGCGCCTGCACGGCGGGCGTGGGCACGACCCAGGCGGCTTCGTAGCGCCACAGGTCGTCGAGGAAGAACTCGCCAAGCCCCTGCCGGTAGACCGCGGCCACGGCGCTGCCGCACTGGTTGAGCTTGTGCACCACGCGCCATGGACCCTCGTCGGTCTTGTAGGCGATGCCCAGGTGCGAATAGCGCAGGCCGTACTTGCCCAGGTCCTGCCCGGCGCGCGCCAGCAGCACCGCGCGCGCGCCGCTGGCATCGAGCTGCTGCGAGCTGCGCTCGGCCATCTGCATGCCCTTGACGATCAGTTCGGCGGTCGGCCTGGCCTGCTCGCAGGAGCGGCCGGCCTGCGCCTGCAGCGGCAGCGCCACAGCGAGCGCGAGCAGGAGCGCAGGAAAGACCGCGCGCTTCACGACAGCCTCTCGTTGTGCAGCAGCGCGCGGCCGATGGCATTGGGCACGAAGGCCAGCACCTCGCCCGCGGCCGACAGCACGACGCCGCTGCCGATCACGCTGACCAGGACGCCCGTGCCCACCGCCGCCGACACGCCGTTGGCCGCGCGTCCCATTACCTTGACGCTGGCACGCGCGCCGTCCGAGGCACGCTCCAGCAGGTAGACGGTGCCATCGGCCGAGGCCTCGACCGCCACCACCGTGAGCATCGAGCCGCCCACCGAGAGTGCGGCGGGCAGCGCGACCACGGCCGTGGCGGAGGCACCCACCGCGGAGGCAGCGCCCACGACCGAGGCCACCGGCAGCAGCGAGAGCGCGGCCGAAGCCTCGCTCTGCGCCTGGGCATGGAAGGGCAGCGCGGCGCCCGCGAAAGCGGTGCAGGCGGCAACCAGAAGCGCAGCAACGGATTTTTTCATGGCGGTCTTTCGTGGATGGATGATGAAGAAGAAGGCGGCGCTCATTCGGCCGAGCCGGCGGCAGCGGCTTCCTGGCGGGCGGCGCGGCGGCCCTGCAGGCGCGCCTCGATCAGGTCGGCTTCGTGGCGGTCGCGCAGCGTCTTGGCCAGCGTGAAGGCCGAGCTGATGAGGAACAGCCAGCTCACACCGAGGAAGGCCTTGTAGGCGTCGTTGATCTCCATGCGGACCAGGCCCCAGCCGGTCAGGCTCATCGCGGTGAAGAAGCTGCCCCAGACCACCAGGCGCCACATCGGCACGTCGCGGCTCGCTGCCGTGCCGCCGGCGCCTGCCTGCTGGCTGTCGCGCACGAACTTGGCCAGCATGAAGGCGGTGCTCAGGCAGAACACATAGCCCATCACCATGAACGCGCGGTCCAGCGCCCCGCCCGGCAGCCAGCTCAGGCCGGTGGCGCACAGGAACACGGCGGCCGCGAACGAAGCCCAGACCTGGAACTGCCAGGCCCGCGTGTCGCGCTGGATCGAAACGGTGGTGGAAGGGAAGGTTTGCATGCGTGCCTCGCGGCGTAGTGAAGGTGAGCGAATGATGGTTCGCTCCCGCACCGCGGGGCTCGAATGCTTCGACCAGTTCCGGTTTGAGCCGCTACTGGTATCTCGAAAAGATACTTCTCGGCGCCTCAGGCGGCCAGCAAACCGCTCACGCGCTGCTGCAGCGCCTCGGGCCGCACCTCGACCGGCGGCACGGCATGGCCGACGTTGAGCCCCACGCGGCTGAAGAAGCCGCGGCGGAAGGGCTTGGCCATGGCCACGTTCTCGCCGCCGCGCAGCTCGATGCGGCTGAAGTACGAGCCCCAGAGGTTGGTCAGCGCCATCGGGATCACCGGCGGCTCGATGCCTTCGGCGCGCGCGCTTTCGATGATCTTCATCACGCCGCCCTTGAAGGGCTGCAGCTGGCCGTCGCGCGTGATCGCGCCCTCGGGAAAGATGGCCAGCAGGTCGCCTTCGCGCAGCACGCCCAGCGCCCTGGCAAAGGCCGCTTCGTAGGCCGCCGGGTCTTCCTTCTGCGGCGCGATCGGAATCGCCTTGGCCAGCTTGAACAGCCAGCCGAGCACCGGCACCTTGAAGATCCGGTGGTCCATGATGAAGCGGATCGGGCGCGGGCTCGCGGCCATCAGCAAGATGGCGTCGATGAAGCTCACGTGGTTGCACACCAGCACCGCGGCGCCTTCGGTGGGAATGTGCTCGTCGCCCTTGATCTCGAAGCGGTAGACGAAGTGCGACAGCATCCACGCGATGAAGCGCAGCAAATACTCGGGCACCAGCATGAAGATGTAGAACGCCACCAGCGCGTTGGCAATGCCCGTGAACAGGAAGATCTGCGGAATCGTGAAGCCGGCGCCGAGCAAGGCACCCGCGATGACCGAGCTGCCGATCATGAACAGCGCATTGAGGATGTTGTTGGCCGCGATGATGCGTGCGCGGTGCGTGGGCTGGCTGCGCAGCTGGATCAGCGCGTACATCGGCACGCTGTAGAGCCCCGCGAAGAGCGACAGCAGCGCCAGGTCGGCCATCACGCGCCAGTGCGCGGCCTGGCCCATGAAGGCGCCCAGCCCCATGCCGGCGGACGGCGGCAGCGCGCGCGACGCAAAGTACAGGTCGATGGCGAACACGCTCATGCCGATCGCGCCCAGCGGCACCAGGCCGATCTCCACCTGCCGCCGGCTCAGCGTCTCGCACAGCAGCGAGCCCGCGCCGATGCCCACCGAGAACACCACCAGCAGCAGCGAGGCCACCTGCTCGTCGCCGTGCAGCACTTCCTTCGCGAAGCTGGGGAACTGGCTCAGGAACACCGCGCCGAAGAACCACATCCACGAGATGCCCAGGAGCGAGCGGAACACCACGATGTTGCCGTGCGCGAGCTTGAGGTTGCGCCAGGTCTCGCTGAACGGGTTCCAGTTGATCACCAGGCCCGGGTCGGTGGCGGGCGCCCGCGGAATGGCCTGCGCCACACCGCGCCCCACCAGCGCCAGCAGCACGCAGGCCACTGCCACCGTGGTGTGGCCGACCTGCGGCAGCGCCACCAGCAGCCCGCCCGCCACCTGCCCGAGCAGGATGGCGACGAAGGTGCCCATCTCGACCATGCCGTTGCCGCCCGTGAGCTCGCGCGCGTCGAGCACCTGCGGCAGGTAGGCGAACTTGACCGGCCCGAACAGCGTGGAATGCAGGCCCATGAGGAACACGCAGCCCAGCAGCACCACCGCATCGGCGCGCACGAAGCCCCAGGCCGCGAGCAGCATGATCGCGATCTCGAGGTTCTTGACGAAGCGGATCATCTTCGTCTTGTCGAACTTGTCGGTGAGCTGCCCCGCCGTGGCCGAGAACAGCAGGAACGGCAGTATGAACAGCGCGCCGATGGCCAGGCCCGCCATGGCCGGCGGCATCCAGCTCAGCTGGAGCTGGTAGGTCACCATCACGGTGAAGGCGAACTTGAAGAGGTTGTCGTTCGCCGCGCCCGCGAACTGGGTCCAGAAGAATGGCGCGAAGCGCCGCTGCCTGAGAAGCGCGAACTGGTTGGCGTGGGCGTTCGCCTCGGGGGGCGCGGTGGCGGCAGTGGCAGCAGCAGCGGCGGGGGTTGTCATTCGGAACATCTCCTCTTGTTATCTACACACTGTCCCCGCTTCTTCGTGGAACACCGCGGAACCGGCTCTGCCGGGCCGCAGGTGTTGCCCCCGGTAGGGGGTTGGCGCAGCGACACGAAGTGCGCGAAGACTGGGGGCGAGCCTAGGTCATCCTCATGCCGTCATTGCGGCTGCGTCGGGATTGTGCCGCAGCAGGGTCGCGCGCCAGTTCATGTCGAGCTTGCGCAGCGCCGCCAGCACCGGCAGGCCCGCCAGCGATGCGGTCAGGTGCTTGAGGGTGTGGCCCGAAACCACCTGCTGCGTCGCCTCGTAGATCGCGTGGTCCGCCAGTTCGAAGACCTTGGCCAGCGCATAGAAGCAGATCACCCAGCCCAGCTTGAGCCCGACCGCGCCGCGCATCGGCGTGGCCAGCGCGAGCGTGAGCACCAGCGCCATGCCGCCGAACTGCACGATCGCCCAGGGCAGCACGTTGCCGCTTTCCTGGAACACCTCGGCCGACAGCAGCCCGGCCATCAGCACCAACCAGGCGGCCGGCCAGCCAGCGCGCTGGCTCACGCGCTCGCAGACCGCGATGCCGATCAGCCCCGCAAAAGCCACCGCCATGCCGGCGCGGTCGGCCGCGAGCCGGGCGCCGTCGGGCATCAGGTGGAAGAAGGCCGATCCCGCGGCCGTGGCAACCAGCCCCGCGAAGAAAAGCCAGGCGCAGTCGAGCGTGTTGTCCGGCGGGTCGTTGGCCGGCGGTGCCAGCGGGAACTGCGCCAGCGCCTCCTGGTGGGCCCGGTCGATCCGGTTGAGCCGGTACAGGCCCCAGAAGCCGATCAGCAGGAAGGGCAGGTTGCTCAGCACGTCCATCGCGTTGGGCAGGCCATGCCAGCTGCGGTCGTCGGCAAACACCGAGGCGATGGCCACCTCGGCCGCCGGCAGCGCGGGTCCGAACAGGGCCACCAGCGCGAGCAGCGCGAAGGTGAAGAGCAGTCCGCGTTCGCGGCGGCTGAGGGTGGGCAAAGGCATGGCGGTCCTCGGTGGTGGATGGCAGGAGCCGCGGAATTTAGTTGCCAGTCGCTCCACAGGCATCGAGAATCGATACGAGGCACTAATTCACACCTTTCGGTATCTTTTTCTAATACCTTCTTCCGCAACGCCACCCTCATGAGCACCACCGTCGACCTCGTCCAAGCCCTCAAGAACGAACTCAAGAGCGCCCGCATGACCTACGCCGACCTGGCGCGCTCGCTCGACATGGCCGAATCCAGCGTGAAGCGCATGCTGGCCAAGAGCGACATGCCGCTGTCGCGGGTCGACGCGATCTGCCGCGCGCTCAAGATCGACTTCGCCGAACTGGCGCGCCGCGTGGCCGACGCCCAGCCGCTCCTGAAGGAGCTCACGCACGAGCAGGAAAAGGCGGTGGTCAAGGACAAGAAGCTGCTGCTGGTGGCCATCAGCGTGCTGAGCCAGTGGACGCTGGAGCAGATCGTGGCGGCCTACCGGATCAGCGAGGCCGAGTGCATCGGCTGCCTGGCGCAACTGGACCGCATCGGCATCATCGAGCTGCGCCCGCTGAACCGCTACCGGCTGAAGCTGGCCAAGACCTTCCGCTGGCGGCCGCACGGCCCGGTGATGGAGTTCTTCCGCGAGAACGTGGTGCTCGACTACTACGCGGGCGGCTTCGACGGCCCGGCCGAGGGGCTGCTGCTGGTGCACGGGCAGATCAGCCGCTCGCTCGCGCCCGCGTTCCTCGAACGCCTGCAGCGCGTGGCGCAGGACTTTGCGCAGCAGCACCAGACCGACCAGAAGCTGGCCGCGAAGGACCGCGAGGGCTACACCTTGCTGCTGGGCATGCGCAACTGGGAGTTCGAGGCGTTTACCAGGCTGCGCCGCGCCTGATTGGCTCTCCCCCAGGCTTCGCGCACTTCGTGTCGCTTCTCCACCCCCCTCGCAGGGGGCAACACCAGCGGCCCGGCAAAGCCGGTTCCGCGGTGTTCCACGAAAAAGCCCATCAGGCCTTGGCCGCTTCCAGCGCGTCGCGCGTGCTGCGTGCGGCGTTCTTTGCCGCCTCGGCAAAGTCGTCGCCCGAGGAGGCGTAGATGATGGCGCGCGACGAGTTCACGATGATCGGCGCATCGGGGCGCCAGCCCGCGCGCACCGTGGCCACCGCATCGCCGCCCTGGGCGCCGACGCCGGGGATCAGCAGCGGTACCGTCGGTGCGAGTTCGCGCACGCGCTCGATCTCGGCCGGATAGGTCGCGCCCACCACGAGGCCGAGCTGGCCGTTGAGGTTCCACGGGCCCTGCGCCAGCCGGGCGACGTGCTCGTAGAGGAAGGGCTGACCCTCGATGCCCGCCAGGCGCTGGCCCTGCAGGTCGGAGCCGCCGGGGTTGCTGGTGCGGCAGAGCAGGAAGGCGCCCTTGCCCTGGTGCTTGAGGTAGGGCGCCACCGAGTCGAAGCCCATGAAGGGCGACAGGGTCACGGCGTCGGCGCCGTAGCGCTCGAAGGCCTCGATGGCGTACTGCTCGGCCGTGGAACCGATGTCGCCGCGCTTGGCGTCCAGGATCACGGGCACGCCGGGCGCGTTGCGGCGCATGTGCTCCATCAGTTGTTCGAGCTGGGCTTCGGCGCGATGGGCCGCGAAATAGGCGATCTGCGGCTTGAAGGCGATGACCAGGCCGGCCGTCGCGTCGACGATGCGCGCGCAGAAGTCATAGATGCGGCTGGCGTCGCCCTTGAGCTGCCCCGGGAACTTGGCTGGCTCCGGATCGAGCCCCACGCAGAGCAACGAACCGTTTGTTTGCTGTGCGGTGGCCAGCTTGTCGAGGAAAGTCATGGGGTCCGATTTTAAGGACCCGTCCGCCGGCCCCTAGTTCGACGGTGTTTGCTGCTCGGCCGCCAGGCAGAGATCGGCCCAGGCGCGGGCCTTGTCGGCCGGGTTCCGCAGCAGGTAGGCCGGGTGGTAGGTGGCCACCACCGGCACGCCGCTGGCCGAGGGCAGCGGCACCGCGCGGCCGCGCAGCTTGCCGAGCGGATCGGCGCTTTGCATCAGGCTCTGGGCGGCCAGCGGGCCCATGGCAAGCACCAGGCTCGGCGCCAGCGCGGCCGCATGTTCCGCGAACGCCTCGTCCATCGGACGCGGGCTGCCGGGCTGGCCGGCGCCCACGCCGCGGTGCGTGCGCATCAGGTGCACCGGCGTTTTGCCGTCGTGCAGCTTGAGGGCGCGCAGCATGTTGTCGAGCAGCTTGCCGGCATCGCCCGCAAAGGGCTCGCCGTGGCGGCCGTCGGCTTCGGGCGGCATGTCGGCCACCACCAGCCAGCCGCCTTGCGCCGCTTCGGCGGCGGCCTCGGCGTAGAGGCGGCGGGGCGCGTCGACCAGCACGGCGGCGCCCTGTGCGAGCAGCGCGGGCGCGGTGGGGCGCGCCGCCGGGGCCGGTGCTGCAGCGGGCCTTGCGGCCGGCGCCTCGGCCACGGAGGGCGCGCGCTCGCGGACGGCGGGCGTCGGCGCGGCCACCGCAGCCGCTTCCAGGGCCGCGGGCGCCGCTTCGGCAGCTTCAGGCATCGGCCACCAGACCTTCACGCCCATCTCGTCGAGCATCGCGCGCCGGCGGGCGTCGAGCTTCAGTGTCTGTACCGCGTTCATCGCAAGGCTCCCCAGGCAGAGCCTGATTCGTTCAATCGCAGGCTCATGACCACCGCGTCCTCGCGCTTGCCTTCATGCGCCGGGTAGTAGCCCTTGCGCACGCCGACGCTGCGGAATCCCTGGCGCATGTAGATGTCGAGCGCGCGCCGGTTGCTCTGGCGCACCTCGAGCCAGAGCCACTGGGCGCCCTGCGCGCGCGACCAGCCGGTCAGCGCCTCGAGCATCAGCGGCGCCCAGCCCTGGCGCTGGAAGGCCGGCGCCACGGTGATGTTGAGCAGGTGCACTTCGTCCACGCCCTTCATGGCGACGAAGTAGCCGATCAGCGTCTCGCCGAGGCTGGTGAGCGGCGTGCCCAGGTCGGGCCGCGAAACCGGGGCCAGCAGGCATTGGCAGTGGTAGCCGACCGCCATCGAATCGATGAAGTTGGCCCGCGTCCACGGATGGCTGTAGGCCGTCTGCTCGACCGCGCAGACGGCATCGAGCCGCTCGACGGTGAGCGGCTCGAGGCGGGCTTCGACGGGCTGGAGGACGGCGCTCATGACTGGTTGGCAACAGGTGGAACCGCCAGTGCGGCCGCTTTGATGGCGGCGCGCTCATCGGTGGTTTGCGCCACTTTATCGCGAACATAGAGCGGCCAGGCATGTGCCGCATCCACCGTGCGCCCCGCGGCCAGCAGCGCGGGCGCCAGCCGCAGCATGGCGGTGGCCGTGGGCAGCACTTCGTGGCGCGCCGCGGCCGGGGCCAGTCGCGGGCCGTAGGCGGCAAAGGCGTTGCCGGCAAGGGACCAGCCGGCGGGCACTTCGAGCGCCTCGGGCGCGAGCAGCAGCGGCTCGCTGTCCGCGCCGCCCAGCGCCCCGCCGCCATCGAAGTCGTAGCGCGCGGCATAGAGCTGGTCCATGCGCGCGTCGAGCACCGCCACCACCTGGCGTGCGCCGAAGGCATGGCGCGCCTCCTCGGCCACGGCCAGCAGCGTGTCGACCGGCAGCAGCGGCACGCCGGCGCCGAAGGCCAGGCCCTGCGCCACCGAGCAGGCGGTGCGCAGGCCCGTGAAGGAGCCCGGCCCGCGGCCGAAGGCGATGGCGTCGAGCGCGGCCAGTTCGAGCCCAGCCTCGGCCAGCAGTTGCAGGATGAGCGGGATCAGCGTGCTCGACGCCTGCGCGCCGCCGGCCCCGCTGTGCGTGAACAGGCGCTCGCCGTGGCGCACCGCCACCGACAGGTGCTCGGTGCTGGTGTCGAAAGCCAGGAGCCTAGGCATCGCGGCACCCCGTGGCGGTGGCCGGCATGGCGGGCCGCGCAGCCGCGCGCCCGCCGGCCGATGTTTTCTGCACGCCGAACAAGATGCCGGCCGTCACCAGCAGCAGGCCGGCGATCAGGTTCCAGTAAAGCGGCTCGTCGAGCCAGATCACCGCGCCGAAGGCCGAGAGGCCGGGCACCAGGGCCGTGATCATGGTGCTGCGCACCGGCCCGAAATATTGAATCATCTTCGTGAAGGTGATGCCCGAGACGACGACCGAGCCGACGCCCTGGAACAGCATCTGGAACGCCACCTCGCCCCAGGGCGCGGTGCCGATGCGGCTCACGACCGCGCCGCCCGCCACCAGCAGGCCGTAGACCGGAACATAGGCCAGCAGCGCGAACACGGTGATGGCGATGGTCGCGCGCACGGCGTCCAGCCCGTGGCGGCGCGCCACCACGCTGTAGCAGGCCCAGCAGAAGGCCGCGGCCATGAAGAGCAGGTCGCCCTTCCAGACCTCGCCGCCCTCGAAGGCATGCAGCAGGCTGCGCCCGCCGACGACCAGGTCGCCGGCCACGATCAGCGCGAGCCCGAAGGCGCGGCCCGGCGTGATGCGGTCGCGCAGCACCAGCGCGGCCAGCAGCGTGGTCCACAGCGGCAGGCTGCCGGGCATCAGCACCGAGGCATGGCCCGCGGGCGCGAAGAAGAAGCCGCTGTAGGCCAGCAGGGCATAGGCCACGCCGCCGAAGATGCCGGCGCCGGCCGTGAGGCGCAGCGACAGCGGCGAAAGCCCGAACAGCGACGACGCGCTGCCGTCCTTTTGCCGCTGGCCCTTCATGACCATCCAGGCGCCCCAGGGCACCAGCACCAGGCTCGCGCCGCAGATGCGCGCCAGCGCCAGATCGAGCGGGGTGAGCGAGCGTGCGGCCGAGGCCCGCGCGATCACGATGAAGGCGGTCCAGACCAGCACGGTGACCACGGCCGCGCCGATGCCGATCGTGCGGGGCGAGAAACGGGGCAGGGCGGGCATCCCCCGATTATCCAGGGCAGGCCGCGGCCGCGCCGGCCAGGGGCGAATGGATCGAATCGGCGGCGGACCGGCGCGCTCAGCCGCCGTCGCTGCGCAGGATGGCGAGCCCGGCCTTGCGCAGCGGTGCCAGCGCGGCGGCCGGCGCTTCCGGCGACACCAGCAGGCTGGTCGCGGCCGAAACGGGGTGGATGACCCAGGCCGAGGCCGCGCCGATCTTTTCCGACGAGGCCAGCACCACCGTCTCGGCCGCGGCGGCCATGAGTGCGCGCTTGATCGCGGCCTCCTCGACGTCGCCGGTGGTCAGGCCCGCCTCGGCATGTACCCCCGTCACGCCCAGGAAGCAGGTGTCGGCGTGGACGCGCGAGATGGCGTCCATGGCCGCGGCGCCCACCGCCACCATCGAATGCCTGAACAGGCGCCCGCCGATCAGCACCACCTCGATGCCGGCATGGCCCGCCAACTCGACCGCCACCGACGGGCTGTGCGTGACCACGGTGGCGCGCAGGCTGGCCGGCAGGTGCCGCGCCATCTGCACGGCCGTGGTGCCGCCGTCGATGAAGACCACCTGCCCCGGCCGCACCAGCCGTGCCGCGGCGCGGCCGATCGCCACCTTCTCCGCGGTTGCGAGCTGCAGCCGGCCCGCGAAGTCGGCTTCGGCCCTGGCGACCGGCAGCGCGCCGCCGTGCACACGCTGCAGCAGCCCCTCGGCGGCCAGCTCGCGCAGGTCGCGGCGGATGGTGTCTTCCGACAGCGCCAGCTCCTCGCTGAGCGACTTGGCCACGACGTTGCCGTCGCGCTGCAGGACCGAGAGGATGTGTTGCTTGCGCTGGCGGGTGAGCATCGGGCGATGGTAGCGGGCAGGACCGTGGATTGCACGAATTTTCTTGTTTCTGCACGAATTTACGCATAAGCTGCGCGCCATGACGACCCTCCACGACCGCGTCCGGGTGCACGAAGTCACCCTGCTTTCCGACAACTGGTACACGCTCAAGACCACTGCCTTCGACTGGCGGCGCAACGACGGCCAGTGGCAGCGCATGCACCGCGAGACCTACGACCGCGGCAACGGCGCCACGCTGCTGCCCTGCAACCTCGCGCAGCGCACGGTGCTGCTGACGCGGCAGTTCCGCTATCCGGCCTTCGTCAACGGGCACGGCGACCTGCTGATCGAGGCGGCCGCCGGCCTGCTCGACAACGCGGCGCCTGAGGAACGCATCCGTGCCGAGGTGGAAGAAGAACTGGGCTATCGCCTGGGCGCGGTGCAGAAGGTGCTCGAAGCCTTCATGAGCCCGGGTTCGGTGACCGAGAAGCTGCACTTCTTCATCGCCGAATACGAGCCGTCGATGCGCATCGGCAACGGCGGCGGCCTGGCCGAGGAGGGCGAGGACATCGAGGTGCTCGAGCTCGGCATCGACGAAGCGCTGGCCATGGTGGCCGACGGGCGCATTGCCGACGCCAAGACCGTGATGCTGCTGTATCACGCGCAACTGCATGTTTTTCCGCCGAGATAATCGGCACGATGCGTCTTCGTCGTCTCCCCTTCTTCCTGCGCACCGCCTGCGCGCTTTCCTTCGCCGCCCTGTCCATTCCGGGCGCGCTTGCACAGCAGGTCTTTCCAGGCGAAGTGGAGGCCGCCCTCGCGCGCGCCAAGGTGCCTCGCGATTCGGTGACGATGCTGGTGGCCGATGCCGAAGGCCTGCGCCCGCCGCGCCTGGCCTGGCGCACGCAGGTGCCGGTGAACCCGGCATCGATCATGAAGCTGGTCACCACCTACGCCGCGCTCGACCTGCTCGGGCCGGCCTACAGCTGGAGCACGCCGGTCTACATCGACGGCACGGTGAGCAACGGCGTGCTCAACGGCAACCTCTACATCAAGGGCCAGGGCGATCCCAAGCTGGTGCTGGAGCGCGCCTGGCTGCTGCTGCGGCGCGTGCAGGGCCTGGGCATCACCAGCGTGAGCGGCGACATCGTGCTGGACCGCAGCGCCTTCGACGCCGCGATCGAGAACGACCCGGCCGCCTTCGACGGCGAGCCGCTGCGGCCCTACAACGCCTCGCCCGAGGCGCTGCTGGTCAACTTCAAGTCGGTCAACATGGTCTTCACGCCCGAACGCGGCGGCCAGCAGGCGCGCGTGAGCTACGAGCCGCCGCTCGCCAGCGTGTCGATGCAGCCCACGGTGGCGCTCGCGCCCGGCGAATGCGGTGACTGGCGCGCGGCGATCAAGCCCGACTTCAGCGACCCGAACCGCATCCGCTTCCTGGGCGCCCTGCCGGCCTCCTGCGGCGAGAAAAGCTGGGCCGTGGCCTATGCCGATCCGCGCACCTACGGCCTGCGCGCCATCGGCGGCATGTGGGCCGAGATGGGCGGCCGGGTCGGCGGCCAGATGCGCGACGGCCGCGTGCCGGCCGGGCTCAGGCCGGTGTTCGAGTTCGGCTCGCCGCCGCTGGCGGAAGTGGTGCGCGACATCAACAAGTACAGCAACAACGTGATGGCGCAGCAGCTGTTCCTCACGCTCGGGCTCACGCAGAAGAACCGCGGCAGCTTCGAGGCTTCGCGCAGTGCGCTGGGCCAGTGGTGGCGCGAGCGCATCGGCACCGGCGAGGCGCCGCCGGTGTTCGACAACGGCTCGGGCCTGTCGCGCGACGAGCGCATCAGCGCCGCGGCGCTCGGCCGCATGCTGCAGGTGGCCTGGCGCTCGCCGCTGATGCCGGAGCTGGTGTCCTCGCTGCCCGCCATGGGGGTGGACGGCACGCTCAGGAAGCGCACGCTGCGCTCGGGCGGCGCGGCCCACCTGAAGACCGGCTCGCTGCGCGATGCGGCCGGCGTGGCCGGCTATGTGCACGGCGCAAGCGGCCGCCGCTACGTGCTGGTGGCGATTGCCAATGGCGAGAACGCCGGCGCCGCGCGCGCCGCGTTCGACGCGCTGGTCGACTGGGCGTCGCAGGACAACTGAGGGCCTTCGGCCGCTTGGCAGCGGCCGTGTACTGAAAACTTCTCTAGGTAGACGCGCCGCTTGCGCGCGGCCGTGGCGCTGCACAGAATCGGACGCCCGTTCGATTCGACAACATCAGGAGCCACGCCTTGAAAAAGCCGCAACGACAATTCCCCACTCCGCTGCACAAGGTTGCGGCTCTGGCCGGCGCCACGCTGCTGCTGGCGGCCTGCGGCGGTGGTGGAGGGGGCGGCGGCATCGGCATCGGCTTTCCACCGCCAACCAGCGACACCGGCCGCGGCTCGGTCGTCACGGACCCGCCCGAGCAGACCGCCAAGCTCTCGGCCGACCAGCTTCGCACCAACCTCCAGGCGACCGACCAGGGCAAGGCCCTGCTGCAGGTGGCGGGCACGCCCAGGTGCGGGGTCGCGGTGCGCTACCTCGAATACCGCACCATCGGCGGCAAGAACGAGGCCACCAACGCCACCGCCGCGATCATGCTGCCCTCCGGTACCGACGTGGCCTGCAACGGGCCGCATCCCGTGGTGCTCTATGCGCACGGCACCACGGCCGCGCGCAACTACAACCTCGCCAAATGGACCGACTCCACCCAGCCGGCCGCCGGCGAGGGCCTGACGATCGCCGCCATGTTCGCGGCGCAGGGCTACATCGTGGTGGCGCCCAACTATGCGGGCTACGACAAGTCGACGCTGGCCTACCACCCGTACCTCGACGGCGACCAGCAGGGCAAGGACATGGTGGACGCGCTCACCGCGGCGCGCAAGACCTTCACGGGCATCGACGCCGCGGACGCGGGCTCGCTTCTGATCACCGGCTACTCGCAGGGCGGCTACGTGGCGCTGGCGGCGCACCGCGAGATGCAGGCCACGGGCCGGGCGGTGACGGCGTCGGCGCCGCTCTCCGCGCCATCGGCCATCGGCCTGCTGGCGGACTACACCTTCATGGGCTGGCCGGCGCTCGGCAGCACGCTGTTCGTGCCGCTGCTCTCGGCCAGCTGGCAGCAGCAGTTCGGCGATGTCTACGGCAGCACCGGCGACATCTACGAGTCGCAGTACGCCACCGGCATCGACACCCTGCTGCCGAGCCTCACGCCCATCACCACGCTGTATGCCAACGGCAAGCTGCCGCAGCTCGCGCTGTTTCCCGCGGGTGCGACGCCGGGCCCGGTGAGCCCGGAGCTGTCGATCTTCTACGGCGCCAACAACCTCATCCGCCAGAGCTACCTGACGCAGGCGGCCGGCGACATCCAGGCGAACCCCTGCCCCGGCAATGCGCTGCCCGCCACGGCGGCCTCGCTGAGCACCACCTCGCCGCTCGACTGCAGGCCGGCCGTGGGCTTTCGCAAGGCGGCGCGCGCCAACGACCTGCGCACCTGGCTGCCGACGCGGCCGGTGCTCATGTGCGGCGGCGCCAACGATCCGACCGTGAACTTCCTGAGCACCCGCGCCACCGCCGGCTACTTCCGCGCCCGCGGCATGCCTGCCGCCGCGCTGACGGTGGTCGACCTGGAGGATTCCGGCACCACCGACTCGTACTCCGCCGCGCGCGCCGGCTTCGCGCAGGCCAAGAGCACCCTCGCGCAGAACACCCCCGGCAGCGACGCCGACAAGCGGCAGGCCGTCACCCTGGCCTACCACGGCAGCCTGGTGCCGCCGTTCTGCCTGGCTTCGGCGCGCGGCTTCTTCCAGGGCGTACTGGCCGCCGGCGGCTAGCAGCGAAGACCGGGGTCAGCCCATGGACGCGCGATGCAGGCGGTCGCGCACGCCTTCCCATTCGGGCGTGTCGGGCGGCGTCTCGACCCAGATCAGCTTGACACCCTCGGCATCGAACTCGCGCAGCACCGCGAACAGCTGGTGCGCGCTGGCCGCCGCGTCGTCCGGCATGCGCCGCTGCAGCACGCGCTGGGAGTGGCTGCGCACCTCGGCGCGCGTCCACACGGCGATGTGGGCCGCGCCCGGGCCGAGCACGTCGAGGCCGGCCTGGATGGCCTTGGCGTCCATCAGCCGCAGCTTGGCGTTCGGCGCATAGTGCGCTTCCAGCGTGCCGGAGGCGCGCGGATCGGGCGTCTCGAGCACCTCGCGGTTGCTCAGGCGCTCGCCCGCGGCGGCCTCGATCTGCGCGCGCGTGATCAGGCCCGGGCGCAGCAGCACGGGCGCGCCGCGGCTGCAGTCGACGATGGTCGACTCGATGCCGACCTCGCAGGCGCCGCCGTCGATCACCGTCAGCGCATCGCCGAACTCGTCATGCACATGCTGCGCGGTGGTGGGGCTCACGCGGCCGAAGCGGTTGGCGCTCGGGCCCGCGAGGCCCGGCACGCCCTGCTCGGCGCAGGCCTCGAGCAGGGCCTGCGCGACCGGATGCGAGGGGCAGCGCAGGCCGATGGTGTCCTGCCCGCCGGCGGCCGCGGCCGCCACGCCGGGCTGGCGCGTGACGATCAGCGTCAGCGGGCCGGGCCAGAAGGCCTGCACCAGCTTCTGGGCGAACGGCGGCAGCGGCTGCGCAAAGCGCGACAGCGCCTCGGTGCCCTTGATGCCGGCCGCCACGTGGACGATCAGCGGATGGTCGGCCGGCCGGCCCTTGGCCTTGAAGATGCCGGCCACCGCCATGTCGCTGGTGGCATCGGCGCCCAGGCCGTAGACGGTTTCGGTCGGGAACGCGACCAGCCCGCCCGCGCGCAGCACACGCACGGCCTCGGCAATGGCTTCGGGGGATTGGCCGTCGAGGATCATGCGAAGTCGGCCGCCGACAGCGCCGGCAGGCCGAGCACGGTGGCGGCCTGGGAGGCCGTGGCGCGCACATTTTCGAGGGTGGCGCCGGTGAGCGTCAGGTGGCCCATCTTGCGGCCGCGGCGCGGTTCGATCTTGCCGTAGAGGTGCAGGTGCACGCCGGGCAGCGCGAGCACGTCGCTCCAGCGCGGGGCCACCGGCTTGTCGCCGCCCGCGGTGAACCACAGGTCGCCCAGCAGGTTCAGCATGACCGCCGGGCTGTGCTGGCGCGGCGCGGCCAGCGGCAGGCCCGCGAGGGTGCGCACCTGCAGCTCGAACTGCGAGACGTCGCAGGCTTCCATGGTGTAGTGGCCGCTGTTGTGCGGCCGGGGCGCCATTTCGTTCACCACCAGCGAGCCGTCGGCCAGCGCGAAGAACTCCACGCACAGCACGCCCACGTAGTCCAGCCCGGTCGCAATGCTCCTGGCCGAGTTGATGGCCGCCTGGGCCACGGTCTTGGGCATGTTCTGCGCGTGCACCTCGGTCACGGCCAGAATGCCATCGCGGTGCAGGTTGCGCTGGGGCGGAAAGTGCACCAGCTGCCCGTCGCGGCCGCGCGCGACGATCACCGAGCATTCGAATTCGAGCGGCAGCAGCTTTTCGAGCACGCAGGGCACGCAGCCCGCGGCCTGCCAGGCGTCGACCAGTTCGGCGCGCGTGGACACGCGCTGCTGGCCCTTGCCGTCGTAGCCCAGGCGCGCGGTCTTGAGGATGCCCGGCAGCAGCGCATCCTCCACCGCGGCGAGCTGGGCCGCGGTCTCGATGACTGCATAGGGTGCGCAGGCCACGCCGCAGCGCGTGAAATGGGCCTTTTCGGCGATGCGGTCCTGCGCGATGGCGATGGCGCCCGCGTCGGGGGCCACGGGCCGGGCCACCGACAGCTTCTCCAGCGAGGGCGCCGGCACGTTCTCGAACTCGGTGGTGACCGCATCGGCCAGGCCCGCGAGCCGCGCGAGGCCGTCGACGTCGGCATAGTCGGTGTGGATGTGGTGGTGGCTCACGCGGCCGGCGGGGCTGTCGGCGTCAGGGTCGAGCACGGCCGTGAAATAGCCCATGCGCTGGGCGGCGTGGGCGAACATGCGGCCCAGCTGGCCGCCGCCGAGCACGCCGAGCGTGGCGCCCGGAAGAATGGGAAGGCCGTTGCCGTTGTGGTTCACAGCGCACCCCCGCCCTGCGGCGAGAACGGCGACACGGCGGCGGCATCGGCGGCCGGCGGCGGCAGCGCCATGGCCTCGGCCGCGGCGGTCTGCGCGGCGCGGAAGGCATCGAGCCGGGTGCGCAGCGCCGGGTCGTTCACCGCCAGCATCGCCACCGCGAACAGCGCCGCATTGGCCGCCCCCGCATTGCCGATGGCAAAGGTGGCCACCGGCACGCCCTTGGGCATCTGCACGATGCTGTAGAGCGAATCGACGCCCTGCAGGTGGCGGCTGGCCACCGGCACGCCGAGCACCGGCACCGTGGTCTTGGCGGCCAGCATGCCCGGCAGGTGGGCGGCGCCGCCCGCACCCGCGATGATCGCGGCCAGCCCGCGCCCGGCGGCGCTTTCGGCATAGGCGAAGAGTGCATCGGGCATCCGGTGGGCCGAGACCACCTTCGCTTCGTGCTGGATCCCGAATTGCTGGAGAATCTCGACCGCGTTGCGCATCGTCTCCCAATCGGAGTTCGAGCCCATCACTACACCGACCTGAATGGTTTCGTTCATGGTTCCAATTTTACGTTTCACCCCCAGTTGTTCCCGATGATCGACATCACTCTCGAAAATTTTCAGGCTGAACTGATCGAAGGCTCGGTCGCCACGCCGGTGCTGCTCGACATCTGGGCCGAATGGTGCGGACCGTGCAAGCAGCTCGGCCCGGTGCTCGAAAAGCTCGAAACCGAGTACGCCGGGCGCTTCACGCTGGCCAAGCTGGACGCCGACAAGGTGCCCCAGATCTCCTCGCAGCTGTCCGAAATGTTCGGCGTGCGCAGCATCCCGTTCTGCGTGATGTTCAAGGACGGCCAGCCGGTGGACGGCTTCGTCGGCGCCATTCCCGCCGACAAGATCCGCGAATTCCTCGACAAGCACGTGCCCGCCGCCGAGCAGGTCGAAGCCGCCTCCCAGGAGGCCGCGGCCCAGGAAGCGCTGGCCGAAGGCGACACCGAGGGCGCCCTCGAGCGGCTGCAGCACGCCGTGGCCACCGACCCGGCCAATGACGATGCGCGCTTCGACTACGTCAAGCTGCTGCTGCAGATGGGCCGCATCGACGATGCCAAGGTGGCGTTCGCGCCGGTGATCGCCAGGACCACGCTGGTGCGCCGCTTCGATTCGCTGCAGCGCTGGATGGACGCGATCGATTTTGCGGCGCCGGCCTCGGGTGCCGCGCCCGCCATCGCCGAGTTCGACGCGAAGATCGCCGCCGGCAAGCGCGACTTCGACGCCCGCTTCGGCCGCGCCCGCCTGCTGATGGCCGGGCAGCGCTGGACCGACGCCATGGACGAGCTGCTCGAGATCCTGATGCGCGACAAGGCCTGGAACGAGGAGCTCGCGCGCAAGACCTACATCGCGATCCTCGACCTGATCGAGCCGCCCAAGGTGAAGGTGGCGGACGGGCAGATTCCGCCGGACGATCCGGTGGTGGCCACCTACCGCCGCCGGCTCAGCAGCGTCGTGCTGAGCTGAGCCGGGCAAGCGCGGCCGATTGCGGCAGGCGCACGCATCTTGGCGAGCCGGGGCGGCCTCGCATACGATGGCGGCGATTCAACTTGTTGCAATTGAGAAGAAGGACACCCCGGCCATGCGCTTTCCCGCCCGCCACCGCGCCCGCATCGCGCTTTCCGTTTTCGCGACCGCACTGATGGCCGCCGCCCTGGCCGGCTGCGGCAGCGGCATCAGCCTCGACGAGCCGATCGAGGGGCCGGTCTGGCGCCTGGTGCAACTGGGCGACGAGCCCGTGGCGTCCGGCGGCGAAGCGCAGATCCAGTTCGACCGCAGCAGCGGGCGCGTCAGCGGAACGGGCGGCTGCAACCGCGTGTCGGGGTCGTTCACGCGCAGCGGCATCACGCTGCGCATCGGCCAGCTGGCCTCGACCCGCATGGCCTGCGCGGATCCGGTGCGCGGCGCCAACGAGGCGCAATTCATCTCGGCGCTGCAGACCACCGCAACTTATCGCCTCGCCGGCCCGGGACGGCTCGCGCTGCTCGACGCGAGCGGGCGCACGGTGGCCACGCTGAATTCGGCGAGCCGCTGAAGCGGCGCGCCCTTTTTCCTCAGCCCGTGAGCCGCTCGAGCGCTTCGCGGTATTTGGCCGCGGTCTTTTCGATGACCTCGGCCGGCAGGCGCGGCGCCGGCGGGGTCTTGTCCCAGGGCTTGCCGTTGATCTTGGTGGCTTCGAGCCAGTCGCGCACGAACTGCTTGTCGTAGCTCGGCGGATTGGCGCCCGCGGCCAGCGCGGCCTGGTAGCCCTCGACCGGCCAGTAGCGCGAGCTGTCGGGCGTGAGCACCTCGTCCATCAGCACCAGCGTGCCGGCCTCGTCCAGGCCGAACTCGAACTTGGTGTCGGCAATGATCATTCCCTTGCCCAGCGCGATCTGCGCGGCGGTTTCGTAGATCTCCAGGCTGGTCTCGCGGATCTGCTGCGCCAGCTTGGGGCCGACGATCTCGACCACGCGGTCGTAGCTGATGTTTTCGTCGTGCTCGCCGGCCGCGGCCTTGGCGGCGGGCGTGAAGATCGGGCGCGGCAGCTTGCTGGCGTTGGTGAGCCCTTCGGGCAGCGGCACGCCGCAGACCGAACGGCTTTCCTGGTATTCCTTCCAGCCGCTGCCGGCCAGGTAGCCGCGCACCACGGCCTCGACCGGGATCGGCGTCAGGCGCTTGACCAGCATCGAGCGGCCGGTGACCTGCGGCACTTCTTCGGGCGTGACCACGCTCTCGGGCGCTTCGCCCGTCAGGTGGTTGGGGCACAGCTGGCCGAGGCGGTCGAACCACCACAGCGCCATCTGCGTGAGGATCTCGCCCTTGCCCGGGATCGGCTCGCCCATGATCACGTCGAAGGCGCTGAGCCGGTCGCTCGCGACCATCAGGATGCGGTCTTCGCCGACGGCGTAGTTGTCTCGCACCTTGCCGCGCGCAAGCAGGGGCAGGCTCTGGATGGAAGAGGTGTGGACGGTGGTCATGGAACGGTGCTGCTGTGCGGAAACGGGTGACGGGGGAAAACGGATTGTGCGCGCAGAAAAAAGCCACCGCGAACGGTGGCCTGCGATTCGCGGAAAAAGTTTGTCTTCAGACCACTTCTTGCGCGAGTTCGCCCTTGGCGTACTTGGCGGCGACCACCTGCAGCGTGTCGCCCTTGATCTTGGCGCCCTGGCCTTCACAGCCGAACTCGATGTAGCGCTGCTTGCAGATCAGCCTGGCGGCTTCGCGCGCGGGCTTGAGCCATTCGCGGGCGTCGAACTTCTCGGGGTTCTCGGCCAGGAACTTGCGCACCGCACCGGTCATGGCCAGGCGGATGTCGGTGTCGATGTTGATCTTGCGCACGCCGTGCTTGATGGCTTCCTGGATTTCCTTCACGGGCACGCCGTAGGTTTCCTTCATGTTGCCGCCGTACTGGCGAATGATGGCCAGCAGCTCCTGCGGCACGCTCGACGAGCCGTGCATCACCAGGTGGGTGTTGGGAATGCGGCGGTGGATTTCCTTGATGCGGTCGATCGCCAGGATGTCGCCGGTGGGCTCGCGCGTGAACTTGTAGGCGCCGTGGCTGGTGCCGATGGCAATGGCCAGCGCGTCGATCTGGGTGCGCTTGACGAAGTCGGCGGCCTGCTCGGGATCGGTGAGCAGCTGCTCGCGCGTCATGGTGTCGTCGGTGCCGTGGCCGTCTTCCTTGTCGCCCTTCATGGTTTCGAGCGAGCCGAGGCAGCCGAGCTCGCCTTCGACGGTCACGCCCAGGCGGTGGGCCATGTCCGACACCTTCTTGGTGACGTCCACGTTGTAGTCGTAGCTGGCGATGGTCTTGCCGTCGGCCTCGAGCGAGCCGTCCATCATCACCGAGCTGAAGCCCAGGTCGATGGCGCCCTTGCAGACGTCCGGGTTCTGGCCGTGGTCCTGGTGCATGACCAGCGGGATGTTCGGGTACTGCTCGATCGCGGCCTGGATCAGGTGCTTGATGAAGGCTTCGCCGGCGTATTTGCGGGCACCGGCGCTGGCCTGCAGGATGACGGGCGCGCCGGTTTCCTTGGCGGCCTCCATCACGGCCTGGACCTGTTCGAGGTTGTTGACGTTGAAGGCCGGAATGCCGTAGCCGTTGGCGGCTGCGTGGTCCAGCAGTTCGCGCATCGAGACGAGTGCCATGGGAAATACCTCGCGGAAATAGGGGAAAAAGAAGGCGGAAAGTCGAGAGAAAACTGCCCCAATTCTATCGAGCCCCCTTGTGGGACGGCACTGACACGCGGCGCGGGCGCTCCTAGATGGGCAGCTGCGTGGTCGACAGCACCTGCTTGAGCACCACGAAGGTCCGGATCTGCCGCACGCCCGGCAGGTACAGCAGCTGCTCGGCATGCAGGCGGTTGAAGCTGTCGTTGTCGCGCGTTCGCACGAGCATGAAGTAGTCGAACTCGCCCGTCACCACGTGGCATTCGAGGCAGCCCGAGACCTTTTGCGCGGCCTTCTCGAAATCGGCGAAGGAATCGGGCGTGGAGCGGTCGAGCACCACGCCGATCATCACCAGCATGCCGAGCTCCAGCGCCTGGGCGTCGAGCAGCGCCACGATGCCCTTGACGAGCCCCGCGGCCTTGAGCCGCTCCACGCGGCGCAGGCAGGCCGGCGCGCTCAGGTTGACCTTGGCGGCCAGCGCCACGTTGGACACCGAGGCATCGCGCTGCAGGGCGCGCAGGATCGCGCGATCGGTGCGGTCGAGCTCCGCCGCCGCTTCGGCCGCCTGCGCCGGCGTGGTACGCAACTTTGTTGTGCTCATTGGGGTATTGGCAAATCAAAAATCTCTGATTTCCCGATCTTGTCTTTTTTTGCGCCGCAATTCCACCAAAGTTTGCAAGCACGTTTCGGCGGCTTCTTCCTACGATCGATGGCATCCCTTTCCTGGAGCAGCACCGATGAACCTGAAGAAATTCCCGCGCCACGCGCTCACCTTCGGCCCCACGCCGATCCATCCGCTCAAGCGCCTGAGCGCCCACCTGGGCGGCGAGGTCGAGCTCTACGCCAAGCGCGAGGACTGCAACAGCGGCCTGGCCTTCGGCGGCAACAAGACGCGCAAGCTCGAATACCTGATTCCCGAGGCGCTCGAGGGCGGCTACGACACGCTGGTGTCGATCGGCGGCATCCAGTCGAACCAGACGCGCCAAGTGGCGGCGGTGGCCGCGCACCTGGGCCTGAAGTGCGTGCTGGTGCAGGAGAACTGGGTCAACTATTCCGATGCGGTGTACGACCGCGTCGGCAACATCGAGATGTCCCGCATCATGGGCGCCGACGTGCGGCTGGACAGCGCGGGCTTCGACATCGGCATCCGCAAGAGCTGGGAAGAAGCCATGGCCGACGTGCGCAAGGCCGGCGGCAAGCCCTTTCCGATTCCGGCCGGCTGCTCGGAGCATCCGCGCGGCGGCCTGGGCTTCGTCGGCTTTGCCGAGGAAGTGCGGCAGCAGGAGGCCGAGCTGGGCTTCAAGTTCGACTACATCGTGACCTGCTCGGTCACGGGCAGCACGCAGGCCGGCATGGTGGTGGGTTTCGCGGCCGACGGCCGGGCCGACCGCGTGATCGGCATCGACGCCTCGGCCAAGCCCGAGCAGACCTTCGCGCAGATCGTGCGCATTGCCAAGGGCACGGCCGAGCTGGTCGAGCTGGGCCGCGACATCACCGACAAGGACGTGGTGCTCGACCGCCGCTTCGGCGGCCCCGAATACGGCCTGCCCAACGAAGGCACGCTGGAATCGATCCGCCTCTGCGCGCGCCTGGAAGGCATGCTGACCGACCCCGTGTACGAGGGCAAGTCGATGCACGGGATGATCGAGAAGGTGCGCCTGGGCGAATTCCCGGCCGGCTCGAAGGTGCTCTATGCGCACCTGGGCGGCGTGCCCGCGCTGAACGCCTACAGCTTTCTGTTCCGCAACGGCTGAGCGAACTCAGCTGGCGCGGCAGATCTTGAGCATGTTGGTGCCGCCGGGGGCGCCCATCGGCTCGCCGCAGGTGATGGCGTAGACGTCGCCGGTCTGCACGATGCCGCGCTTCTTCAGGTGGGCCTCGGCCTGCTCGAGCGCGGTGTCGCGGTCGCTCTCCGAATCCATCAACAGCGGGCGCACGTTGCGGTAGAGCGCCATGCGGCGCTGCGTGGCCAGGCGCGAGGTCAGTGCGTACATCGGGATGTGCGCGCGGTGGCGGCTCATCCACAGCGGCGTGGAGCCCGACTCGGTGAGCGCGACGATGGCCTTGGCGCCCAGGTGGTGGGCCGTGAACAGCGCGCCCATGGCAATCGACTGGTCGATGCGGCTGTAGGTCTTGCCGCTGAAGTCGGCGTCCAGCGTCTTGTCCTCGGCCGCCTCGGCAGCTTCGCAGATGCGGCTCATCTCCTGCACGGTCTCGAGCGGATAGCGGCCCGAGGCGGTTTCGGCCGAGAGCATCACGGCGTCGGTGCCGTCGAGCACGGCGTTGGCCACGTCGCTCACCTCGGCGCGCGTCGGCACCGGGTTGGTGATCATCGACTCCATCATCTGGGTCGCGGTGATCACCACCTTGTCCATGTCGCGCGCCATGCGGATCATTTTTTTCTGCAGCGCCGGCACGGCGGCATTGCCCACCTCCACGGCGAGGTCGCCGCGCGCCACCATGATGCCGTCGCTCGCGCGCAGGATCTCTTCCAGCTTGGGAATGGCCTCGGCGCGCTCGATCTTGGCGATGAGGCCCGGCTTGTGGCCGTACTCGGCCGCGGCCACGTTGCACAGCTGGCGCGCCATTTCCATGTCGGTGGCGTTCTTGGGAAAGCTCACGGCCACGTAGTCGGCCTGGAAGCTCATCGCGGTCTTGATGTCTTCCATGTCCTTGGCCGTCAACGCGGGGGCGGTGAGGCCGCCGCCCTGCTTGTTGATGCCCTTGTTGTTGGAGAGCTCGCCGCCGAGCTTGACGGTGGTGTGCACCGCCTCGCCGCGAACCGCGTCGACCGTGAGCACGATGAGGCCGTCGTTCAGCAGCAGCCGGTCGCCGGGGCGCACGTCGCGCGGCAGGTCCTTGTAGTCGAGGCCCACAGCCTCGGCGTCGCCGGGCTCGGTGCGCGAGGCGTCGAGCACGAACTTGGCGCCCGGCTCGAGCCAGACCTTGCCCTGCGCGAACTTGCCGACGCGGATCTTGGGGCCCTGCAGGTCGGCCATGATCGCCACCTCGCGGCCCGTCTTGCGTGCGGCCTCGCGCACCATGGCGGCGCGGTCGATGTGGTCCTGCGCGGTGCCATGGCTGAAATTGAGCCGCACCACGCTGACCTTGTTCAGGATCATCTGCTCCAGCAGCTCGGGCGTGTTGGACGCCGGGCCGAGCGTGGCGACGATCTTGGTGGCGTGGCGGGGAAGGCGATCCGTGATCATTGAGCTTGTCTCCATTTTGTATCCGCTACTGTATACACTTTGTGCGACAACAGGAAGCGGGCACCGCGGCGCGGGCGCGAAAAATCAGCCCGCGGCACGCTTGGCAAGGATTTCGAAAGCGGGAAGCGTCTTGCCCTCGAGCACTTCGAGGAAGGCGCCGCCGCCGGTCGAGATGTAGCCGACCTGCTTCTCGATGCCGTACTTGGCAATGGCCGCGAGCGTGTCGCCGCCGCCGGCAATCGAGAAGGCGCTGCTCTCGGCAATGGCCTGGGCGATGGCCTTGGTGCCGCCCGCGAAGGCGTCGAACTCGAACACGCCCACCGGGCCGTTCCAGACGATGGTGCCGGCCTTGCGCAATTGCGCGGCCAGGATCGCGGCGGTCTTGGGGCCGATGTCCAGGATCAGGTCGTCGTCGGCCACGGAGTCCGCGTCCTTGACGGTGGCGGGCGCATCGGCCGCGAAGGTCTTGGCCGTGACCACGTCCACCGGGATCGGCACGTCGGCGCCGCGCGCGCGCATGGCTTCGATCACCGCCTTGGCCTGGTTGACCAGGTCGGGCTCGGCCAGCGACTTGCCGATCGAAAGGCCGGCCGCGAGCATGAAGGTGTTGGCGATGCCGCCGCCGACGATCAGCTGGTCGACGTTGGCCGACAGGCTCTTCAAGATGGTGAGCTTGGTGCTGACCTTGGAGCCCGCCACGATGGCCACCAGCGGCCGCTTGGGCTGGGCCAGCGCCTTGGTGATGGCGTCGATCTCGGCCGCGAGCAGCGGACCGGCCGCCGCCACCTTGGCGAACTGCGCAATGCCGTAGGTGGTGGCTTCGGCGCGGTGGGCGGTGCCGAAGGCGTCGTTCACGTAGATGTCGGTGAGCGCGGCAAGCTTGCGGGCCAGGCCTTCGTCGTTCTTCTTCTCGCCCTTGTTGACGCGGCAGTTCTCGAGCAGCACGACCTGGCCGGGCTTCACGTCGACGCCGTCGACCCAGTTGGCGACCAGCGGCACTTCGCGGCCGAGCAGCTCGCCCAGGCGCTTGGCGACGGGGGCGAGCGAGTCCTCGGGCTTGAATTCGCCTTCGGTCGGGCGGCCCAGGTGCGAGGTCACCATCACGGCGGCGCCGGCGTCGAGCGCCAGCTGGATGCAGGGCACCGAGGCGCGGATGCGCGTGTCTTCGGTGATGTTGCCGGCATCGTCCTGCGGCACGTTGAGGTCGGCACGAATGAAGACGCGCTGGCCGGCGGCCTTGCCCTGCGCGCAGAGGTCGGTGAATCGAATGACGTTCATGGATCTGGAGAAGGTGGTGGAAGACAGGTCGCCTTCCATTGTAGGTTTGGCCCCGGCGCCGCTCTATGCGCCTCGTGCGGCCCGCCGATGCTTTTCATCCGGCCCTGGGCTGCGTCCGGGCATGGCGCTCGAGGATCTCGACAAAGCTCGCGGCAGCCGGCGAGAGGGTGCGCCGCGCCGCGCTGTAGATGCACACCTCGCGGTGGAAGTCGGGCGATTCGAGCCGCACCATCTGCAGGCCGTGGGCGCGCACCAGCGGCGCCGAATAGGTCGGGCACACCGTGAGCCCGAGCCCCGAGGCCACCATGCCGAGCGCGGTGGTCATGTACGACACCTCCTGGGTGCCCGGGCGCAGCATGAGCTCGCGCTCGGCCGGCGCCAGCTCGGGCAGCACGCGCTGGCGGAAGTCGCGCGTGGGCGCGATGAAGGTGTAGGGGCCGAGTTCATGCCAGCGCACCTTGCGGCGCTTCGCAAAGGCGTGGCCGGGCGGGCAGATCAGCCAGTGCCGGTCGCGAAAGAGGGTGCGGCGCTCGACGGCGCCGTCGACCGCCACGTCCTGCCCCACCGCAAGCTCCACGTCACCGGCCGTCACGCCGGCCAGCAGGTGCTCGGGCAGCGTGTCGGCCAGGCGCACATCGACGTCGGGGAACGCCTCGCGGTAGAGCGCGATCACGCGCGGCATCAGCGTGCAGGCCATGAGCTGCGGCGCTGCAAGCCGCAACAGCCCTTTCTTCTTGTCACGCAAATCCGTGACGCCGGCCACCGCGCCCGCAAGGTCGCCCAGCAGCCGGTGCACCGAGGGCAGGAACTCGCGCCCGGCCTCGGACAACTGCACGCGCCGCGTGTGGCGGTCGAGCAGCTGCACGCCCATCTCGCGCTCGAGCTCGCGCACCAGCACGCTGAGCGCCGACTGCGTGAGGTGCAGCTGCTGCGCGGCCGCGGTGAAGCTGCCGGTCTCGGCCACGGCCGCGAAGGCGCGCAATTGGCGCAGGGTCAGATTCATATGTTTATTTCATCAATCGATGAATTAATTTCGATTGCATCATAAGACGCGGCATTGCCCAATCGCGGCTCACCGGAGACCACAAAGCCATGCCGACGACCGCCCCCGCGGCCCCGCCAGTTCGCGGGCTGCACCATTTCGCCTGGCGCTGCCGCGACAGCGAGGAAACCCGCCGCTTCTACGAAGACCTGCTGGGCCTGCCGCTTGCGCACGTCATCAAGAGCGACCACGTACCGAGCACGGGCGAGTACTGCCCTTACGTGCACATCTTCTTTCGCATGCGCGACGGTTCGTACATCGCCTTCTTCGACCTGGGCGACGACATCGCCGCGCTGCCCTCGCCCAACACGCCGGCGTGGGTCAACCACATCGCGCTGCGGGTCGATTCCGTGGCCGACCTGCTCGCCGCCAAGGCACGGCTCGAGGGCGCCGGCGTCGAGGTGCTGGGCGTGACCGACCACCACATCATCGAATCGATCTACTTCTTCGATCCCAACGGCCTTCGCGTCGAGCTCACCACGCCGACGGTGCCGCAGGCCGAGATGGAGGCGCATGCACTGCGCGCCCGCGCAGACCTCGATGCGTGGACCGCGCGCAAGGCCGGGCTGCGCGCAGCGAAGGACGCGTCGCATGCCTGAGCTGCAACTCGCCGTCATCGACGTGAAGCCCGGCGCGGCCATGGAGAGCCAGTCGGGCCTGCAGATGCTGCGCCCACGCATCTACGGCGCCTTCCGCGCGCCGCCGGGCCCGAAAAGAATCGCGGCCATCGTGATGCATCCGACCAGCAACTTCATGGGCCACTACCTGATCGGCCCGCTGGCCGAGCGCGGCATCTGCTGCATGGGGCTGAACTCGCGCTACGTGGGCAACGACACGGTGCTGCTGATGGAGCGTGCGATCCAGGACCTGGGCGCCGGCGTGCAGTACCTGCGCGCGGCCGGCTACGAGAAGGTGTTCCTGGTCGGCAACTCCGGCGGCGCGGCGCTCTCGGCCTTCTACCAGGCGCAGGCCGAGAAGCTCACCGCCACCCACCTGCCCGACGGCGACCCCACGCACCTGCACCCGGCCGACCTGCCGCCCGTGGACGGCATTGCGCTGTGCGCCGCGCACCTGGGCCGCACGCGGCTGATGCGCGACTGGATCGACCCCTCGGTCACCGACGAGCACGACCCGCTCTCGGTGGACCCCGAGCTCGACATGTACGACCCGCGCCACCGCATGCCCTACGACCGCGGCTTTCTCGCGCGCTTCAGCGCGGCGCAGCAGGCGCGGCTCGATCGCATCGAGCAGTGGTGCGTCGACCGCCTCGCGCTGCTGCGCGGCACCCCGGGCGCACCGCGCGACCAGACCTTCATCGTCTACCGCACGCATGCCGATCCGCGCTGCGTGGATCTGTCGCTCGATGCCAACGACCGCCTGCCGGGCAGCGTGTGGGGCGATGCGCGCCAGGTCAACTACTCGGCCAATGCGATGGGCCGCACCACTTCGCTCACGGCCTTCCTCTCGCAATGGTCTTCGCGCTCGCAGGCCGACGGGCCAACGAATCTCGCGCGCACCGCGGTGCCGAAGCTGCTGCTGACCTACACCGGCGACCAGTCGACCTTCCCGAGCACGCGCGATGCGTGGATGGCCGCGGGCGGCGCGCGCATCCGCAATGTCGACATCGTGGGCGGCAACCACTACCTCGCGGGCCAGCCCGAGCTGATTCCCAAGGCGGCCGATGCCATCGCCGAATTCGCCCACGCGCTGTAGAGGAGCCATGGAAAGCTTTGCATTTGCACCGGCCTACGAGCTGCCGGTCTGGCCGTTCACGCCACCGCCCGAACTGGGCCGTACGGAGATCGTCCGCCACCCGATCGTGATCGTCGGCGCCGGCCCCTCGGGCCTCACGCTGGCCTGCGACCTCGCGCAGCGCGGCGTGCGCGCGGTGCTGCTCGACGAGGACGACACCGTCGGCGTGCGCGGCGCGTCCTCGCGCGGCATCTGCTATGCGCAGAAGAGCCTCGAGATCTTCGAGCGCCTGGGCATCTGCGAGCGCATCGCGGCCAAGGGCATCACCTGGTCGCTCGGGCGCACCTTCTCGGGCGAGCAGGAGGTCTACAGCTTCAACCTGCAGGCGGAGAGCGTCTCGAGGCAGCCACCCTTCATCAACCTGCAGCAGTTCTACATCGAGTGGTTCCTGGTCGAGCGCATCCTCGAACTCGGCCTCACCGACGTGCGCTGGAAGAGCCGCGTGACGCGCATCGAGCCCCTGAGCGATGGCGTGCGCATCGACATTGAAACGCCCGCCGGCCGCTATACGATCGAAGCCGACCGCCTGATCGATGCGACCGGCGCCAACAGCCCGATCCGCACGCAGCTCGGCATCGACGCGCATGCCTCGCGCAGCACCGACCGCTGGTGCATCAGCGACGTGCGCTTCAAGAAGCCGCTGCCCACCGAGCGCTGGACCTGGGTCGACGCGCCCTTCAACGAGGGCCGCGGCGTCTGGCAGCACCTGATGGCCGACGGCGTCTGGCGTATCGACTACCAGATGCCCGAGGACTGCGACACCGCCCACATCAGCCGGCCCGAAGTGGCGGGCGCGCGGCTGCGCGAGCAGCTCGGGCCGGGCGTGGAGTTCGAGTTCGTCTGGATCGGCCCGTACGGCTACCGCGACCACCTGCTCGACAGTTTCCGCCACGGCCGCGTGTTCTTCATCGGCGATGCCGCGCACGTGGTGAGCCCCTTCGGCGCGCGCGGCGGCAACAGCGGCATCCAGGATGCGGCCAACCTCGGCTGGAAGCTGGCGCTGGTCGTGCAAGGCCAAGCGAACGATGCGCTGCTCGACAGCTACGACGCCGAACGGCGGCCGGCCGCGAAGGAGAACCTGAAGGTCACGAGCCGCTCGGCGCGCTTTCTTGCGCCGCGCTCGCCGGCCGAGCACACGCTGCGCCGCGCGGTGGTGGCGCTGGCCGCGCGCCATCCGTTCGCGCGTGCGCTGGTCAACACCGGCCGCATGTCGGTCGCCAACGACTATCCGCCCGCGCCGCAGCTGCCGGAAGGCGCACGCACGGTGCAGAACCTGCCGCTGCGCTGGGCCGATGGCCGCGAGACCACGCTGATGCAGCTGCTGGCCGAGGGCACGCAGTGCCTGGGCCTGTGGCTGGCACCCACACGCGCCGCGGCCGCCGCGGCGATGGATGCCACGGCGGCGCTGCCGCTGCGCCTGCTCGCGATCGGCGGCGACAGCGGGCTGCCGGCGCTGCAGGCCGACGAGACGCTCGTGCGCCACCTCGGCCTGCGCGACGCGGGCAGCTTCGTGCTCGTGCGGCCCGATGCCTACCGCGCCGCGACGCTGCCGCGCGCCACGCCCGATGCCATCGCCGCCGCGCTGCGCACCGCGCTCGCCCTCGACCACCACGCCCCATGATGATCACCGAGCCCCGCATCCCCGACCCTGACGGCTTCTACGCCGCGCTGCTCGCCGCGCACGAGGGCCTCGGCGAAGCGCAGAGCGCCGACCTCAACGCCCGCCTCGTGCTGCTGCTGGCCAACCAGTGCGGCGACCAAGCCGTGCTGCTCGCCTGCATCCACGCCGCGGCCGAAGACCCCACGACAACTCCGGAAACCCCATGACCGCCAACGTCTCCTTTGCCTCGGCGTCCGACACGCGCGAGCAGAAGCCGCAGCTGCGCGAACTCGCACCCAACGTGTACGGCTACATCAGCGACTTCGATCCCAACTGCGGCTTCGTCGTCGGTGACGAGCAGGTGGTGCTGATCGACACGCGCCCCACACCGCGCATGGCGCGCGACTTTCTCGCAGCCATCCGCACGGTGACCGACAAACCGATCAAGACCATCGTGCTCACGCACTACCACGCGGTGCGCGTGATGGGCGCGAGCGCTTTCGGCGAGGTCGAGGCCATCATCGCGAGCAACGGCACGCTGGACTGGATCCGCACGCGCGGCCAGGCCGATTTCGATTCCGAGGTCGGCCGCTTCCCGCGCCTCTTCGCGGGCGTGGAAGAGATCCCGGGCCTGACCTTCCCGACGCAGAGCTTCGAGCGCGAGATGAGCCTGTGGCTCGGCCCTGGCCGCAGCCAAGGCCGCGAGCTTCGCCTGATGGCGCTGGGCCGCGGCCATTCGAGCGGCGACACGGTCGCGTGGCTGCCCGACTGCGGCGTGCTGTTCTCGGGCGACGTGGTCGAGAACCACTGCGGCGTCTACGCCGGCGACGCCTACATCGGCGACTGGTCCGGCACGCTCGATGCGGTGCGCGCGCTGAAGCCGCGCGTGCTGGTGCCGGGCCGCGGCGCCGTGCTGCAGGGCGAGGCCGAATGCGCCGAGGCCATCGGACTCACCCAGGCCTTTCTCCAGGCCTTGCTCGACAGCGTGAAGGCCGGCATGGCCGCGGGCGAAACGCTCAAGGGCTGCTTCGCACGCGCCGAAGCGGCCATGGCGCCGCGCTTCGGCAGCTGGCCCGTGTTCCAGCACGTGCTGCCCTTCGACGTCTCGCGCGCCTACGACGAACTGCGCGGCATCGAACACCCCGTGGTGTGGACCGCGGAGCGCGACCGCGAACTGTGGCAGACGCTGCGCGGCGAATGAGCTGAACAGATTCCAAGACAAGCAATGGAGACAAGAAACGATGAAGCGACTGATTCCCCTCATGGCCGCGGCCCTCGCGCTGGCGAGCCCTTTCGCATCGGCGCAGCAGCCTGCCGCCTACCCGAGCCAGCCCGTCAAATGGATCGTGCCCTACGTGGCCGGCGGCGGCACCGACAACCTCGCGCGCTCGCTGGCCGAGGCGATGCAGCCGTCGCTCGGGCAGCCGCTCATCATCGACAACCGGCCCGGCGCCTCGACCAACATCGGCGTCTCGGTGCTGATGCAGGCCAGGCCCGACGGCTACACCATCATGCAGGCCGAGAACGCGGCGCTGCTCTTCAACGAGCACATGTTCGCCAAGCTGCCCTACAAGCCCGCGAGCGACTTCACCTACATCGGCGCCATCGGCCGCTTTCCGGTAGCGCTGGTGGTGCACCCGGACTTTCCCGCGAAGAACGTGGCCGAGTTCGTGCGCTACGTGAAGGCCAACCCGGAGAAGGCGAGCTATGCCTCGCCGGGCAATGGCTCGCCGCACCACATGGCGATGGAGCTCTTCAAGCAGAAGGCCGGCCTGACGATCACGCACGTGCCCTACAAGGGCGCCGCGCCCGCCATGACCGACCTGATGGGCGGCCAGGTGCCCACGATGATGCTCGACCTGGCCTCGGGCCTGCCGATCATCAAGGCGGGCAAGGTGCGGGTGCTGGCCATCGCGCTGCCGCAGCGCGCGAGCGCACTGCCCGAGGTGCCCACCTTCGTCGAGGCCGGCTTCAGCGACGTCAACGCCTATGCCTTCCACGGCCTGATCGGCCCGGCCGGCATGCCGCCCGAGGCGGTGGCGCGCATCAACGGCGAACTGCACAAGGCGATGAAGGCACCGAAGGTGGCGAAGCTGTTCTCGGAGTTCGGCTTCGAGGCGCTGCCGGGCACGCCGCAGGAGTTCTACAAGCTCTCGCGTGCCGAGAGCGAGCGCTGGGGCAGGATCATCCAGGCCGCCGGCGTGAAGCTGGACTGAAAAGAAGCACGGCCTACCAGCCCAGGCCCAGGTGCAGCGGCAAGTACACCGCCATGCCCGCGAGCATCGTGCCGAGCACGCCGCGCCGCCAGTAGTAGTAAGCGGCGCCGACCACGGCCGCATACAGGCGGGCGTCGTGCAGCGTGGTGATCAGGTGGCCCTGGGTCATCACGATCTCGGGCGCGATCACGCCGGCCAGCGCGGCGGCCGGTGCGTAATGCAGCGCACGGTGCGCCCACTCGGGCAGGCCCCAGGGCCGGTCGAGGATGAAGAAGAAGCAGCGCGTGAGCACCGTGACCGCGGCCAGCCCGACGATCACGCCCATCGTCCACAGGTCGGTGCCCTTCACTTGTCGTCCTCCGCGTCGGGGTCGAGCCCGAACCGCTTCTCGAGCCAGAAGCACAGCAGCACCGCGGCGCCGATGGCCACCACGATGTTGAGCTTGAGCGGCAGGGCATAGGCGGCCACCGCGGTGGCGCTCGCGACCAGCGCGGCCAGCACGCGCAGCCGGGTGGTGGCCATCGAGCAGACGATTGCCACCAGGCTCAGCACGCCGGCAAAGCCCAGGCCCCAGCTCTGCGGAATGAAGTTGGCCAGCGCAATGCCCAGAAGGCTCATGCCCATCCAGGAGCACCAGGTCACGAAGTAGTTGCCCGTGAGGTAGGCCTCCTGCGACTGCTGCTCGGCAGCGGTGGCCGGCGGCGCGGCGTACTGCCGAGTGAAGAGCGCATAGCTCAGGTCGGCCGTGAGGTAGCCGTGCGTCATGCGGCGCCAGCGCGGCATGTGCATGAGGTAGGGCCGCAGGTGCAGGCTGAAGACCACGAAGCGCAGGTTGACGCAAAAGCCCGTGGCCAGGATCACCCAGGCCGGCGCGCCCGCGAACAGCAGCGGAATGGCCGCGAGCTGGGAGCTGCCGGCGTAGACCAGCAGCGTCATGGCCACCGACTCCAGCACGCTCATGTCCGACTTGACCATGGCCACGCCGGTCATGAGGCCCCAGGCGCCGATGCCCAGCGCGGCCGAGGACATGTCGCGGATGCCGGCGCGGAATTCGGGGCGGCGGCGAATGGCTGCGGAAAGGAACATCAGCCGAACCGCTGCCCGGGCTTCAGGTCGAAGCCGCGCAGGAAGTCGGCCACGTCCAGGCGCTTGCCGCCGGGCCGCTGCAGTTCGGTGGCCATCACCACCGAGCCGGCCGCCGCCACCGCCACGCCGGCGTCGCTCACGGCCAGCAGGGTGCCCGGCGCGGCCGAAACCTCGGCCGGCGGCGCCGCATGCGCGGCCCAGAGCTTGATGGTCTCGCCATCGAGCGCACTGTTGGCGCCCGGGAACGGGTCGAAGGCCCGGATGCGCCGCACGATCGCGTCGGCCGGCTGGTTCCAGTCGATCTGGGCTTCGTGCTTCTCGACCTTGCTGGCGTAGGTGACGCCTTCGGCCGGCTGCGGCGTGCGCGCGAGGCGGCCGATGTCGGCCAGCGCCTGGACGATCAGGCGGCCGCCCAGCTCGGCCAGCCGGTCGTGCAGCCGCGCGGTGGTGTCGCTGCCGATGTCGACGGCTTCGCGCAGCAGCATGTCGCCGGTGTCCAGGCCGGCGTCCATCTGCATGATGGTGATGCCGGTCTGCGCGTCGCCGGCCTCGATGGCGCGATGGATCGGCGCCGCGCCGCGCCAGCGCGGCAGCAGGCTGGCGTGGATGTTGAGGCATCCGTGCACCGGCAGGTCGAGCACCCATTGCGGCAGGATGAGGCCGTAGGCCGCCACCACCATCACGTCGGGCCGGGCCGCCAGCAGGGCCTCGCGCGCGGCCACGGCGTCTTGCGGGTACTTGCCGTCCAGCCGCAGGCTGCGCGGCTGCGCCACCGGCCAGCCGTGGGCAACGGCGCATTGCTTGACGGGCGAGGCCTGCAGCTTCATGCCGCGGCCCGCGGGCCGGTCGGGCTGGCTCAGCACCAGCGCGATCTCATGGCCGGCGGCGGCAATGGCTTCGAGCGCGGCGCGCGCGAACTCGGGCGTGCCCGCAAAAACGACTTTCAGCGGGGTCAATCGCGGATCCGATCGAGTTCGAGGTCGTCCCCCGTGTGATAGCGGCGGACCACGCCGGTGGGGTCGATGTAGATATAGAGCATGCGGCGCTCGTTCACGGCCTTGTAGCGCCAGCTCCAGACCACGCCGTCGAAGGAGCTGACGCGGCTGGTTTCATAGGGCCGGCCGTAGAAGGCGAGCACATCGTTCTGGCGCCACTGGCCGACCTTGATGTCGTGGCCGAAGCGCGCCTCGCTGAGCACCTGGGTCACGGAGACGACCTTGCCGGAGGCGTCGACGTCGATGTCGACCACCTCGAAGCCCGCCGGCATGCGCGAATACTGCAGGCGCTCGCCGCCGCCATTGAGCGGATAGCGGCCCGTGGGCGCACCCAGGCGCTGCAGGGTTTCGGCGGCGGTGGTGCCGGGGGCAATGCGCGTGGGTTCGCTGGCGCAGCCCGCGAGCATGAGCCCTGCTGCGGCAAGGCCGAGCGCCCAGGGCCGCAGGGAAGCTGTCACGCCCGGCCCTCTTTGGCCTCTTCGCGCTGCTGCTTGAGCAGCTTGCTCTTGATGCGGTTGCGCTTGAGCGGCGACAGGTATTCGACGAACACCTTGCCCAGCAGGTGGTCGAGCTCGTGCTGGATGCACACGGCCAGGAGGCCTTCGGCCTCGATGGTGCGCAGCTCGCCGTTCTCGTCCAGCGCCTGGACCTTGACCGAGGTGGAACGCATGACGCCGTCGTAGATGCCCGGCACCGAAAGGCAGCCCTCTTCGTTCAACACCTTTTCGTCGCTTGCCCAGATAATTTCGGGATTGATGAGCACCAGCGGCTCGTTGCGTTCCTCGGACACGTCGATGACGACCAGCCGCTCGTGCACGTCGACCTGGGTCGCGGCCAGGCCGATGCCGCTGGCGTCGTACATGGTCTCGAGCATGTCGGCCACCAGGGCCTTGATGCGCGCGTCGACGCCCTGCACGGGCTTGGCAACCGTGTGCAGGCGCTTGTCCGGGTAACTCAGAATGATTCGTTTGGCCATGAAACAGGGAGAAAGTTGTGGCTATTTTCGCCAATTCCGCGACGCGGCGACTCCGGATCGCCTGAAAACGTTGCCCTCCCAAGGGCTTCGGGCGCAGAATTCGTAGCAAATTGTGAGATTCGTATGTGCGCCGATACGCGGCGCGCTCACCCATCCAGACATGAAAAAGCTCCGAATCACTGTCCGCCAGCGCCCGCATCTTCTCGCCACGTTGGCTGCCCTTGCGGTGATCACCGGCGGCACGACGGCGGCCTGGGCACAGAACTACCCCATCACGCCACAGCAGCGCGCCACCGCCCAGCAAACCGCCCAGACCGGCGTTCCGCTGAGCGAACTGGCGCCCAATGCGCCCGACGAATACACGGTCAAGCCCGGCGACACGCTCTGGGCGATCTCGCGCCTGTACCTGCTGCGTCCCTGGCGCTGGCCGGAACTGTGGGGCATGAACATCAGCGAGATCGCGAACCCGCACCGCATCTACCCCGGCCAGGTCCTCTACCTGGACAAGACCGGCGGCCGCGCACGCCTGACCATGCGCCGCGGCGCGGGCGGCAGCGCCGATGGCGGCACCATCAAGCTGTCGCCGCGCACGCGCTTCGACTCGCTGGCCGGCATGGCCCTGCCCACGCTCAACCCGAGCATCATCGAGCCCTTCCTGAGCGAGCCGATCGTGGTCGATGCCGACACGCTGCAGGCCGCGCCGCGCATCGTTGCCGGCAACGACAGCCGCGTCCTGCTGTCGCGCGGCGACCGCGCCTATGCGCGCGGCAATGCCGAGACGCCGCTGCTCGAAACGCCGGGCCCGCTGAAGAATTTCCGCGTGTTCCGCAGCGCCACGCCTCTCAAGGACCCGGGAACCGGTGAAATCCTCGGCTACGAGGCGCAGTACCTGGGCAAGGCGCAGCTCCAGCGCGGCGAATCGACCACGGTCGAAACCACCGACGACAAGGACGTCATCACCGTGGTGCCGGCCAGCGTCGACATCATCGCGGCGCGCGAGGAAATCCGCGCCGGCGACCGCCTGCTGCCCGAGCCACCGCGCCAGCTGCTGAGCTATGTGCCGCGCGCGCCCTCCTCGCAGGTCGAGGGCCGCATCATCTCGGTCTATGGCAACGCGGTGCAGTTCGCGGCCCAGAACCAGGTGGTGGCCATCAACAAGGGCACCCGCGACGGCATCGACAGCGGCCACGTGCTGGCCATCCTGAAGAACGGCGAGACCATTCTCGACCGCACCGGCGCGCGCAAGGAAACCATCAAGCTGCCGAACGAACGCATCGGCCTCTTGATGGTGTTCCGGCCCTTCGAAAAGGTTTCGTACGCACTGGTGCTCGAGATCACCGACACTCCGAAGGCGGGCGACTTCCTCGTCAATCCCTGACACTTTTTCCGCTTTCTTCTTTCTCCGCTTCATTTGGACCGAGCAGAACTCGCAGGCTGGCTGCGGCTTTCACTGACGCCGGGCATCGGCGATGGCGCCGCGCGCCGGCTGCTGGCGGCTTTCGGCCTGCCCGAGAAAGTCTTTGCGCAGACCGGCGAGGCGCTGCGCCAGGTGGTGTCGGCGGCGCAGGCCGACGCGCTGCACCAACCGCCGCCGGGCTTGCAGGCCCAAGTCGACCAGACCTGGCAGTGGCTGCAGCCCGGCCACGATGACGGTGCCGCGCGCCGCCTGGTCACGCTGGGCGATGCCGCCTACCCCGCCTCGCTGCTCGAGATGGCCGACCCGCCGCTGATGCTCTACGTGCTCGGCGCCGCGGACTTCGACCTGACCCAACTCGGCCACAGCATTGCGGTGGTCGGCAGCCGCAATCCCACGCCGCAGGGCGCCGCCAACGCCCGCGCCTTTGCGCGCGCGCTGGGCGACGCGGGCCTGCCGGTGGTGTCGGGCCTCGCGCTCGGCGTCGATGGCGCCGCGCACCAGGGCGCACTCGATGCGGCCGGCGACATGCCGCGGCTGGCCACGGTGGCCGTGGTGGGCACCGGCCTGGACCGCGTCTATCCGGCGCGGCACCGCGACCTCGCGCACCGCATCACGCTGCAGGGCCTGATCGTGAGCGAGCTGCCGCTCGGCACGCCGCCGCTCACGCAGAACTTTCCCAAGCGCAACCGCCTCATCGCCGGCCTGGCGCGCGGCACGCTGGTGGTCGAGGCCGCGCTCGCCTCGGGCTCGCTGATCACCGCGCGGCTCACCTCGGAGCAGGGCAAGGAAGTGTTCGCCATTCCGGGCTCGATCCATTCGCCGCAGTCGCGCGGCTGCCATGCGCTGATCCGCCAGGGCGCGAAGCTGGTCGAATCGGTCAACGACATCCTCGAGGAGCTGCCGTCTTTTCTGCACGCGGGCAGCGCGGCGGCACCGGCGGCCGTGAACGGCGATGCCGGCGCCGTGTCCGCCGCGCGCGAAGAACCCTTGCTGGACGCGCTCGGTTTCGATCCCGTGAGCCTGGACGCGCTGGGCGCGCGCACCGGCTGGAGCGCCGCCGCGCTGCAGGCCAGGCTGCTCGAACTCGAGCTCGACGGCCACGTCGCGCGGCTGCCCGGCGGCCTGTTCCAGAGAGCGGCCATCGGCTGACGCCCGGGCCCGCGCCCGCTTTTTCGTGAAACACCGCGAAGTGACACGAGGTGCATGAAGCCCTGGGGGCGAGCCATCGTTTCCTCGGCTATATTGGGCCCATGTTCGAAGTGCTCGTGTTTGTCTACGAAAACTATTGGCGCGGCGATGCCTGCCCCGAACCCCAGCAATTGGGCCGCAAGCTCAGCGCCCACGGCTTCGAGCCCGAAGAAATCCGCGATGCGCTGCACTGGCTCGACGGCCTGAGCCTTGCCACCCAGGGCCTGCAGTTCGAACGAAGTCCCGGCGACGACACCGTGGCCACGGTCACGCTGCGCGGCGCGCCCGAAGCGGCCCTGCCCCAGTCGGACAACGCCATGCGGGTCTACTCGCAGGCCGAGCAGGAGCATCTGGGCGCCGACTGCCTGGGCTTCATCCGCTTTCTCGAATCGTCGAACGTGCTGTCCTGCGGCCTGCGCGAGATCGTCATCGAGCGCGCCATGGCGGCGCCGGGCGATCCGGTCGCGCTCGACGAGCTCAAGATCATCGTGCTGATGGTGCACTGGAGCACCGGCATCGAGCCCGATGCGCTGGTGCTCGACGAACTCTGCGAAAGCCGCGAAGGCCGCGTCGCGCACTAGCCGGCTAGTTCAGCAGGCGCTCCGGATTCGCATCGAGCTTGGCCAGCGCCTCGCGCGTGGCGCGCACCGTGAGCGTTTCTTCCTCGGCGGGCACCAGCAGGCCGGCCTGCAGGTAGTTGGCCAGCCGGCCGACCTGGATCAGGAAGCTGCGGCCGTCGGCCGAGGCGAACAGGTGCAGTTGCTTGCGGTCGCTGCGCCAGACGAACTGCACCTGGCTCACGCGGTCGTTGTGGTCGAGCATGAACCAGTTGCCCACCTCCAGCTCGTGGGCCCAGGCCAGCATGTCTTCGGCCGGTACGCCGCCCACGGTGTCGGCCACGACCTCGATCGAGGCTGCATCCACGCCCAGCAGCAGTTCGATGCTGGTCGCATCGAGCGGCAGGCTGGAGGCGCCGCCGTCGTCGGTGACGAAATCTTCCAGGTGCGCGAGGCGCTCGGCCATCGCCTCGATCTTGGCCGCGGGAATGGCCTCGGTCTTCGACAGGAAGGCATCGGACAAGGTGGCGCCGATGGCCTTGATGTGGGCTTCCTGCGGCTCGTCGATGATGCCCAGCAGGTTCATGCCCAGGCGCAGGCGCTGCAGCAGCTGCGGCAGGTCCTGGATCACGCGGGCGCGGTCGGCGCGGTTGGGCTTGGCGCTCGCCGCCCACACCAGCTCGGAGGCCACGCGCTTGAGCATCACCGTCTGCTCGCCCTGGGCGCCGTAGCGCAGCGCGGCAATCGCCAGCACCTCGGCCCAGACCTTGAAGAGGAACTCGCGGATCTCCTCGCGCACCGGCATGTCGTTGAGCATCTTGCGCAGCTCGATGGTGTACTGGATCGCCATCGTTTCCTTCTGCTCGACTTGCTGCGCCACGCTCATGACGCGCTGGGTGGCGTCGCTTTGCGTGAGATAGCGGTTCAGGAAGGCCACGAACTCGTCGAACACCAGCTTGAAGACGCGCTGGCCGGTTTCGGGATACTGCTCGATCACCTGCACCACGCGGCGGATCTCGCCCTCGAGCGCACTGCCCGAGATGGCCGCGGCATCGAAGCCCATCACGCAGGAGCCCATGCGGTCGATCAGCATGCGCGCCGGGTGCTGCAGCGTGCCGAAGAACTCGGGCTCGGCAATGGCCACGCGCAGCACCGGCATCTGCAGGCGCGCAAACCACACGCGCGCCGAGAAGGGAATGCGCTCCTCGGCAAGGATGGCCTGGAACATGAGCGCGACGATCTCGACCGTGGCCTTGTCGGCGGTGGTGGGCGCCTTTTTCTTGAGTTCCGCGCTGCGCCGCCGAAGGTCGACCGAGGCCTGCTGGATGAGGGTGGCCTGCTCCGCGGCGCCCGGCGCCGAGCCCTGCATGTACTGCGTGGCGGCGGCCCGGTAGGCGGCTTCGGCCTCGGCGATCATGCCGGCGAAGGTCTGGGAGACGGCACGCGGGGCAGCCGCACCGGTCGCGCCGGACCCCGCGACGGCCGCATGGCCGTCCATTCCCGTGGTCGTCATCGAAGCCGAAGGCGAGGCCGGCGTTTCCGCGCCGATGCGCGCGGCGACAAAGCGCTTGAGGCTCAGCAGCGCCGTCTGCGCACGCTGGCGCGCGGCCAGCAGCGGCGAGCCGCCCGTGGTGAAGGCCGGCGCGGACGGCGCGAACGCCCCCCGTGCCTGCGGGGATGTATCGGCACCGCCCTGGCGCTGCACGGCCCCTGCGGGCCGCATGGCGCCGCCGGCATGGGGCGAGGCCGGCATCGTGGCCGGCCCGGTGGCGCCGCCGCCGGTGGTGCTGCTGCCGGTGCGGCGCACGAAACTCTTGAGATCGATTTCGGGCATCACGCCCTGCGAAACCAGGAAGGCGTTGGCGTCTTCGTAGGCCTTGACGACCACGCCGACCAGCTGCTGCTGCACGGTGTCCTGCACGCGGGCCCAGAGCGCGCGGCTCAGGCCGGCCGCCAGCCACTGGTCCACCAGCAGCCGGGCCAGGGTTTCGGGCCTGAGCACGTCGTGGGCGTCGAGTTCTGCGGTGCCTTCCAGGAACTGGATGCGCAGCCGCAGGTCGCTGAGTTCGAAGCTGGCCTTGTCGTGGATCAGCTGCGCCAGGCGCGACGACAGGATGCTGCTCTCCATGGCATCGTCGCCGATGAGTTCGAGCCGCAGCTTCGCGGCCGGCGCGGCGGGCACCGCACCTGCTGGCGCGTCTACCGACTTGCGCCAGCCCGCCTGCGCGAGCGACACCCATTGCGAGGCCTGGCCCTGGAACGCCACGAAGTCGTCGCGGCTCTCCTGCATGGCGCGCGCACTGCCGATTTCCGAGGCCTGCTGCGTCAGGCGATCCCGTATCGCCTGCGCCAGCGGGACGATGACGCCCTCGGTGGCGCGAACGAAGCGCTCGCGCGTCTCGCGTGCGAGCTGCAGGGAGGAAGCGGACCGCGCGGTGCTCATTGAAGGATCAGGAAGGCCAACGGGACTCTATTTTTCGGCGAAAGCCGAGAGCTTGCATCGGCAAGCGCCACCGCACAAGTGTGCATCACCTGCGGCATGGCGGCGGGCTTTGCGCGGCGCGTCCCGTTGATCCGGCGCAATCAGACCACGGCGCCGGCGTTCGGGTCGTCCTCGGAGCCGCCGTCGCGCTTGGCCGGGCCGCCCTTGATCAGGTCTTCGCGCTTGATGCCCAGCCACATGGCAATGGCCGCCGCCACGAAGCAGGACGAGTAGATGCCAAAGCAGATGCCAATGGTCAGCGCCAGCGCAAAGTAATGCAGCGTCGGGCCGCCGAAGAAGAACATCGAGAGCACCACCAGCTGCGTCGAGCCGTGCGTGATGATGGTGCGGCTGATGGTCGAGGTGATCGCGTTGTCGATGATCTCGACGGTGTTCATCTTGCGGTAGCGCCGGAAGTTCTCGCGCACCCGGTCGAAGATCACGACCGATTCGTTGACCGAGTAGCCCAGCACCGCCAGCACCGCCGCCAGCACCGCGAGCGAGAACTCCCACTGGAAGAAGGCGAAGAAGCCCAGGATGATGACCACGTCGTGCAGGTTGGCGAGCACGGTGGCAAGCGCAAACTTCCATTCGAAGCGGATCGCCAGGTAGATCATGATGCCCACCACCACCATGCCGAGTGCCTTGAGCCCGTTGGTGGTGAGCTCCTCGCCGACCTGCGGGCCGACCACCTCGATGCCGCGCTGCGTGGCCGAGGGATCGACCGACTTGAGCGCCTGCATGACCTGCGCGCTCTGCTGGTCGGAGCTCATGCCCTTTTGCGCCGGCAGGCGGATCTGCACGTCGCGCGAGGTGCCGTAGCTCTGCACCTGCACGTCGGGGTAGCCGAGCTTGCCGATGGCCTCGCGCACCTTGCCGATGTCGGCGGACTGCTGGTAGGCCACCTCCATCACGGTGCCGCCCGTGAACTCCACCGACAGGTGCAGCCCGCGGTGCAGCAGGAAGAACACCGCCAGCGCGAAGGTGACGAAGGAGACGATGTTCAGCACCAGCGCGTGGCGCATGAACGGGATGGTCTTGTGGATGCGGAAGAATTCCATGGCGCTTGTCCTTGACCTTTACTTGCCTTCAGCCACGGCGGTGCCGTCGGTCTTGGGGCGCCAGACCGTGCCGATCGACACCGTCTTGAGCTTCTTCTTCTGGCCGTACCAGAAGTTCACGAGGCCGCGCGAGAAGAACACGGCGGAGAACATCGAGGTGACGATGCCGATGCAGTGCACCACCGCGAAGCCGCGCACCGGGCCCGAGCCGAAGGCCAGCAGCGCGATGCCCGCGATCAGCGTGGTCACGTTGGAGTCGAGGATCGTGCCCCAGGCGCGGTCGTAGCCGGCGTGGATGGCCGCCTGCGGCGAGGCGCCGTTGCGCAGCTCCTCGCGCACGCGCTCGTTGATCAGCACGTTGGAGTCGATGGCCACGCCGATGGCCAGCGCCATGGCCGCGATGCCGGGCAGCGTGAGCGTGGCCTGCAGCATCGAGAGAATGGCCACCAGCAGCATCAGGTTGACGGCCAGCGCGATCGACGAGAACAGGCCGAACAGCGCGTAGTAGGCGCACATGAACACCATGATGGCCAGGAAGCCATACATCACGCTCTTGAAGCCCTTCTCGATGTTGTCGGCGCCCAGGCTCGGGCCGATGGTGCGTTCCTGGATGATCTCCATCGGCGCGGCCAGCGAGCCGGCGCGCAGCAGCAGCGCGAGGTCGGCGGCCTCGGCCACGGTCATCGAGCCGGAAATCTGGAAGCGGTTGCCGAGCTCGCCGTTGATCGACGGGGCCGTGAGCACTTCGCCCTTGCCCTTCTCGAAGATCAGCATGGCCATGCGCTTCTTGTAGTTCTCGCGGCTCACGTCGCGCATGATGCGGCCGCCCTTGGCGTCCATGGTCAGGTCGACCTTGGGCTGGTTGCTCTGCTGGTCGAAGCCGGGCTGCGCGTCGGTGAGGTTCTCGCCGGTGACCAGCACCTGCTTCTTCACGATCACGGGGCGGCCGTTGCGCTCGAGGAATTTCTCGGAGCCGAAGGGCACCGGCCCGCCGCTCAGTTCGGCCGCGCGGCCTTCGGCGCTTTCGTCGACCAGGCGCATCTCGAGCGTCGCGGTGCGTCCCAGGATGTCCTTGGCCTTGGCCGTGTCCTGCACGCCGGGCAGCTGCACCACGATGCGGTCCAGGCCCTGCTGCTGGATCACGGGCTCGGCCACGCCGAGTTCGTTGATCCGGTTGTGCAGCGTGGTGATGTTCTGCTTGAGCGCCGCGTCCTGGAGCCGGCGCGCGGCTTCGGGCTTGATGGTGGCCACCAGGCGCCAGTTGCTGCCGTCCTGGCTGTCGGTGGTGGCGAGGTCCTGGAACTGGTCCTGGATCAGGCGCTTGGCCGCTTCCAGCGCGGCCGCGTCGCGGAACGAGACCTCGATGGCCTGGCCGTTGCGGTTCACCGAGGTGCCGCGGATGCCCTTGTCGCGGAAGGTGGTGCGCAGGTCGCTCGCGAAGGATTCGGCCTTCTTGTCGATGGCGCCCTTCATGTCGACCTGCAGCAGGAAGTCGACGCCGCCGCGCAGGTCCAGGCCCAGGTACATCGGGAATGCATGCAGCGCCGTGAGCCAGGCCGGCGAGCGCGAGACCAGGTTCAGCGCCACCACGTAGGGCGGATCGGCCGGATCGGGCACCAGCGTGCGCTGCAGCGTGTCGCGCGCCTTGAGCTGCTCGTCGGGCGTGGCGAAGCGCGCGCGCAGCGAGCCGCCCTCGAGCGTGAGCAGGTCGGGCGCGAGCCCGGCCGCCTTGAGCGCCTCCTCGACCCGGCTCTGGGTGGCCGCGTCGACCTTGACGGTGGACTTGGCCGCGGACACCTGCACGGCAGGCGCCTCGCCGAAGAAGTTCGGCAGGGAATAGATCAACCCCACAAGCAGCACGATCACGATGATCGCGTACTTCCAGACCGGATAACGGTTCATGAGCGGGCGCTTTTCACAAACTTATTAAAGATGGGACACAGGCGTGACTTGAGGCCATGCGCCGCAAAGCGCAAGGCCGAGCCGCGCGTTGATTGCTGGGCTTACTGCTTGACGGCGCCCTTGGGCAGGACCTGGACCACAGCGCTGCGCTGGATCTTGATCTCCACGCCATTGGCGATTTCGAGGCCGAGGTACTGGTCGCCGAGCGAGGTGATCTTGCCGAGCACGCCGCCGGCCGTGGCCACTTCGTCGCCCTTGGCCAGCGCCTCGATCATGGCGCGCGCTTCCTTCTGGCGCTTCATTTGCGGGCGGATCATCACGAAATACAGCACCACGAACATCAGCACCAGGGGCAGCATGCTGCCCAGCGAGGACAGCATGTCGCCGCCGCCGGAAGCTGCGGGTGCGGTTTGGGCGAAAGCAGAGGAAATGAACAAGAGAGTCTCCAGCAGAGAGAAGAGAGGAATGTCAGAAGCGCGGATCGGGCCCGCGGTTCCGCGGCCCCGTGGAAAAGGCCGCGAGTCAGAGCTTGAGGCGGCGTCGGCCGCGCGCAGCAGCGGGCATTGTATTCGTGGCAATGCCCCGCTCCGCGCGCTTATCCGGCGCGCGGGGCAGGGCTTTCCATGGGCTGCGGCTGCGTGTCTCTTGCTAGCTTTTCAGGAGCAAGCGCGCGATGCGGCCGGCGGTGCCAGGCCGGCCTCCGGAAAAATCACGCGGCGGCGCGCTGCGCCTCTTGCGGGTTGCGCCACTTGGCGAGCAGCTCGCTCCAGCGGGTGCGGGCCGCGGCGAGGTTGCGCTCCTTCACATGGCCGTAGCCGCGGATCTGCTCGGGCAGGCTTGCGATCTCCAGCGCCAGCGCATGGTTCTCGGCGCGAAGGCCAGCAATCACTTCCTCGATGCTCGCGCGGTACTCGCCGATCAGCGCGCGCTCGGTCCTGCGCTCCTCGGTGCGCCCGAAGACGTCCAGCGCCGTGCCGCGCAGGCCCTTGAGCCGGGCCAGCAGCCGGAAGCCGGAGAGCATCCAGGGGCCGAACTTCTGCTTCTGCAGCTGGCCCTTGGCGTTCTTCCTGGCGATGATGGGCGGCGCGAGGTGGTAGTTGAGCTTGAAGTCCTTGCCCACCTCGCCCTCGAACATGCCCTCGACCCGCGCGAGGAAGCTGCGGTCGGTGTGCAGCCGCGCCACCTCGTACTCGTCCTTGTAGGCCATGAGCTTGAACAGGTAGCGCGCCACCGTTTCGGCCAGCGCGCTCTTGCCGAGCGCCGATTCGGCCTGCCGGACCTTGTCCACGAACTGCCGGTATTCCTCGGCATAGGCCGCGTTCTGGTAGCCCGCGAGGAATTCGACGCGGCGCGCCACCAGGCTTTCGACGGTTTCGCGCTTCTTGAACTCGATCACCTGGCCCGGGCGCAGGCGCTTTTGCAGCTCGTCCGGGCGGACGGCCGCCTGGCGGCCCCAGGCGAAGGCGGCCTTGTTGTTCTCGACCGCCACCGCGTTGAGTTCGATGGCGCGCAGCAGCGACTCGAGCGCCAGCGGGATCCAGCCCTTTTGCCAGGCAAAGCCCAGCAGCATCGGGTTGGCATAGAGGCTGTCGCCCATCAGCGTGGTGGCCGCGGCATCGGCGTCGAAGGTGCCGAGCGCATCGGCGCCGATGGCGCGCGCGATCTGGCTGGCGCAGTCGTCCTGCGGGTTCACCCAGTTGGCGTTGCGCACGAAGGCGGCGGTGGGCGTGCTGTGCGTGTTGAGCGCCACGTGCGTGCGCCCCTCGCGCATACGCGCCAGGGTTTCGGCGTTGACGGCCACCAGCGGATCGGCCGCCAGAATGAGGTCGGCCGCGGCGGTGCCCACGCGCGTGGTGCGGATCGCGTCCTGCGACTGGCCGATCAGCGCATGGCTCCAGGTGGCGCCACCCTTTTGCGCGAGGCCGGCCGCGTCCTGCGTGACGATGCCCTTGCCCTCGATGTGCGCGGCCATGCCGAGCAGCTGGCCGATGGTGATGACGCCCGTGCCGCCGACGCCGGCCACCACGATGCCCCACACTTGGTCCTGCGCCAGCACCGGCACGGCCGGATCGGGCAGCGGACCGAGCGCGAGCGGCGAATCGGCCTTGTCCCTGGCCTTCTTCTTGAGCTGGCCGCCCTCGACCGTGACGAAGCTCGGGCAGAAGCCCTTCAGGCAGCTCATGTCCTTGTTGCAGCTGCTCTGGTTGATGGCGCGCTTGCGGCCGAACTCGGTTTCCAGCGGCTCGACCGACAGGCAGTTGCTCTGCACGCTGCAGTCGCCGCAGCCTTCGCAGACCAGCTCGTTGATGACCACGCGCTTGGCCGGATCGACGGCCGTGCCCCGCTTGCGGCGGCGGCGCTTCTCGGTGGCGCAGGTCTGGTCGTAGATGATGGCCGTGGTGCCGGCGATCTCGCGGAACTCGCGCTGGACCTCGTCGAGCAGGTCGCGGTGCTTGACCGCCACGTGGTCGCCCGGGATGTTCACGCCCTCGTATTTCTCGGGCTCGTCGGTCACGATGACGACCTTCTTGGCGCCCTCGGCATGCAGGCTCTCGGCAATCTGCAGCACCGAGTGGCCCTCGGGCCGCTCGCCGACCTGCTGGCCGCCGGTCATGGCGACGGCGTCGTTGTAGAGGATCTTGTAGGTGATGTTCACGCCGGCGGCGATGCTCTGGCGGATGGCGAGCAGGCCGCTGTGGAAGTAGGTGCCGTCGCCCAGGTTCGCGAAGATGTGCTGGTCGGTGGTGAAGGGCTGCTGGCCGACCCACGGCACGCCCTCGCCGCCCATCTGCGTGAAGCCGATGGTGGAGCGGTCCATCCAGGTGGCCATGAAGTGGCAGCCGATGCCGCCCATCGCGCGCGAGCCCTCGGGCACCACGGTGCTGGTGTTGTGCGGGCAGCCCGAGCAGAACCAGGGCTGGCGGTCGGCGCCCTGCACGCCGCCCACCTTGAGCACTTCCATCGAGCGCTCCTTGGCCTCGAGGATGGCCATCTGGGCGTCGATGCGCGCGCGCATGTCGGCGCCGGCCTGCTCCAGGATGCCGAGCTTGCGCAGGCGCTGCGCAATCGCCTTGGCGATCAGTGCCGGGTTCAGGTCGGCATTGGCGCGCAGCAGCGTGTTGGCCGTGGGGTTGGGCATGGCCCATTCGCCGCCGGAGAAGTCGCCGTCGAGCTCGTTGAACTTGCCGAGCACGGTGGGGCGCACGTCGGCGCGCCAGTTGTAGAGCTCTTCCTTCAGCTGGTATTCGATGACCTGGCGCTTTTCTTCGACCACCAGGATCTCCTGCAGCCCGGTGGCGAAGTCGCGCGTGAGCTGCGCCTCCAGCGGCCACACCACGCCCACCTTGTGCAGCCGGATGCCCAGCTGGCGGCAGGTGGCGTCGTCCAGGCCCAGGTCGATCAGGGCCTGGCGGGTGTCGTTGTAGGCCTTGCCGCTGGCCATGATGCCGAAGCGGTCGTTCGGGCCCTCGATCACGTTGTGGTTCAGGCGGTTGGCGCGGATGTAGGCGAGCGCGGCATACCACTTGTAGTGCATGAGCCGCGCTTCCTGCTCGAGCGCGTGGTCGGGCCAACGGATGTGCAGGCCGCCGGGCGGCATCTGGAAATCGGTGGGAATGACGATCTCGACGCGGTCCGGGTCGATCATCGCCGTGGCGCTCGACTCGACGATTTCCTGGATCGTCTTCATGCCCGACCAGATGCCCGAGAAGCGGCTCATCGCAAAGGCGTGGATGCCCAGGTCCAGGATTTCCTGCACGTTGGCCGGAAAGAACACCGGCGTGCCGCAGGCCTTGAAGATGTGGTCGCTCTGGTGCGCGGCCGTGCTGCTCTTGGAGATGTGGTCGTCGCCCGCGACCGCGATCACGCCGCCCCATTCGGTGGTGCCTGCCATGTTGGCGTGCTTGAAGACGTCGGAGCAGCGGTCCACGCCCGGGCCCTTGCCATACCAGATGCCGAAGACGCCGTCGAACCGGTTGGTGCCCGCGGGCGAGAAGCCCAGCTGCTGGGTGCCCCAGAGCGCGGTGGCGGCGAGCTCTTCGTTCACGCCGGGCTGGAAGACGATGTTCTGTTCCTTCAGGAACTTGCTGGCCTTCCATAGCGCCTGGTCGTAGCCGCCGAGCGGGGAGCCGCGATAGCCGCTGATGAAGCCCGCGGTGTTCTTGCCGGCCTGCTTGTCGCGCAGGCGCTGCAGCATCGGCAGCTTGACCAGCGCCTGGACGCCACTCATGAAGGCACGGCCGTAGTCGAGGCTGTATTTGTCGTCGAGCGTGACGGTTTCCAGCGCGCGGCGAATGTGCTCGGGCAGCGGTGCGTTCATGTTTGTCTGTCTCCGTGTGGCAGGGCCTTTTGGGCCTGGCTGATGGGTGTGGGTCTGTGCCCGGGTAGGGCGCGAGCCCATGGTCACGCAAAGTGTATGCCGGGGTGCGCGACAGGTGTTTGCGTTCTGTGCCCCAAAAAACCAGCTTCCAGGAAGAATCTTGCTTAATATCGCCCTCCATGGAAAGCATTGACAAGTTCGACCTCGCAATCCTGCAAGAACTGCAGGCCGACGGCCGCCTCACCAACGCCGAGCTTGCGCAGCGCGTGGGGCTCTCGGCCGCGCCCTGCTGGCGCCGCGTGCGCGCGCTGGAGGAGGTCGGCTTCATCAAGGGCTACCACGCCGAGATCGACCGCCACAAGATAGGGCTGGGCGTGCTCGCTTTCGTGCGCGTGGACACCGAGCGCGTCACCAACGATGCAACGCTGAAACTGGAGGATGCGATCCGCAAGCTGCCCGAGGTGGTGGCCTGCCACTACATCAGCGGCACCGGCACCTTCGAGCTGCAGGTGGTGGCGCAGGACCTGGACAGCTTCTCGGCCTTCGCGCGCCAGCACCTCATGAACCTGCCGAACGTGAAGGACCTGCACACCAGCTTCTCGCTGGGCGAGGTGAAGGCCAGCAGCGCCTGGCCGCTCGGGCACCTGGCACCCTAGAATTCCCGCCCACTCCACAGACACATCCCGCCGTCCGGCGGAACAAAGAGGAAGAGGTCCCCGCATGAACTCCATCCGCCGCGCCCTGGCGCTCGGCCTTGCCGCCGCCACGCTCGCCTTTGGCGCCCAGGCCCAGAACCGCGAACTCACCGTGGCCTCCAGCGCCACCTACGCGCCCTTCGCCTTCGAGAACAAGGACAAGCAGATCGTCGGCTTCGACATCGACATCATCAACGCCATTGCCAGGCAGCAGGGCCTGAAGATCAAGGTGGTGAACACGCCGTTCACCGGCATCTTCGGCGCGCTCAACAACGGCGACGTCGACCTCGTGATCTCGGGCGTGACCATCAACGAGAAGCGCAAGCAGAGCTACGACTTCACGCCGCCCTACTTCGCGGCGCGCCAGCTGATCGCGCTGCCCAAGGGCAGCACGGTGGCCTCGCTGAAGGACCTGGCCGGCAAGAAGATTGCCGTGGTGAGCGCCTCCACGGCCGACGACATCGCCTCGCGCGAGTTCGGCAAGACCAGCCCCAACATCCGCCGCTTCGAGAGCACGCCGCTCATCATTTCCGAGCTGGCCGGCGGCGGCGTCGATGCCGCCATGGGCGACAACGGCGTGATCGCCTACCGCGTGGCGCAGAACCCCGAGCTCAAGACGCTCGACGACAAGTCCTTCCCCGAGGAAGGCTTCGGCATCGTCGTGAAGAAGGGCGACAAGGCGCTGCTCGACAAGCTCACGGCCGGCCTGGCCGCGATCCGCGCGGACGGCAGCTACGCCGCCATCTACAAGAAGTGGTTCAACAAGGACCCGAACGCCCGATGAGCGCGCACTGCACGACCGCGCGAAAGCCCTAGATGGAGCAGCCGATCCTCTTGTTCGGATGGTTCCGCTGGGACATCCTGGTCGAATACAGGGACCTGTTCTGGCAGGGCGCCTGGATGACGCTGCGCATGACGGTGGTCTGCGTGCTGCTGGGTTCGAGCTGGGGCCTGTGCCTGGCGCTCGCGCGGCTCGCCCGGCCGCGCCATGCGCCCTGGAGCTGGATGGCGCGCTTCTTCCTGCGCTGGCCGGCCACGGTGTACGTGAGCTTCTTCCGCGGCACGCCTTTGTTCGTGCAGATCCTGCTGATCCACTTTGCGGTGATGCCGGTGTTCATCCATCCGGCGACCGGCCTCCTGATCAGCGGCGACCTGGCGCGCGAGCTCAAGCAGGAGCACGGCGCGCTGATCTCCGGCGTGGTGGCGCTCACGCTCAATTCGGCGGCCTACATCTCGGAGGTGTTCCGCGCCGGCATCCAGTCGATCTCGCGCGGGCAGTTCGATGCCGGCCGCTCGATCGGCTTCACGCCGCTGCAGGTGATGCGCTACGTGGTGCTGCCGCAGGCCTTCAGGCGCATGCTGCCGCCTCTCGGCAACAACGCGATCGCGCTGCTGAAAGACACCTCGCTGGTCTCGGCCATCGGCCTGGCCGAGCTGGCCTATGCGGCGCGCACGGTGGCCGGTGCCTATGCGCGCTACTGGGAGCCGTACCTCGCGATCTCGGTGGTGTACTGGGTGATGACGCTCGTGCTCACGACGATGCTGCGGCGGCTCGAACACCGCCTGGCACGCAGCGACAGGGGATAGGCACAATCGGGCGACATGCCGCCGATTTCGCCCGAAGAAACACCCATTCCCCCCGCCCGGCCGCAGCCGCCGAAGTTCGCGGCGCTCGAGCCGCTCAAGCTGCCCGTGTTCCGCATGCTGTGGAGCACCTGGCTCATCGCCAACATCTGCATGTGGATGAACGACGTGGCGGCGGCATGGATGATGACCTCGCTGACCACCTCGCCGATCTGGGTGGCGCTGGTGCAGTCGGCCTCCACCTTGCCGGTGTTCCTGCTGGGCCTGCCCAGCGGCGCGCTGGCCGACATCCTGGACCGCCGGCGCTGGCTGGTGGCCACGCAGTTCTGGCTCGCGGGCACGGCCATCGTGCTGTGCGCGGCCATCGCCATGGACCTGATGACCGCGCCGCTCTTGCTGGCGCTCACCTTTGCCAACGGCATCGGGCTGGCGCTGCGCTGGCCGGTGTTCTCGGCCATCGTGCCCGAGCTGGTGCCGCGGCCGCAATTGCCGGCGGCGCTGGGCCTGAACGGCATTGCGATGAACGCCTCGCGCATCATCGGCCCGCTCACGGCCGGCATGCTGATCGCCAGCGCGGGCAGCGTCTGGGTGTTTGCGCTCAACGCGGTGCTGTCGGTGGCCTCGGGCTTCGTGGTGCTGCGCTGGCGGCGCGAGCACACGCCCAATCCGCTGGGCCGCGAGAAGCTCATCAGCGCGATGCGCGTGGGCGTGCAGTTCGTCTGGCAGTCGCAGCGCATGCGCGCGGTGCTCTCGCGCATCACGATCTTCTTCTTCCACTCCACCGCGCTGCTCGCGCTGCTGCCGCTCTTGGCACGCAACCTCAAGGGCGGCGGCGCGGCCACCTTCACGCTGCTGCTGGCCGCCATGGGCGCGGGCGCGATCATCGCGGTGCTGTTCCTGCCGCGGCTGCGCCAGGCGCTCGGGCGCGACCAGCTGGTGCTGCGCGGCACGGTGCTGCAGTCGCTCGCCACCGCGGTGATGGCCTTCGCACCCAACGCCTGGGTGGCGGTGCCCGCGATGTTCTTCGGCGGCATGGCCTGGATCACGGTGGCCAACTCGCTCTCGGTGTCGGCGCAGCTCGCGCTGCCCGACTGGGTGCGCGCGCGCGGCATGTCGACCTACCAGATGGCGATCATGGGCGCGAGCGCGATCGGCGCGGCGCTCTGGGGCCAGGTGGCCACCGTCACCGACCTGCGCTCCAGCCTCGAGGTCGCCGCCGTGAGCGGCACCCTGCTGATGCTGGCGGCGCTGCGCTGGGTCACCGACGTCTCGGGCGAGGAAGCCGACATGAGCCCGGCGCGGGCCGGCTGGGCCGCGGGCCCGCCGGCGGAAACGCCGGAAGAAAACGGCCGCGTGGTCATCACCATCGAATACATGATCGACCCCGCGCGCGCGGCCGCCTTCCACCTGGTGATGCACCAGACCCGGCGCGCGCGCCTGGGCCAGGGCGCCATCGGCTGGGAACTGCTGCACGACATCGCGGAGCCGGGCCGCTACCTGGAAGAGATCGTGGACGAAAGCTGGACCGACCACCTGCGCCGCTTCAACCGCGCCACGGCCGCCGACATGGCGCTGCGCGAGCGGCGGCTGGCCTTCCACATCGGCGAATCGCCGCCGGTGGTGACGCGCTACGTGGTGAAGCGCTGAGCGGGCCTGCAACGGCTTCAGTGGAAGAACAACAGCCGCGTCAGGTAGGTGTGGCCGGCCTCCGCCGCCATCAGGCCGACCAGCACCAGCAGGCACAGCGGCGGCACCAGGATGGCATAGACCAGCGACAGCCGCTCCCAGGCCATGTGCATGAAGACCGCGACGATCAGCCCCGCCTTCAGCAGCATGAAGGTGACGATCAGCGTCCAGCGCAGGTAGCCCTGGAAATGGAAATAGTCGACCAGGTAGGACATCGTGCTGAGCACGAACAGCAGCCCCCAGATCTTGAGATAGAGGCTGATCGGATGCTGCTGGCCGGTGGCGGGGTTCATGGTCTTCTTCCTCCTCCTCACCAGAGATAGAACAGCGCAAAGATGAACACCCACACCAGGTCCACGAAGTGCCAGTACAGGCCGGCAATCTCGACGATCTGGTAGTTGCCGGACTTGTCGTAGTCGCCGCGCATCAGCTTGAAGGCCACGGTGAACAGGAAGACCACGCCGGCCGACACGTGCAGCCCATGGAAGCCCGTGATCATGAAGAAGGCCGAGCCGAACTGCGCCGCGCCCATCGGGTTGCCCCAGGGCCGCACGCCCTCCTCGAGGATCAGCTTGGACCACTCGAAGGCCTGCATGCCGACGAAGATTTCGCCGCAGGTCGCGGTCACGAGCATCAGCGTGGCGGCGTTCACGCGGTCGCGGCGGTAGGCGAAATTGACGGCCATCGCCATCGTGCCGCTGCTGCTGATGAGCACGAAGGTCATGATCGCGATCAGCAGCAGCGGAATGTCGGCGCCCCCCACATGGAGCGCGAACACCTCGCTCGGGTTGGGCCACGGCACGGTGGTCGAGGCGCGCACCGTCATGTAGCCGGTCAGGAAGCAGCTGAAGACGAAGGTGTCGCTGAGCAGGAAGATCCACATCATCGCCTTGCCCCACGAGACGTGGAACGCCTGGCGGTCGGAGGACCAGTCGGCGACCAGCCCGCGCCAGCCGGTGGCGGCGATGGCCTGCGGGTTCAGCGGCGCAGCGGCGGCGGTTGCGGTGTGGTTCATGGGACGCCTCCTCAGGATGTGCCGCAGATGAAGCGCGCCACCTCCGGCGTCACCCAGCCCAGCAGCGCGAACAGCACCAGCCACACCGCCAGCATGAAGTGCCAGTAGCGCGCGCACAGCGCGATGCGCCAGGCGGACCGGGCTGGATCGGGCCAGGCGGCGTGCGCCGTCCAGGCCCAGCCGACCAGCCCACCCATCAGGTGGAGCCCGTGCATGGCCGTCAGCAGGTAGAAGAAGCTGCCCGCCGGATTGCCGGCCGGCATCACCTGCGCGCCCAGCATCGCCTGCCAGGCCCACAGCTGCACGGCCAGGAAGCCGAATGCGAAGAGACCCCCCGCCAGCAGCAGGCGACGCGCCCGCATCGGGCCGGGACCGCGCGGTGCGCCGCTGGCCCGTTGCAGCGCCACGCTGCCCGCCACCAGCAATGCCGTGCTGAGCCAGAGCTGCCACGGCAGCGCGATGGTCATCGCATCGCCGCCGCTCATGCGCATCACATAGGCCACGATGAAGAGGGAGAACAACGCAGTCACCACGCCCATGAAGACCCACAGGCCGATGCCGGCCGCGCTCGCATGCGGATCGTGGGCGCGGCCATGGCCGCGGCCGGCACCGCGGATGCCCAAGGCGGCTCCTGAAATCATGCCGGTGCTCCCCGGACCTCGCCCTGGCCCTCCGGCTCGGGCTCCCCGGGCCCGGCTTCCGGCGGTGCGTTCTGCGCGATGAAATCCTCCGCCGCACCCGGCTCCCCATAGGCATAGGCCCACCGGTAGACCACCGGCAGCCGCGGTCCCCAGTTGCCGTGGCCCGGCGGCGTGGCGGGCGTCTGCCATTCGAGCGAGGCGGCGCGCCATGGATTGGCGTCGGCCGGCCGGCCGCGCCACGCGCTCCAGGCGAGATTGGCAATGAACAGCAACTGCGCCACGCCGACGATCAGCGCAACCACGGTGATGAAGGTGTTCAGGCTGAATGCCGAGGGCGGAATGAACGCATAGCCGTCGAAGTTGTAGTAGCGCCGCGGCATGCCCAGCACACCCAGGTAGTGCATCGGAAAATAGATCAGGTAGGTGCCGAGGAAGGTGATCCAGAAATGCAGGCGCCCGAGCCGGTCGTCGAGCATGCGGCCGGTGACCTTGGGGAACCAGTGGTAGATGCCGCCGAACACCACCAGGAGCGGCGCCACGCCCATCACCATGTGGAAGTGCGCCACCACGAAATACGTGCCCGACAGCGGGATGTCCACGCTCACGTTGCCGAGGAACAGGCCCGTGAGCCCGCCGATGAGGAAAGTGCACAGGAAGGCCAGCGCGAACAGCATCGGCACCGTCAGGTGGATGTCGCCGCGCCACAGCGTCAGGATCCAGTTGTAGACCTTGATCGCGGTGGGCACCGCGATGATCAGCGTGGTGGTCGCGAAGAAGAAGCCGAAGTACGGATTCATGCCGCTCACGAACATGTGGTGCGCCCACACCACCACGCTGAGCGCGCCGATGGCCACGATGGCCCACACCATCATGCGGTAGCCGAAGATGCACTTGCGCGCATGCACGCTGATCAGGTCCGAGACGATGCCGAAGGCCGGCAGCGCGACGATGTAGACCTCGGGATGGCCGAAGAACCAGAACAGGTGCTGGAACAGCAGCGGGCTGCCGCCCTTGTAGCCGGTCACCTGGCCCATCGACACCAGCGCCGGCATGAAGAAGCTGGTGCCCAGCGTCCGGTCGAGCAGCAGCATCACGCCGCTGACGAACAGCGCCGGAAAACCGAGCAGCGCGAGGATGGTGGCCACGAAGATGCCCCACACCGTGAGCGGCATGCGCAGCAGCGTCATGCCTTCGCAGCGCGCCTGCAGCACGGTGGTCACGTAGTTGAGGCCGCCCATCGTCGTTGCCACGATGAAGATGAGCAGCGACACCAGCATCAGCACGATGCCGCCCGCATGGCCCGGCGTGCCGGGCAGGATCGACTGCGGCGGATACAGCGTCCAGCCCGCGCCGGTGGGACCGCCCGCGACGAAGAAGCTCGCCACCAGGACCACCACCGACAGCAGGTAGACCCAGAAGCTCAGCATGTTGAGATAGGGAAAGACCATGTCCCGCGCGCCCACCATCAGCGGGATCAGGTAGTTGCCGAAGCCGCCGAGGAACAGCGCCGTGAGCAGGTAGATCACCATGATCATCCCGTGCATGGTCACGAACTGGTAATAGCGCTCGGCGTTGATGAACTCGAACTGGCCCGGAAAGCCGAGCTGCAGCCGCATCAGGTTGGACAGCACCACGCCCACCACGCCCACTGCGATGGCGGTGCAGGCGTACTGCACGGCGATCACCTTGTGGTCCTGGCTCCAGACGTAGCGGGTCAGGAAGCTCTGCGGCGCGGGGTGGTCGCCGCCGTCGGCGTGGGACGAGTTCATCGCGCAGCCTTCTGTTCGGCGGCAGCCTGCGCCGGCGGGCTGCCCAGACTCTGGATATAGGCCACCAGCGCGGCCAGTTCTTCATCGCTCAACTCGATCTTCGGCATGACCGGCGGGAAGCCCTTCACCTGGCGGGCCTGCGGATCGCGGATGAAGCTGCGCAGATAGGCTTCGTCGACCAGCGCGGTGCTGCCGTCCGCCATGGTTTCGGTCTTGCCGTGCAGGCCCTTCCAGGTCGGCCCGACGCGCGCGCTGCCGTCGACCGTGTGGCAGGCCACGCAGCCCTTGCTGTCCGCCAGCGCGCGCCCCTGCTGGACGCGTGCATCGCCGCCGGCCGCCGCGGCGCCGGCCGGGGCCTCGGGCGCCTTGGCCTGGGACTTGGCGAAGGTCGGCAGCGCCGCGTGCCAGGCCTTGTAGTTCTCCGGGTCTTCCACCACCACGTAGCCGCGCATGTTGGGATGGCCCACGCCGCACAGCTGCGCGCACAGCGCTTCGTAGCGGCCCGCGACGGTCGGCGTGAACCAGAAGCGGCTGACCTGTCCCGGCACCATGTTCATCCGGGCGCGGAAGTTCGGCACGAAGAAGTCGTGCAGCACGTCGTTCGAGCGCATCAGCACCAGCACCGGCTTGCCGAGCGGCAGGTGCACCTCGTTGCCGGCGATCAGGAGGTCGTCCTGGCCGGCCCGATCGGCGGGGTCGATGCCGAACGGATTGGTGGCGCTGACAAAGCGCGCATCGGTCGCGCCCAGCTTGCCGTCCTCGCCCGGGAAGCGGAAGCGCCATTGCCATTGCTGGCCCAGCACCTCGAGCACGAGGGCGTCGCGGGGCTCCCTGACATAGTTCGCGTACACCACGAGGCCGGGCGCCAGCAGCGCCATGATGCCGACGGTGGTGCCGCCGATCAGCCAGCGCTCGAGCTTCCTGTTCTCGGGCTCATGCGCCGCACGGCGTCCCTCGCGGTGGCGAAAGCGCACCAGCATGTAGGCGACGAACACGTTGATGGCAATGAAGAAGATCCCCGTGATCAGCAGCGTGATGGACAGGGTGTCGTCCATCGGCTGCCAGTTCGACGCAAGGGGCGTCGTCCACCACGGATTGAAGACGTGGAACAGCACCGAGCCGAGCACGATGAGCAGCAGGGCGACGGCCATGGTCATGTGCGCTCCTGCGGCTCGGCATGGTTTCCGGGCTCATGCGCGCGCTTCAGGGAAAGGCCGGGACTTGCGGCTCTTCGCCCTCGAACCGGGCTTCGGGATGCGCGGAGCGCAGCAGCGCCTCGATGTCCCGCACGCGCGAACGCGGCAAGTCCACCATCAGCAGGATCTGCCCCTGCGCGATGGCGCCCTCGAAACGTTGCAGCCTGGGGCTCGGGATCGAAATGCCGATCATGCTGGCCGACCAGGCGCCCACCACGCCGCCCAGGAGAGCCACCAGCACCGCCACTTCCCATTCGGGGCCGTCGCCGGTGATCGGGAACAGCAGCGCGGCCACGAGGCCGACGACGATGCCGCAGGCACTGCCGACCACCCACCCGGTCTTGGCTGCGTGGACGAGGTCCGAGGTCTGCCACACGTTGGCCGCATGGAGCCCGGCCATGTCCATGCCTTCCGGTCCGGCGAAATGAATGTGCGCGGCGTCGACGCGTGCCCACACCAGATCGTCCATTGCCCGCCTGGCGCTCGCCAGGTCCGGCATCAGCCAGTAGATGCGCCTCTTCATAGCGCCCCCTTTCGTCTTGCGACGAGTCAAGGAACCATGGATGACTTATATGCCCATGGAAGGCCGCCATCAAGTGGCCGCCGCATTTCACGCGGCAGCGGCATGGGGGTTATTGCCGAGCCATCTTTTTTTGACCGATTGGATAATTTAGCTCATCATCCCGCCCCTGTTGCCCGCCATCACGAGGTACGCCACGATGAACCCGCACCCCCTGCGCAGCCGCTTCTGGTCCGACCTGACCAGCGAAGAGTTCTCCCGCCTGGACCGCGAACGGCTGATCGCCGTGCTGCCGGTGGGCGCGACCGAGCAGCACGGCCCCCACCTGCCGATGTCGACCGACACCGCCACCATCGACGGCATGGTGCAGGCCGCGCTCCCGCACCTGCCGGGCGACCTGCCGGTGCTCTTCCTGCCCACCGTGGCCTACGGCAAGAGCAACGAGCATTCGCGCTACCCGGGCACGCTCACCGTCTCGGCCACCACGCTGATCGCGCTGTGGAAGGACATCGGCGCCTGCGTGGCGAAGGCCGGCGTGCGCAAGCTGGTGCTCTACAACAGCCACGGCGGGCAGATGAGCGTGATGGACATCGTGGCACGCGACCTGCGCGAGGAGCGCGGCATGATGGTCGTGGCCGCCAACTGGTACACGCTGGGCCTGCCCGAAGGGCTCTTCACCGCGCACGAGGGCAAGCACGGCATCCATGCCGGCGATCTCGAAAGCTCGGTCATGCTGCACCTTGCGCCGAACGACGTGCGTCCCGACCAGTTCCGCAACTTCCGCTCGATGACCGAAGACCTCGCCGCCGAGAACCAATTCCTCTCGATCACGCCCAGCGGCAAGCTCGGCTGGCAGATGCACGACATCAACCCCGCGGGCGCGGCCGGCGACGCCACGCGCGCCACCGCCGAGAAGGGCGCCGCGGTGCTCGACCACGTGGGGCGGCGCTTCGTGGAGCTGCTGCAGGAGGTGGACCGCTTCCCGCTGTCGCGCCTCGCCAACGAACCTGCCTGGCGCTAGGCTCGCAGCCACCATGGAAAGCTTCGCGACCTCTTCTTCGCCGCTGGTCAGCCTGCGTCATGTCAGCAAGCGCTTTGCCAACGGCACGCTCGCGCTGCAGGGCATGACGCTGGACATCGGCGAGCACGACTTCATCAGCTTTCTCGGCCCCTCGGGCTGCGGCAAGAGCACCGCGCTCAGGCTGATCGCCGGCCTGACCCGGCTCAGCTCGGGCGAGATGCAATGGTCCGGCGCCAACACCAGCAAGACACAGAGCGACCGCGACCTGGGCTTCGTGTTCCAGGAGCCCACGCTCATGCCCTGGGCCAAGGTGTTCGACAACGTCTGGCTGCCGCTCAAGCTCGCGGGCCAGAGCCGCGATGCGGCCGCGCCGGTGGTGCAGCAGGCCCTCGAGATGGTCGGCCTCTCGCGCTTCGCGGGCGTGTACCCGCGCGAGCTTTCGGGCGGCATGAAGATGCGCGTGTCGATCGCGCGCGCGCTGGTCACGCATCCGCGCCTCTTGCTGATGGACGAGCCCTTTGCCGCGCTCGACGAGATGACGCGCATCAAGCTCAACAACGACCTGCTCGCGATCTGGCGCGAGCACCGCTTCTCGGTGGTGTTCGTCACGCACAGCGTCTACGAGTCGGTGTACCTCTCGGACCGCATCGTGGTGATGGCCGCGCGCCCGGGCCGCGTGATCGAGGAGATCGGCATCGACGAGCCCTATCCGCGCGGCGAGGAATTCCGCACCTCGAGCCGCTACAACGTGCACTGCACCGCCGTGTCGCAATCCCTGCATGGAGCCCTGCATGGCGTCGACATCGATCACTGATGAGCCCGCCGCGCTCGCGGACGCGGACACGGCGCCCTCCGAGGCCGCGCTGCGCGCACACGAAGACGGCTTGCGCCGGCGCGAATCGATGCTGCGCATCGCGGTGCCTGCGGGCATCGTCATTGCGCTGCTGCTGGCCTGGGAATGGATGGTGCGCGCCAACAACATCCCGCACTACATCCTGCCCGCGCCTTCGCTCATTCTTCGCACGCTGTTCGACAACTGGGGCTCGCTCTCCAGCGCGCTGTGGTTCACGGTGAAGCTCACGCTGCTCGCGCTCGGCGCGGCCATCGTGGGCGGCGTGCTGCTGGCGATTGCCTTCGCGCTCTTCAAGTGGGTCGAGATCGGCCTGTTCCCGATCGCCGTGATCCTGCAGGTGACGCCGATCATCGCGATCGCGCCGCTCATATTGATCTACGTGTCGAGCACCACCGCGGCGCTTCTGCTGTGCGCGTGGATCGTGGCCTTCTTCCCGATCCTGTCGAACACCGTCATCGGCCTGAAAAGCGCCGACAGCAACCTGCGCGATCTGTTCCAGCTCTACAAGGCCTCGCCGTGGCAGACCTTCCGCTACCTGCTCGCGCCCAGCGCGCTGCCCTACTTCATGGCGGGACTGAAGATCGCGGGCGGGCTGAGCCTGATCGGCGCGGTGGTGGCGGAGTTCACGGCCGGCACCGCGGGCAAGGAAACGGGCCTGGCCTCGCGCATCCTCGAATCGAGCTTCCGCACCGAGATCCCGATGATGTTCGCGGCGCTGCTGCTGGTGTCCCTGCTCGGCATCGTGATCTTCATCGTGTTCGCGGCACTGTCGCGTCTCGTGCTCGGCCACTGGCATGAAAGCGAGATGCGCCGTGAACGCTAGGGCCATGCACGCCGCCACCGACTGGGAGGCCGTGCGCGCCGATCTGCGCGGGCTCAACCTGATCACCGCGCCGGCCCAGCGCAAGCAGCTGTCCAAGGACTTCTACTGGTACAGCCCCATCCTCAGCGCGCAGCTCGCGGGCTGCGTGGCCGACCTCGTCGTCAAGGTCAGCACCGAGGACGACGTGCGCCAGGCGGCCGCCGTGGCCGCCAAGTGGAAGCTGCCGCTCACCGTGCGCGCCGGGGGCACCGGCAACTACGGCCAGTGCGTGCCGCTCGAAGGCGGCATCGTGCTCGACGTGACGCAGATGTGCCGCGTGCTCGACATCCAGGATGGCCGCATGCGCGTGGAGGCCGGCGCGCGCATGCACGACATCGACCTTGCGGCGCGCGAAACCGGCCAGGCGCTGCGCATGTGGCCTTCGACCTGGCACGTGGCCACCATCGGCGGCTTCATCGCGGGCGGCTTCGGCGGCATCGGCTCGTTCCGCCACGGCATCCTGCGCGACCCCGGCAACCTGCTGCGCGCGCGCGTGATGACGGTGGAGCGCGAGCCGCGCATCATCGAACTGCACGGCGACGAGATCCAGCAGGTGCACCACGCCTACGGCACCAATGGCGTGATCCTCGACGTGGAAGTGGCGCTGAGTCCGGCGGTCGAGTGGGTGCACTGCACGGTGCTGTTCGAGACGTACCGCGGCGCGCTCGATTTCGGCATTGCGGCGCAGGCGCCGGCGCTCGACATCTTTTTGCTCTCCACGGTCGAGGCCCGCTTCTCACCCTACTACACGGCGATGCGCGACCGCTTTCCGCGCGACCGGCATGCCGCGTTCGCGATGGTCTCGCCCGATTCGATGGCCGGGTTCCGCGCGCTGGCCGCCGCGCATGGCGGCACCCTCTCCGTCGCCGGTACCGAGCCCGAACTGCTTGCCGAGGGCCTTCCGCCCGCGTACGAATGCGCGTTCAACCACACGACGCTGCAGGCGCTCAAGGCCGACCGCGGCTGGACCTACCTGCAGGTGGCCTACGCCCAGCCCTTCGACCCGGCGGTGGTCGAGCGCCATCTGCAAATCTTCGGCGACGAGGTGCTGCAGCACCAGGACTTCGCACGCGCCGGCGGCGAATGCGGCACCTTCGGCATCCTGCTGGTGCGCTGGAAGGGCGAAGCCCACCAGTACGAGGTGATCCGCGAGATCGAGTCGCAGGGCGGCTGCAAGATCTTCAATCCGCATGTCGTGACCATCGAGGACGGCGGCATGAAGACCATCGACACGCAGCAGATCGAGTTCAAGAAGCGCAGCGATCCGATGGGGCTCATGAACCCCGGCAAGACGCGTGGCTGGACTTCCGAGATGGCTGTCGAGCGTTGAAATGAAGCGTCGCCCTGTCTTTCGTCGCGTTGATTTCGAGGGCTGCTATTCAGGGCGCGCTCCCGCCGACGGGGTACCTTGCTCCGCGAATGTCCTCCGGCCTTCGGCCTCCCCCTTGATTTCGCTGCGCAAGGCACCCCATCGACGGGAGCGTTGTACAGAGCGGTCGTTGATCGGCCAGCACCAGAGCCGCGCCCATCGTGCACAGGGCATCGGGTGCTCCCCGCAGCGAAATCAAGGAGGAGGCCGCAGGCCGGGGGACATTCGCGGAGGGGAGTACCCGGTGGCCTGTGCACGCACCACGAACAACAGCGCTTGCCATCGAACAATGGCCAAGCCGACATGAAAATACCCCGTCGAATTCACACCAGGAGTCCACTGCCATGCACGTTCCCGCTCTGACCATCCGTCCGCTCGCCCTAGCCCTGGCCCTCGCGGCCGCCGCCTTCGCCGCACAGGCGCAGGAAAAAGTGGTGTTCGCCACCAATTGGAAGGCGCAGGCCGGCCACGGCGGCTTCTACCAGGCGCTGGTGGACGGCACCTACAAGAAGTATGGCCTCGACGTCGACATCCAGCAGGGCGGACCCATGGTCAACAACCGGCCCATGCTGCCGGCCGGCAAGATCGACTTCCTCATGACCGGCAACCTGCTTCAGTCCTTCGACAACGTGAAGAACGGCGTGCCCACCGTCGTGGTCGCGGCCTTCTTCCAGAAAGACCCACAGGCCATGTTCGCCCATCCGGGACAGGGCTTCGACACCTTCAAGGACATGGCCAAGGCGCCCGTGGCCTTCATCGGCAAGGATGGCCAGTTCAGCTTCTGGCAGTGGATGAAATCGGAGCACGGCTTCAAGGATTCGCAGCTCAAGCCCTACACCTTCAACGTCGGCCCGTTCCTGGCCGACAAGAAGTCCATCCAGCAGGGCTACGCCATCTCCGAGCCGCTCTCGATCAAGGCGCAGGCCGGCTTCGACCCGGTGGTGCAGCTGCTGGCCGACAACGGCTTCTCGACCTACTCGACCACCATCGAGACGCGCGCCGACCTCGTCAAGACCAAGCCCGAGACCGTGCGCAAGTTCGTCGAGGCCTCGATCATCGGCTGGAACAACTACCTCTACGGCGACAACAAGGCCGCCAACGAGATGATCGCCAAGATCAACCCCGACTCGCCCGTCGCCGCGTCCCAAGGCTCCATCGAACTCATGAAGAAGATGGGCATCGTCGACAGCGGCGAATCGCTCACCAAGGGCATCGGCGCAATGGACGAGGCCCGCGTGAAGGACTTCTACGACAAGATGGTGAAGGCCGGCCTCTACAAGCCGGGCGAGGTCGACCTCTCGAAGGTCGTCACCACGCAGTTCGTCAACAAGGGCGTCGGCCTCGACATCCGCAAGAAGCTCGCCGGCAAGTAAGCACACCGTCTTTTCCCGTGGGCCGCGCGGGGCTTGCGCCGGGGTCAGATGCCGGCGCCTGGGTTGCCATAAGGCACTGCGCGGCTCTTCATTCCCTGGGCTCTGACCCCGTCTCGCCGAACCGGCGAACCGGCCCTCCTCATGAAAACGCTCGTCGTCCACTGCCATCCGAACCCTGACAGCTTCAACCACGCGCTCTACCGCACCGCCCTCGAGGCCCTCGAGCCGCGGCACCCCGTCAAGGCCATCGATCTCTACGCCGAAGGCTTCGAGCCCACGCTCACGCGCGAAGAGCGCATCGCCTACCTCGACAACCCCGAACTGATCCGCGAACGCGTGAAGCCGCATGTCGAAGCGCTGCTGTGGGCCGAGCACCTGGTGTTCGTCTATCCCACCTGGTTCCATGGACCGCCGTCGATGCTCAAGGGCTGGCTCGAGCGCGTGTGGCTGCCGGGCGTGGCCTTCCTGCCGGCAGAGCGCAAGGGACAGCTCGCGAGGTCGGGCATGCGGCACATTCGGCGGCTGACGGTGGTGACCACGGGCGGCTCGCCGCGCTGGTTCGTGATGCTCATCGGCGACCCGGGCCGGCGGCTCTTCACGCGCGCGCTGCGGGCGCTGTTCGCATGGCGCTGCAAGGTCACGTGGCTGCAGCTGCACGACATGAACGCGGTCACCGCGCGCGACCGCACCCATTTCATCGAACGCGTTGCGCGCAAGCTGCAGAGCATCTAGCAGGACAGAGGAGACAGACCCCACCATGAGCCTCGAACGCACGCTCACCGTCCGCGTCGAACGCATCTCGCGCGAGACGCCGGAAATCCTGGCCTTCGAGCTGGCCCATCCGTGGGGCCGCACGCTGCCGGGCTACGAGGCCGGCGCGCACATCGACGTGCACATGCCCGGCGGCTTCTCGCGCCAGTACTCGCTGGCGCGATGGTCTCTTTCGAACGCGCCGTCGCACGCCGCGGCGTCCTACGTGATCGGCGTCAAGCGCGAGGCCCAAAGCCGCGGCGGCTCGGCCTCGATGCACGAGCGCGTGCGCGAAGGCGACCTGCTCGCGATCAGCGTGCCGCGCAACACCTTTGCGCTGCGCGAAGAGGCCGGGCACCATCTGCTGATGGCCGGCGGCATCGGCATGACGCCGCTGCTGGCCATGGCGCAGGCGCTCGCGGCGCGCGGTGCCTCGTTCACGCTCTGCGTGTTCGCGCGCAGCGAGGAGCACCTGGCCTTTGCCGATGCGCTGCATTCGTCCGCGCTGGCGCCGCACCTGCGACTGCACCTCGACCAGGGCGGCGCCAGCCGGCGCATCGACCTGCGCGCGCTGCTGGCCGAGCGCGCACCCAACACGCACCTGTATGTCTGCGGCCCCGGCGGCTTCATGCGGGCGGTGCGCGAGGCTGCGGCGCACTGGCCCGAAGACACGCTGCACACCGAATACTTCGCCGCCCCCACCGATGCGAACGCGAGCACCGGCCTGCCCTTCACGCTGAAGCTCGCGCAGCGCGGCATCAGCGTGCCGGTGGCGGCCGACCAGACCGCCGTCGATGCGCTGCACGAAGTGGGCATCGACATTCCGGTGTCGTGCCAGCAGGGCCTGTGCGGCACCTGCGTGGTCGAGGGCGATGGCGAAGGCGCGGAGCACCGCGACTTCTGCCTCACGGGCAGCGAGCGGCGCCACAAGGTGGCCCTGTGCTGCTCGCGCGCCAAGGGCCGGGAACTGGTGCTGCAGCTGTGAGCATCGGAGAAGAGGAAAGAGAAAGCGACAGCGAGGCGCCCGCCACGCGCGGCCGCTCGCGCAAGTACACGCAGGTGCTCGGCCTCATCAACCAGGCCGCCATCGAGGTGTTCGCAAGCGAGGGCCTGGCCGGCGCCTCGACCCAGGCCATTGCCGACAAGGCCGGGCTCTCGAAGGCGCAGCTGCACTACTACATCGAAAGCAAGGAAGCGCTCTACCGGCAGATCCTGCAGGACATCCTCAACGACTGGATCGTGGTGTTCGGCTTTGCCGACGAGGCCTTCGGCCCGCGCAAGGTGCTGGGCGACCTGATCCGCCGCAAGATGGTGTTCTCGTTCGAGCACCCACTGCGCTCGCGCATCTTCACGGCCGAGATGATGCGCGGCGCGCCGGTGCTCAACGCCATGATGGACACGAGCAAGCAGCGCACCGACCAGGCCGCCGCCGTGATCCAGAACTGGATGAACCAGGGCCTGATGGACAAGGCCGACCCGATGCTGGTGCTGTTCCACATCTGGGCGGTGACGCAGTTCTATGCCGACCACGCCACGCAGGCTGCTTACTTTCGCAACGTGGCGCAGCAGGGCCAGGACAAGGACAGCAAGGACCGGCGCTACCTGATCGAGCAGGTGACCGAATTCCTGCTGAAAGGCGCGGGCGTCAAGTAGGGCGATGCTGCGGCAGGTACATGGTGGCTTCCACTTCCACCAGCACCTCGTCGCCCGGCAGGAAGCGCGACACCTCGACCACCGTGCTGACCGGCGGCTCGCCCGGATAGAACAGGCCGCGCACGCGGTTGTAGAAGGCGTAGTGCGGCAGCTGGCGGAAGTACTGCACCAGCTTCACCACGTCTTCCATGGTGCCGCCATGCTCGGCCGCGATCTGGCGGATGCGCTCGAGCACGAACCAGCTCTGCGCCACGATGGGCGCCTCGAAGATGTCGACCGACATCTGGCCCGTGGCATAGCCCAGGCCCTGCAGGGCCGTGCGGCCTTCCTCGGGCAGGGCCTCGTAGCCGGCCACGGCGCGGCGCGTGGCCGGGTCGACCGCAACCACGCCGCTCATGAAGACGAAATCGCCCACGCGCTTGGCGGCGGCGTAGTTGGCCATTGGCTTGCCCATGCTCATCGTGTCTGCTCCAGAATTTCTTGACCGCCACGGATCACGGTGCGCCGGCGCCCGCGCGAGCCGACCAGCTCATGCTCGCCGGTGGCCGCGAGCAGCACCAGGTCCGCGGGGCAGCCCGGCGCAATGCGGCCGTCCCATGCCAGGCCGAGCGCCTTCGCGGGGCTGACGGTGATCGCGTCGAGCCATTCTTCCGCGGGCGCGAGGTGCGCCATCTGCACACCGAGGCCGAAGGTTTCGAGAAGGTCGTAGCTGCCATAGGGATAGAAGGCGTCCTGCACGTTGTCCGTGGCCAGGCTCGCACGCAAGCCCCGTGCCGCCGCCTCGCGGATGCGCGTGATGCCGCGCGGCACGGGCGTGCGGTCCCAGGCGCCCTGCAGGTAGAGGTTGGTGGTCGGCAGCGCGACGATGTGGATGCCGGCGCCCGCGCACAGCGCCAGCGTTTCGTTGGCAACGGCATCGTCCTGCATCGCCAGCGAGCAGCAGTGGCCGCAGACCACGCCGCGCCGGAAGTCGCGCGCACGCATCAGCTGCGCAATGCTGCGCAGGCCGCTCGCGTCGGCGTCGAGACCCTCGTCGACATGGAAGTCGAGGCCCAGGCCGTGGTCCTGCGCGAGGTCGAACACGCGGCCCAGCTTGTGCACCAGGCCTTCGTTGCGATACACGAAGGCGCCCAGCACGCCGCCCGCGCGCTTCACCTCGCGCGCAATGCGCTCGCCGGCCGCGAGGTCCGCGAACAGGTCGAGCGGCGTGAGAGAGACGAACTGCAGCTCGATGCGGCCGCGCCACTCTTCGCGCAGCGCCTCGAACACCGCCAGCGCGGCGGGCGGCTCGCCCTCCACCCAGTCGATGTGGGTACGCAGCGCCCGCGTGCCCGACTGCCAGGCCTCGTGCAGCGCGCGCTCCATGCGCGGGCGCAGCGCCTGGCCGCTCCAGCCCGCGCGGTGCTTCGCCATGCGGTCGATGGCCGCGAACAGGTTGCCCTCGGCCGCGCCGACTTCCTGCACGGTGTAGTTCTTGTCGATGTGCGCATGCGCCTCGACGAGCGCGCTCAGCAAGGTGCCGCGCGCCTGCGACTGCGATGCGCTCGGCACGACGGCCTGCACCCTGTCGCCGGCCAGCGTGACGTCGAAGACCTGCGCATCGCCCGCGGCAAAGCCGCGCAGCCGCGATGGAATGCGCAGCGACTCGAGTTTCATGCGCGCTGTTGCAGCGCCCGCAGCCAGCCGAGCCCCGCCGAGGTGCCGCCGGGTTCCGAGCCGCGCCGGGGCCGGTACTCGCAGCCGACCCAGCCCTGCCAGCCGGACTGCGCCGACACCTCGTCGATCAGGTCGAACAGGTAGGGGTAGTTCTGCTCGCCGATGTCGGGCTCGTGGCGCTCGGGCACGCCGGCAATCTGGATGTGGCCCACGCGCCCGGTGGGCAGGTACTTGCGGATCTTCATGGCCACGTCGCCCTCGACGATCTGGCAGTGGTACAGGTCCATCTGCACCTTGAGGTTGGGTGCGCCCACCATGTCGACGATCTCGTGCGCATGGTCCTGCCGGTTGAGGAAGAAGCGCGGGATGTCGCGCGTGTTGATGGGCTCGATCAGCACGTCGCGCCCGGCCTTGGCCGCCTCGGCCGCGGCCCAGCGCAGGTTGTCGACGTACACGGGCTGCACGGCCTCGCGCTCCAGGCCTTCGGGCACCAGGCCCGCCATGACGTGGATGCGCGGGCAGCCGAGCGCCACGGCGTAGTCGATGGCGCTGGCCATGCCTTCGCGGAATTCGGCGTCGCGGCCCGGCAGGCAGGCCAGGCCGCGTTCGCCGCGGTCCCAGTCGCCCGGAGGGGCGTTGAAGAGCACCTGCTGCAGGCCGTTGTGCTGGAGCCGCGCGGCGAGCTCTTCCTTTGCGAAGGCATAGGGAAAAAGATATTCGACGGCCTTGAAGCCGTCTTTCGCGGCGGCTTCGAAGCGGTCGAGGAAGTCGAGCTCCGGATAGAGCATCGAGAGGTTGGCGGCGAATTGGGGCATGGCGTGTTTTTACTACTACTGGCGGCTACCAGCGCGCACCGAAGATGCGGCGCAGTTCATCGATCTGTTCATTGCCGAGCGGCTCGGGCCTGGCAGGGCCGGCGAGGAGCTGGAGCTTGGCGGTGTCCTCGAGTTCCTCGAGCACGGCCATGGCGGCGGCCGGGTTCCCGTGCCACACGTTGGGGCCGAGGCGTTCGAGCATCACGGCCCGAATCGGCGTGCCGGCCGCGCCATGGCGCTCGATGGCCTGCGCCACGAGTTCGGCCGCTTCGGGCGCGCCGGGGCGGTGGTACGGAATGAGCGGTACGTGGCCGACCTTCATGACGAAGTACGGCGTGAGCGCGGGCAGCAGCTCGTCGCCCGGCGTGTTCGCCAGCGTGAGCGCGACGCAGTGCGTGCTGTGCGTGTGGATCACGCAGGCCGTGCCTGCATCGAACTTGCGGGCGGCGGCGTAGATGCGCGTGTGCAGCGCGATGGTCTTGCTGGCGCGGTCGCCGCCGGTCTGCTGGCCTTGCGCGTCGAGTTTGGCAAGACGCGCGGGGTCGAGAAAACCCAGGCAGGCATCGGTCGGCGTGATCAGAAAACCGTCGTCCAGCCGCACGCTGATGTTGCCCGCGGTGGCATGCACGTAGCCGCGTTCGAACAGGCTGCGGCCGACTCGGCAGATTTCTTCTCGGGCTTGGGTTTCTTTCATGTCTTTTTTAACTGCGCGAGTTTGGCTGTGTTCGGGCGGTCTTGTTCAGGGTGCTGTTGTCCAGGGTGTGTGCACAGATCACCGGGTACTCCCCTCCGCGAATGTCCCCCGGCCTGCGGCCTCCTCCTTGATTTCGCTGCGGGGAGCACCCGATGCTCTGTGCACCTGGGCACGCTCATGGTGTACCGCTGATCAACCACCGCTCTTTGCAACGCTCCCGCTGATGGGGTGCCTTGCGCAGCGAAATCAAGGAGGAGCCCGAAGGGCGGGGGACATTCGCGGAGCAAGGTACCCCATCGGCGGGAGCGCGCCCTGAAAAGACACCGAGCATGAACATCATTCAAGCACTGTAAAGGCCTTGGTGAAGAAGTCATCCCCCCCGAAGTTCCCGGACTTCAGCGCAATGTGCACCGGCAAACCTTCGACATCCGTGCGCGCATGGCACCACGGCACCCCCGGATCGATCTGCGGGCCGATCTGCATCTGCGCGATGCCCAGTGCCTGAACGCAGGCACCGGAGGTTTCGCCGCCCGCCACCACCAGCTGGCGCACACCCCGCTCGACCAGGCCGCGCGCAATCGCGGCAATGGTGCGCTCGACCATTGCGCCGGCCTCCTCGACACCGAGCTTGCCCTGCACCGATTTCACGGCGCCGGCCTCGGCCGTGGAATAGACCAGCACCGGCTGCTTCTCGACCAGCGGCGCGGCCCAGGCCAATGCCTCGGCCGCGACATCCACGCCCGCGGCAATGCGCAGCGGATCCACGGCCAGCGCCGCGCCGCCGCGCTGGATGAAGTCGAGCACCTGCCGGTTGGTGGCCAGCGAGCAGCTGCCCGACACCACGGCGCGCAGTCCGCCGGCCGTCGGCAGCGCACTGGCCTGCGACGACGGCGCAAGGCCGAAGTTGGCCGGCAGCCCGATGGCCACGCCCGAGCCGGCCGTAACCAGCGGCATCTTCGCGAGCGCCGGGCCCAGGCGCAGCAGGTCGTCGTTCGACACCGCGTCGACGATGGCGACCGACACGCCCTCGCCTTGGAGCTGCTCGATGCGCTCCGTGACGGCCGCCGCGCCGCGCGCCACCACCGCGTGGTCGATCAGCCCGACCTTGCGCGTGCACTGGGCCTGCAGCACGCGAACCAGGTTCGGGTCGGTCATCGGCGTGAGCGGATGGTTCTGCATGCCGCTCTCATTGAGCAGCACCTCGCCCGCGAACAGGTAGCCCTTGAACACGGTGCGCTTGTTGTCGGGGAAGGCGGGCGTGGCAATGGTGAAGCCGCACTTCAGCGCCTCCATCAGCGCCTCGGTCACCGGGCCGATGTTGCCTTGCGGCGTGCTGTCGAAGGTGGAGCAGTACTTGAAGTAGATCTGCTGCGCGCTCTGCGCCTGCAGCCAGCGCAGCGCATCGAGCGACTGCGCGATGGCCTCGGCCGGCGCAATGGTGCGCGACTTGAGCGCGACCACCACCGCATCGACTTCCGCATCGAGCGGCATGGCGGGCACGCCGATCGCCTGCACCACGCGCATGCCGGCGCGCACGAGGTTGTTGGCGAGGTCGGTCGCGCCGGTGAAGTCGTCGGCGATGCAGCCGAGCAGCAACTTGGCCATGGCTCAGTCCTTGGTGGCGAAGACAGGCAGCTTCACCGCCTGCGGGTTCTCGCGCACGTAGTCGCGCAGGATGGCGTCGAAGCTCGCGTCGGCCGCGAGGCCCAGCGCCTCGGCGCGCGCGGCGTGGATGCGGCTGGGCCAGCTGGTCACGATCTTGGCGATGGCCGCATCGGGTTCCCAGTCGATCAGCCCGGTGGCGTCCTTGCCGGCGATGCGTTCGAGCGCATCGGCCATCTCGCGCACGGTGGTGGTCAGCGCCGGCAGGTTGACGGCGGTGCGTGCGCCCCATTCGGCGGCGCTGGCCGTGGCCGCGCGCACGATGCCCGCGACGGTGTTGCCGGGCGATGCGAGCGCGACTGCCGTTTCTGGCGCCACGGGGCAGCGCGCGCGTTCGCCCGCCAGCGGCTCGCGCAGCATGCCGCTCAGGAAGCTGGAGGCCGCGCCGTTGGGCCGGCCCGGCCGCACCGAGACCGTCATGAGCCGCACGTTGCGGCCCTGCACGAAACCCTTGCGCGTGAAGTCGGCCACCAGCTGCTCGCCGATGAACTTCTGGATGCCGTAGCTGTTCTGCGGCGTCGGCAAGGTGGTGTCCTCGATCACCGCGGGCAGCCGCTGCTCGGGCGAATCGCCGAACACCGCGACCGAGCTGGAGAACACGAACACCGGCGCATGGCCCGCGCGGCGGCAGGCGTCGAGCAGCGCGCGCGTGGTGTCGAGGTTGCTGCGCATGCCCAGGTCGAAGTCGGCCTCGCATTCGCCGCTCACGGCCGCGGCCAGGTGGAACACGGCGTGCGTGTCGGCCAGCGGCAGCGCGCCGCCGGTGGCCTGCTCGTACAGGTCGCCCTGCACGAACTGCACGCGCGCATCGGCCGCGAGGTCGGCGGGCGGCGCCACGCGGTCGGCCAGCGTGATGCGCGAGATGGACTGGGCCGCGCCGCCCGCCAGTGCCAGCGGGCCGCCCGCGAGCAGCGTGCGCGCGAGCCGCGTGCCGACGAAACCGCAGCCTCCGGTGATGAGAATGTTCATGGTGCTTGTCTTCCTTTGACTTCAGGCTTTCTTGTCGGCAGCCGGCAGTTCGATGCCGGGAAAAATCTTGATGACCGCGCTGTCGTCCTCGCGCGCGAAGCCCGCGGTGGAGGCCTGCATGAACATCTGGTGCGCGGTGGACGACAGCGGCAGCGGAAACTTGCTGGCACGCGCCACGTCGAGCACCAGGCCCAGGTCCTTCACGAAGATGTCGACGGCCGACAGCGGCGTGTAGTCGCCCGCCAGCACGTGCGCCATGCGGTTCTCGAACATCCAGCTGTTGCCCGCGCTGTGCGTGATGACCTCGTACAGCGCGGCCGGGTCCACGCCTTCGCGCAGGCCCAGCGCCATGGCCTCGGCCGCCGCGGCAATGTGCACCCCGGCCAGCAGCTGGTTGATGACCTTGACCTTGCTGCCCGCCCCTGCGCGGTCGCCCAGACGATAAACCTTGGCCGCCATCGCGTCGAGCACGGCGCCGGCCTTTTCGTAAGCCGCGGGCGTGCCCGCGGTCATCATCGTCATCTGGCCGCTCGCGGCCTTGGCGGCGCCGCCGGAGATCGGCGCGTCGAGGTACAGGATGCCCTTTGCGGCCAGGCGCGCCTCGAGCGCGACCGACCAGTTCGGGTCCACGGTGGAACACATCACGAACAGGCTGCCAGGCTTCATCGACGCCGCGCAGCCGGGCGTGGTGCCGTCGCCGAACAACACCGATTCGGTCTGCGCCGCATTGACCACCACGGAAACCACGATGTCGCATTGCGCGCCGAGCGCGGCCAGCGTGTCGCAGGCCACGCCGCCGTCGCGCGCAAAGGCGTGGGCCATGTCCAGGCGCACGTCGAACACGTGCGGCTCGTAGCCCGCGCGGCGCAGCGACTGCGCCATGCCGCCGCCCATGGCGCCGAGGCCCACGACGCCGACGACGGGTGTTGGGGAGTTGGAAGTCATGCGAGGGTTCTTTCGATCAACGGTTGACGAGTTGCTTGGGCGTGAGCCACACGCCGATGGCCCCGAGCACCAGCGCAGCGGCCAGCACGTACATGCCGATCTGCGTGCTGCCCGTGAGGTCCTTCAGGTAGCCGATGAGGTAGGGGCTCGCGAACCCCGCAAGATTACCCACCGAATTGATGGCCGCAATACCCGCCGCGGCCGCCGTGCCCGAGAGAAAGGCGGTGGGCAGCGACCAGAAGAGCGGCGCGCAGGTCAGCACGCCGGCCGCCGCGAGCGAGAGGAAGGCGAGCGACACGACCGTGTTCTGCGTGTACGACGCGGCCACCGTGAAGCCCACCGCGCCCATCAGCGCCGGCACGATCAGGTGCCAGCGGCGCTCCTGCCGGCGGTCGGCGCTGCGGCCGAAGAGGTTCATCGCGACGATCGCGCAGATGAACGGAATGGCACTCAAGAGGCCGATGTGCAGGTTGCCCTTCACGCCCGTGGCCTAGACCAGCGTGGGCAGCCAGAAGGTCAGCGCGTACTGGCCCATCACGAAGGCGAAGTAGATGAGCGCCATCCACCACACGCGCATGTCGCGGAACATGGCGGCCACCGAGTGCGGGCCTTTGGCGCCATGCGCCTGGTCGCGCTCGACCTCGCGCTGCAGCAGGCTCTTTTCCTCGGGCGAGAGCCAGCGTGCATGCTGGATGCTGTTGTCCAGGTAGAGCAGCACCATCACGCCGACGAGCACGGCCGGAACGGCCTCGATGATGAACATCCACTGCCAGCCGTGCATCGACGACACGCCGTGGAAGGCGTCCATGATCCAGCCCGACAGCGGATTGCCGAAGATGCCCGCCACCGGAATGGCCGACATGAACACCGCGATGATCCGCGCGCGCCGGTGCGCCGGATACCAGTGCGTGAGGTAAAGGATCACGCCGGGATAGAAGCCCGCCTCCGCCACGCCGAGCAGAAAGCGCAGGATGTAGAAGCTGCTCGGCGTTTCCACGAACACGAAGCAGGCCGACAGCACGCCCCAGGTGATCATGATCCGCGCGATCCAGATGCGCGCGCCCACCCGGTTGAGCAGCAGGTTGCTCGGCACCTCGAACAGGAAGTAGCCGAGGAAGAAGATGCCCGCGCCCAGGCCGAACACCGTTTCGCTGAAGCCCAGGTCCTGCCCCATCTGCAGCTTGGCAAAGCCCACGTTCACGCGGTCGAGGTAGGCGACCACGTAGCACAGCATCAAAAAGGGAACCAGGCGCCAGAACACCTTGGCATAGGTGCGCTTCTCGAGCGCGGCGTCGGCGGGCACGGGCAGTGCGCCAACCGGTAGGGTGGAGGAAGTCATGAGAAGGTTTGTCCCGCTTTGGATGAGAAAGAGGCCTTGCCGCCGCTGGCTCGCGCGGCCGTCGCCTTATTTGTCAGGTCATCATACAAATTTGACCTCGGAGCTTTGCCTCGGGTAAACCCGCAGGCGCCCTCGTCCGCAGCGCCTTTTTGGTGAGCTTGTGTGTCGCGGCCGCTCAGCTGCCGAGCGGCCAGCCTTCGACCAGCGGCCGCGCGAGCTGCGCGCCCTCCTGCTGCCAGAAGGCGGGGTCGGCCTGCTCGATGCGGCGGATCGCGTTGTCCATGTGGGACTTGGCCGCCTCGCGCGCCCGCAGCGCATCGCCGGCCTCGATGGCCTCGACGATGCGCGCATGCTCCTGCGCCACCTCGCGCGCGAAGTCGGCACGGCGCGCCTCGTTGGCGCGTGTGACGCGCGTAGCGCCGTGCAGGAACTGCCGCAGGTACTGCAGCGTGCCGACCAGGAACGGGTTGCGCGCGGCCTCGGCAATGGCGCGGTGAAAGCGCACGTCTTCCTCGGCGCCGTTGCCGCCCGCGGCCACGGCCGCATGCAGCGCGTCGATGGCGTCGCGGATGTGCTGCACGTCCTCAGGGGTGCGGCGCTCGGCCGCGAGCGCGGCCACCTCGGCTTCGAGCGCACGGCGCAGCTCGACCATCTGGATCACCGCTTCGCGCGAGGCCACGTGCGGCATCTCGAAGCGCAGCGGCTCCACGCCCGCGGCGCGCACGTACACGCCGCTGCCCTGGCGCGAATCGAGCAGCCCCAGCGACTTGAGCCGCGACACCGCCTCGCGCACCACCGTGCGGCTCACGCCGAACTGCTCGGCCAGCGCGCTCTCGGTCGGCAGGCGGTCGCCCTCGGACAGGCGACCGCTGCGCACTTCGGCGGCCAAGGCGTCGGCCACCTGGTCGGCGAGGCGGGCACCGGGAGCGATGGATTGGAAGCGGGCGGTCATGGGCGCGAAAGGGAGGGGGCCTGCGACTCTAACGCAGGCCCGAACGACGAGGCGCCGCCCGCGGGACTCAGCCGAGCGCGTGGCGCGCCGCGTTCGCGATGCTCGCCGCGTCCACCCCGAAGAAGCTGCGCAGCGCCGCGCGCGTGTCGCTGCGGCCGAACCCGTCGGTGCCGAGCGTGAGGTAGCGGCGGCCTTCGGGCAGGAAGGCGCGCACGCTCTCGGGCACGGCGCGCACGTAGTCGGTGGCGGCGACGATCGGGCTCTTGCCGGCGCCGAGCTGCTGCGCGATGAACGGCACGCCTGCTTCCTTCTCGCCCGCGATCGCGCGCTGCTCGCAAGCCAGGCCGTCGCGCGCGAGCTCGCTCCAGCTCGTGACGCTGAACACCTCGGCCTCGATGCCTTCATCGGCCAGCCGCTGCGCGGCCTTGACCACCTCGGTGAGGATCGCGCCCGAGCCCATCAGCGTGACCTTCTTCTTCGCCTTGCCCGAGGCCGGCGCGTACGTGCCGAAGCGGTAGCAGCCGCGCAGGATGCCGGCCTCCGCGCCTGGCGGCACATCGGGCTGCGCGTAGTTCTCGTTCATGAGCGTGACGTAATAGAACACGTCCTTCTGCTCGACCATCATCTCGCGGATGCCCGCGTCGACGATCACCGCCATCTCGCCCGCAAAGGCCGGGTCGTAGGCCTTGCAGTTGGGAATGGTCGCGGCCACGAGGTGGCTCGTGCCGTCCTGGTGCTGCAGGCCTTCGCCGCCGAGCGTGGTGCGGCCCGAGGTGGCGCCCAGCAGGAAGCCGCGCGCGCGCTGGTCGGCCGCGGCCCAGATCGCATCGCCCACGCGCTGGAAGCCGAACATCGAGTAGTAGATGTAGAAGGGCAGCATCGCGAGGCCGTGCACGCTGTAGCTGGTGGCCGCGGCCGTCCAGCTCGCGATGGCACCGGCTTCGCTGATGCCTTCCTCGAGGATCTGGCCGTCGGTGGCTTCGCGGTAGCTCAGCACGGAGCCGATGTCCTCGGGTGCATAGCGCTGGCCCACGCTCGAATAGATGCCGACCTGCTTGAACAGGTTGGCCATGCCGAAGGTGCGCGCTTCGTCGGCCACGATGGGCACGATGCGCGGGCCCAGCGCCTTGTCCTTCAGCAGGTTGCCCAGCATGCGCACGAAGGCCATGGTGGTGCTCATTTCCTTGCCGGCGGCCGCCGTCGCAAACTGCGCATAGCTCGCGATCTCGGGCTTGGGCACCACCTCGCAGGCCGTCTCGCGGCGCGGCATGGCGCCGCCGAGCGCTTCGCGGTGGCTGCGCAGGTACTTCATCTCGGCGCTGTCTTCGGGCGGGCGGTAGAAGTCCATCGCAATGGCCTGCGCATCGGTCAGCGGCAGGCTGAAGCGGTCGCGGAATTCCAGCAGGTCGACGTCGCCCATCTTCTTGTGCGAGTGCGTGGTCATCTTGCCCTGCGCGGCGCTGCCCATGCCGTAGCCCTTCTTGGTGTGGGCGAGGATCACGGTGGGCCGGCCCTTGTGCGCGGCCGCGGCGGCATAGGCGGCATGGATCTTCACGAGGTCGTGGCCGCCGCGCTTCAGGCGGTCGATCTGCTCGTCGGTCATGCCTTCGGCCAGGCGCGCGAGCTCGGGGTTCTGGCCGAAGAAGTTGTCGCGGTTGAAGCGGCCGTCCTTGGCCGCGAAGGTCTGCATCTGGCCGTCGACGGTTTCGGCGAACACGCGCGCCAGCGCACCGCTCACGTCCTGCGCGAAGAGCCCGTCCCAGTCGCTGCCCCAGACCAGCTTGATGACGTTCCATCCTGCCCCGGCAAAGAGCTTCTCGAGCTCGTCGATGATGCGGCCGTTGCCGCGCACCGGGCCATCGAGGCGCTGCAGGTTGCAGTTGACGACCCACACGAGGTTGTCGAGTTTTTCGCGCGCGGCCAGCGTGAGGGCGCTCATCGATTCGGGCTCGTCCATCTCGCCGTCGCCGAACACGCCCCAGACCTTGCGGCCTTCGCAGTTCAAGAGGTTGCGGTGCGTGAGATAGCGCATGAAGCGCGCGTGGTAGATCGAGCTGATCGGGCCGATGCCCATCGAGCCGGTCGGGAACTGCCAGAAGTCCGGCATCAGGTAGGGATGCGGATAGCTGCTGAGGCCGCGCGCGCCGCGGCCTTCGGTGAAGGCGGGGGCGGTCAGTTCCTGGCGGTAGTGCTTGAGGTCTTCTTCGGTCAGGCGGCCTTCGAGGTAGGCGCGGGCATAGACGCCGGGTGCGCTGTGCGGCTGGAAGAACACGAGGTCGCCGCGGTGTGTGCCTTCGCCCGTGTCCTTGCGCGCATGGAAGAAATGATTGAACCCCGTCTCGAACAGATCGGCCGCGCTCGCATAGCTCGCGATGTGGCCGCCGAGCTCGCCATAAGCCTGGTTGGCGCGCGCCACCATCGCAAGCGCATTCCAGCGCATCAGCGAAGCCAGCCGCTCCTCGACGGCCAGGTCGCCCGGGAACGGCGGCTGGTCTTCCACCGCGATGGTGTTGACGTACGGCGTCGCCAGCTCGGGCTGCCAGCCGATGCGCTGCTGCCGCGCGAGGCGGGCGAGCTCCGCCAGCATCTGCCGTGCGCGCTGCGGGCCGTGCGCCTGGGCCAGTGCCAGGAAGGCCTCGCGCCATTCGGCGGTCTCGGCAGGGTCGGGGTCGTGCGTGAGCGGCGTGTCGAGCAGCAGCGCGCGCATCTGGTCGGCGGAGATCGGGGCGTTCATGCCGGCACTTTAGGCCGCCATGCGGCAAATTAGCTACCGGTACAGCCAATTCCATGCGAGCGTCCCAGCATAAAATTCCGGCAATTCTTTATTTGGCGGCATTTCATGCAACTGGACACGATCGACCTGCGCATCCTCGACGAGCTGCAGCGCGACGGCGCGCTGTCGAACGTGGAACTCGCGCGCCGCGTGCACCTGTCGCCCTCGCCGTGCCTCGCGCGCGTGAAGATGCTCGAGGCGAATGGCGTGATCGACCGCTACGTGGCGCTCGCGAGCGCCAAGGCGCTGGGCCTGGGGCTCAACGTGTTCATCTCGATCAGCCTGACGACGCAGAGCAAGCAGTCGCTCGCCGACTTCGAACAGCGCATTGCCGAGCACGACGAGGTGATGGAGTGCTACCTGATGACGGGCGACAGCGACTACCTGATCCGCATCGCCGTGGCCGACATGGCGGCGCTGGAGAAATTCATCCTGGAACAGCTCACGCCGATTCCAGGCATCGAGAAGATCCGCTCGAGCTTTGCGCTCAAGCAGGTGCGCTACAAGACGGCGCTGCCGCTGCCCCGGTAGGAAGCAGCGGCAGCGCGCGGCCGATCAGAGGCCGATCAGGCCGCCGTCGTCCTTGGTGATGACCACCGTGGCCGAGCGCGGGCGGGCGCTGCCGCCTTCGGGCCAGTGGCTGCCGAACTTGGTCGGGTCGCCGATGCTCGCCGCGGGAGTGGTTTCGCCCGGATGCTGGATGTTCACGAACAGCGCGCGGCCGTCGCCCGACTCGGCAATGCCGGTGATCTCGCAATCCTTCGGGCCGACCAGGAAGCGGCGCAGGCCGTCGGCGCCGGGCGCCTTGCCCACGAAGGTGTCCTGCGTGCGCGTGGTGGCGCCGTCGACGTTGGTGATGGTCCTGGCGCCGCCGTCGCCGACCTTGCCCGGCAGCGCGGCCAGCAGCATGCAGTTGGTGACGTCGGTGTAGGCGCCGTCGTCGGTCTCCAGCCAGAGCAGGCCGGCGGTGGCGTGGCTGAACCACATGCCGTCGGGGCTGGAGAAGTCGTTGTCGGCGCTCAGTTGCGACACGTTGATGTCGGCCGAGGCGGTGGCGCGCGCGCCGAACAGGTACACGTCCCACGTGAAGGCCAGCGCGGCGGGGTCGCCGCCCTCGTCCGCAAAGCGCACGATGTGGCCGTTGGGGTTGCCGGTCTGCGCGGTGGCGGTGGGGCCCTTGGGGTCGTTGTAGAAGCGCGGGTTGGCGCCATCGGTGGCGGTGATGGGGCGCGAGGCGGCGTTGGTGTTGGTGAGGGTGACGTAGACCTCGCCGGTCTTCGGGTTGACGGCCGTCCACTCGGGGCGGTCCATCCTGGTGGCGCCGGCGGCGTCGGCGGCCAGGCGCGCGTTGACCACCACGTCGGCCGCGTCGGCAAAGGCGTAGGCCGGATTGCTCGCGGTGATGCCGTTCACGCCGAGCTTCAGCTCGAGCCACGCGCCGGTGCCGTCGGCGTTGAACCTGGCCACGTAGAGGCGGCCGTCGTCCATGTACTTGTCGCCCGCCGCGGTGCCGCCGCCCACGTCGGCCGCATCCCAGTTCTTCGTCGAGACGAACTTGTAGATGTACTCGTTGCGCGAGTCGTCGCCCATGTACCAGACCAGCGGCTTGCCGACCACGACCGGGCCGAGGCAGGCGCCTTCATGGCCGAAGCGGCCGAGCGCGGTGCGCTTCTTGGGGGTGCTCGCGGGATTGAAGGGATCGATCTCGACCACCCAGCCGTAGGTGTTGGCGCCGTTGCGGAAGTCGTCGGTGGCGGTGGCGCCGACCACCTGGGCGTTCCAGCGGCCATAGAGGTTGTCGGCCGTGTCGGGCGTGACGGTGGCCCAGAGCTCGCGGCCGGTGCTGGCCACGCCGTAGCGGGTGAACGCTGCAATTTCCTTCGCCGTGCGGCTGGGGTCGTCGGTGGCCTTGATGCGGCGGAAATAGCCGGCCCAGTTTTCTTCGCAGGTCAGGTAGGTGCCCCAGGGCGTGGTGCCGTTGGCGCAGTTGTTGAGCGTGCCGCGGGTCTTGCTGCCGTCGGTCGAGTACTTGGTCTTCAGGTAGTCGGTCTTGGCGGCCGGGCCCGAGAACGCCATTTCGGTCAGCGTGTGGACGCGGCGGTTGAAGCTCGAGTCCTGCTTGTAGCTCCAGGCGCTGCCGCTCTTGTTGATCTCGATCACGCTCACGCCGTGCAGGTAGAACTCGCGCAGCACTTCGTCGGCGGAGGTGCGCACCGCCGCATTGCCGGTGCCGCTGATGGTCTGGCCGGCGGGGTGCAGGAACAGCGGCGTGATGGCTTCGTGGTTCATCACGAGCAGGCCGCGCGCGGCGCTGGCGGCGTCCCACTTGTTCGACGCGTTCATGCCGAAGAAGGTCATGCCGTCGTGGTGGTCGCCGGCGCGCCGGTCATAGGTGGCCGGATCGTCGGTGCCGTCGTTCTTGTAGGCCGCCACGCCCGCAGCGATCGGGTCGCCCAGGCGATAGAGCACGCTGGCGGTGTAGCCGGCGGGCACGGTGACCACGTCGGCCAGGCCCTTGGCCACGGCATTGAAGCCGAGCTTCATCGGCGTGGGCGCCGGCGCGGGGGTCGGTGCAGGCGCCGGAGCGGGAGCGGGTGCCGGTGCGGGCGGAATGATCGGGAAAGCCGTGCCGCCGCCGCCACCGCCGCCGCACGCCTGCAGCAGCGCGGTGCCGGCAGTGCCGACGCCCAGGCCGAACAGATGGCGACGGCTGAGGCGCGAAGCGATCAGGTCGGTGAAGGAGGGGTTCGCAGTGGGATTGGTGCCAACGTCGTCAAGATCGATGCCGTTGGCGTCGGTACGGGTGTTTGCGGTCATGCGCAATCGCTTTCGTGGGTTGAAAAGGAAATCAACCCGCGAAGTTAGGCAATTCGCATGACACCCGCGTGAAACGCTCAGCCCGCGGTCAGGCGCATCTGCTTGGCGCTCAGGGCGCCGGCGTTTGCCGCGGCCACAGCGCCCACAGGCGCAGCGGCTGGTTCATGCTGGCGGCCAGGCGGCCCGCATCGGCGCCGGTGCCGGCAAAGTAGTCCGCGCGCACCGCGCCGACGATGGCGCTGCCGGTGTCCTGCGCCACCACCAGCTTCTGCAGCTGCGCCGCCGGCCCGCTCGACGCGAGCCAGACCGGCGTGCCGTACGGAATGCTGTCGCGGTCGACCGCAATGGAGCGCCCGGCCGTCAGCGGCACGCCCTGCGCCCCGCGCGGGCCAAAGGCCGCATCGAGCTCGCTCATGGTCTCCTCGCGGAAGAACACGTAGCGCGGATTGCTCCACAGCAGCTGCGTCACGCGCTGCGGGTTTTGCGCGGCCCAGGCCTTGGTGTCGTCGGGCCACTTGCCGATCTTGGTCACCCCCTGGCCGATCAGCCATTGCTGCACGCTCTTGTACGGCTGCTCGTTGGTGGCCGAGTACGCCACGCGCACGGTGCGCTGCACGCCGTTGGCCTCGGTGATGCGAAGGCGCCCCGAGCCCTGGATGTGCAGCATCAGCGCGTCGATCGGGTCGGCCATCCAGGCGATCTCGCGGCCGCGCAGCGCGGCCTGGGCTTCGGGCAGGGTTTCGATCTCCTGGCGGGTGTACCAGGGCCGGCGCGGCACCAGGCCGTCGGGCGCCTGGTAGATCGGAATGTTGAAGGCGGCGGTGGGCACGCGCGAGGCCTCGTACACCGGCTCGTAGTAGCTCGTGAGCTTGCCTTCGCTCGAGCCCGCAAGCGACTCGACGCGGTAGGGCTGCAGCCGCTCGGTCATCCACTGGCGCTGCTCCTCGGGCGTGGCGATGGCCAGCTGGCGCACCTCGCGGCACAGCGGCGCAAAGGCGGCGTTGGGCCGCGCGCAGTTGGCCAGCAGCGCAATCCAGGCTTCGTGCAGCGGGTCGTCGCCGAAACCCGGCAGCTCCGACCAGCCGACCGGCACCCACCGGCTCTTGGGATGCGCGAGCGAACCGGTCAGCGGTCCGAGCTCGCGCGGCGGCGTGGCGGCCGGCCGGGCCGGGGTGTCGGGCGCACGCGGGGCGACCGAGCAGCCGGCCAGCGTTGCTACGATCGCGAGCCCAACCAGCCACTGGAGTCCATTTCTCATGGGTTTGATTTTGCTTGAAGCCCTCGGGGCCGGGCTCGTGTTCATCTTGATCGTCTGGTGGACCATGTTTTCCGGTCGAAAAAAAGGCGAGCTGCACGACGACGACGAGGCCGCCGATGGCAAGGGAGCCAACGAAAAGAAGAATCTCCCGCCCGAAGCGTGAATTCCTTGCGTAGCCCGGGACCGCAGCGGAATGTCGGAGAACAGCCCAATAGCTATTACTTTAGTAGCAATCATCGCAGCAAACACGGGCCTTTGCAGAAAGTTTTCCTCTTTCCTGCAAGTTGGGAAGGCCGTACCATCGCATGCTCGCCGAGGCTAAGCTGTGGCCCGCCTGATTCAACCTTGAAAGGGATTGCCATGAAAAAGTTTGTACTCGCCACCACCGCTGCCGCCCTCGTCCTGTCCGGCTGCGCCGGCGGCATGACCGACACCCAGCGCAACACCGGCATCGGCGCCGGCATCGGCGCGCTCGGCGGCGCCGCCATCGGCTCCGCCACCGGCGGCAACCGCGGCGCCATCGGCACGGGTGCCGTGGTCGGCGCCGCAGCCGGCGCGCTCGGCGGCTACCTGTGGTCGCAGCGCATGGAAAACCAGAAGCGCCAGATGGAAGCCGCCACCCAGGGCACCGGCGTGGCCGTGACCCAAACCCCGAACAACGAGCTCAAGCTGCAGATCCCGAGCGACGTCTCCTTCGACGTGGGCCGCTCCAACATCAAGTCCAACTTCGCTCCGGTGCTCGACCAGTTCGCGAGCGGCCTGCGCAACAACCCGAACGCCGAGGTGCGCATCATCGGCCACACCGACAACACCGGTTCGGACGCCATCAACAACCCGCTGTCGGTCGACCGCGCCGCCAGCACGCGCGACTACCTGGTGGCGCGCGGCGTGAGCGCCGCCGCCTTCCGCATCGAAGGCCGCGGCTCGCACGAACCGATCGCCAACAACAACAGCGATGCCGGCCGGGCGCAGAACCGCCGCGTCGAGATCTACGTGGGCGAGCGCGCGCCGCGGGGCTGACCGGATCGGCTGATGCAGTAAATAAAAACAAAGCCGGCCGTGCGGGAGCGGCCGGCGCCCATCGTCATCGTTTCATGTTCACAAAGAGGGAAAACTCATGAGGAAGCTTGTTGTTTCGGGTGCGGCTGCGGCCGCATTGTTCGTTGCGGGGTGCGCCTCGCAATCGCCCGCGCCAGGATCGGCCGCCGCGCCGGCCGCCCAGGCGGCTGCACCGGCCAACAGCTGGACTGCGCGCCTGGCGGCGCTCAAGACCGAGCTGGAAAGTTCCACCAAGGGCACGGGCGTGGTGATCGAGCAGACCGCGGACAACCAGCTGCATCTCGTGGTTCCCAATGAACTGTCGTTCGACGTGGGCCGCGCCAACGTCAAGCGCAACCTGGCGCAGGTGCTCGACAAGGTGGCCGAAGGCCTGCGCAGCGCGGCCGCGGCCAGCGTGCGCGTGGTGGGCCATACCGACAACACCGGCAGCGAGGAAGGCAACGAGCGCCTCTCGGTGAGCCGCGCCGACAGCGTGCGCAACCACCTGGTGAGCCGCGGCGTCTCGACCACGGCCATCACCACCGACGGCCGCGGCTCGCGCGAGCCGATCGCCGACAACGCCACGCCGGCCGGCCGGGCCCAGAACCGCCGCGTCGAGATCTTCGTCGCGGAGAAAAGCTGACCCCCAGTCTTCGCGCACTTCGTGTCGCTTCGCCAACCCCCTTCCAGGGGGCAACACCAGCGGCCCGGCAAAGCCGGTTCCGCGGTGTTCACACAAAAGACCGAAGCTCGTGACAGCTAGAGGTCTCGCAGGCGGTTGGCCAGCTCGACCGCCGATTTCACTTCCATCTTGTCGAACACGCGTGCGCGGTGGACCTCCACCGTGCGCACGCTGATGGCCAGCTGATCGGCGATCAGCTTGTTCGGCAGGCCCTCGACCACGAGCCGCATCACGTCGCGCTCGCGCTCGGTCAGTTCGGCGACGCGGCCGGCCAGGCTGCGCCGCACGCGCCGCACCTCCAGCGCCCGCAGCGAAGCGCCCAGCGCCTGCTCGATGCGGTCGACCAGGGCGTTGTCGGAGAACGGCTTCTCGCAGAAGTCGAAGGCGCCGCGCTTCACCGCATCCACGGCCGTGGGCACGTCGGCATGGCCGGTCAGGAAGATCACCGGCATGGCGTCCAGCAGGCCGCGCTCGGCGAGCCGGTCGAACAGCACCAGGCCGCTGGTGCCGGGCATGCGCACGTCCAGCAGCAGGCACAGCGGCTGGTCGGGCAGCGGGCCTTCGGCCAGGCGCAGCTCGAAGGCCTCGGCGCTCGCGAAGTGCTCGCTTTCGAGGCGGCGCGAGCGCAGCAGCCAGGCCAGCGCCTCGCGCACGCTGGCGTCGTCGTCCACGATGAAGATCAGGCCGTCGATCAGCGGTTGCATGTCATGTCGATTCCAGAAACGGGCACAAAAGCGCGGGGGTTGATCATGTACTCGGCAGGGTAAACCGGAACACGGTGCCGCGCGGCCGGTTGGGCTCGAACACCAGCACCCCGCCATGCTGCTCCACCACGGTGCGGCACAGGCTCAGGCCCAGGCCCATGCCGTCGGCGCGCGTGGTGAAGAAAGGCGTGAAGAGGCGGCCCGCCACCTCTTCGCTGATGCCGCAGCCCAGGTCGGCCACGGCAAACTCCAGCCAGCGGCGGGCATCCTCCGCGCCCGGGCCGCCGACCGCGACGACGCGCGACACGCGCAGCCGCAGCACGCGCTCGCCCCGGTGTTCCGGCGTGTCCATGGCCTGCATGGCATTGCGCGCGAGGTTCAGCAGCACCTGCTCGACCAGCGTGCGGTCGCACACGGCCGGAGGCAAGCGGTCTTCGAGCACCACCTCGATGCTCACGCCGAGCTTGCGCGCCTGCAGCCGCACCAGCGGCAGCACCGCATCGATCAGCGCCTGCGGCGCCACCGCCTCGCGCGTGCGGTCGCGGCGACGCACGAAGTCGTGCACGCTGCGGATCACCTGGCCGGCGCGGTCGGCCTGCTCTGCAATGCGCCGCACCGCCATGGCCACCTCAGCCTGCTCGCCCTTGGCGTGCGGCCCGAGCATGTTGAGCGAGCCGGTCGCATAGCTGGCAATGGCGGCCAGCGGCTGCGTGAGTTCGTGGCTCAGCAGCGAGGCCATCTCGCCCACCGTGGCAAGCCGCGCGCTGGCCTGCAGCCGCTCCTGGCTGGCGCGCGAGAGCTCCTCGATGCGGCGCTGCTCGCTGATGTCGATGAAGGCGCTCATCCAGCCGGTCTGCACGCGGTGCGCGTTGATCAGCGGGGCCTCGAAGATGAGCACCGGAAAGCGCGTGCCGTCCTTGCGCATGAAGACCGACTCGAAGCCCTCGCGCGGCGGCATGCCGCCGGCCAGCCGGCGGGCCTGCCGCTGCTGGTATTCGTGCGCCAGCTCGGTGGGCCAATAGGGCGCCTCGATGTCTTCGCCGCTGCCGGCCATCAGCTCTTCGGGGCTGAAGCCGACCATTTCGCAGAACGCGGGGTTCACGTAGGTGATGCGCCCCTGCAGGTCGCGCGCGCGCAGGCCGGTGATGACCGAGTCTTCCATCGCCTTGCGGAAGGCCAGCGCATCGGCCAGGTCGCGTTCGGCGCGCAGCCGGCGGCGCGTGTCGCGCGCCAGCAGCACCAGCACCGACACCAGCGCGATCGAAATCGCCGTGACCAGCGCCGTCAGCACGTTCGGAAAAAGATCGGGCGCAGCGCGCCAGCCGTCCACGCGCAGCATCAGCGCGGCGCCGGGCAGGTCGATCAGCTGCTGCGAGGTGAAGACGCGCGTCCCGGTGCGGCGCGAGGTGCCGAGCGCCACCAGGCGCGTGCCGTCGGCCTCGGTGAAGGCCACTTCCTGGCCGCGCGTGAGCGTGGGGCCGACCAGCTCGATCAGCGTGTCGCGCAGCGAGTAGCTCGCCACCAGGAAGCCGCCCGCATCGATCGGCACGCACAGTTCCATCACCTCGACGCCGCCTCCGCCGAGGATCGGCACGTAGTGGCTCGGCGAATAGGCCGGCGCACCCAGCTTGCGCGCGGCCGCGCAGGCGAGCCCCACGTCGGACTGGTCGGCGCCGCGGCTCTCGTCGGCGATCAGCCGCATGCGGTAGGGCGTGTTCACCGCTTCGAGTGGCCGCAGCGCGGCGTCGCGCCATTCGAGCCGGAGCCATTCGCGGTGCTCGCGCAGCAGCGAGGCCGCGGCTTCGGGCCAATGCGTGCGGTCCAGGCCCGGGGCCTGGGTGGCGCGCAGGCTCTGGGCGTTGCGCTGCAGGCCGATGCGAAGGTCCGAAACCGCATCGGCGGTGTCGCGGTCGAGCGTGGCCTGCACCTGCTCGACCTCGTGCCGGCCCGCGAGCCACACCACGGTGACCAGCAGCGCCGACACCAGCACGGCCAGGATCAGCCACAGGAACCAGCGCTGCCACAGCGAGCGCAGCCGCGCAAACGCCGACAGTGCCCACCGCGGCGGTGCGACAGTCAGGGCGGCCTCCTGCATCTAGAGCACGCAGTGCGAGAGCACGGGCAGCTGCGCGCGCACGCGCTCGATCTGCCCGGCGTCCAGGTCGAACAGCACCACGCCTTCTTCGCTCGCCTGCTGCGCCACCACCGTGCCCCAGGGATCGACCACCATCGACTGGCCCCAGGTGTGGCGGCCGTTCTCGTGCGTGCCGCCCTGCGCGGGCGCCACCACCCAGGCCAGGTTCTCGATGGCCCGCGCGCGCAGCAGCACCTCCCAGTGCGCGGCGCCCGTGGTGCGGGTGAAGGCACTGGGCACCAGCAGCAGCTCGGCGCCGCGCTTGGCGAGCGCGCGGTACAGCTCGGGAAAGCGCAGGTCGTAGCACACGCTCATGCCCACGCGCCAGCGGTGGCCGTCGCGCGAGGGCAACTCGAACATCACGGGCTCGGCGCCCGGCGCGATGACGCGGCGCTCGTCGTAGCGCTCGCTGCCGTTGTCGAAGAAAAAGAGATGGATCTTGTCGTAGCGCGCCACGCACTGGCCGTCGGGCGAATAGCACAGCGAGCTGTTGAACACGTGCTCGGCGTCGCCGCTTTCGATGGGCAGCGTGCCGCCCACGATCCAGAGCCCGAACTCGCGCGCCGCATCGGCCAGAAAGCCCTGCACGGTGCCCGCGCCGGCGGTCTCGCGCAGGCCGAGCTTGTCGGTATCGCGCGCGCCCATCATGCAGAAATACTCGGGCAGCACCGCCAGCTCGGCGCCGGTCGCGGCGGCTTGCGCGAGCAGGCCGTGGGCGCGCGCGAGGTTGGCTTCGCGGGCGATGGCCGACACCATCTGGATGGCTGCGACTTTCATGGCGTGGTCTCCGTTTTCACTTGCCCTGGCCGCCGGGCGGCACCGCGGCAGCGCCGGGCACGTTCGGCAGGATGGATCGTGGCACCTTGGCTATTTTGGGGTCGGCCCAGGTGCCTTGGATATGGAACTCCTGCGTGGCCGCGGCCGCGAGCGGCTTGCTCAGCACCCACTGCGCGAGGAAGGTGCCCAGGCCGATCGCGGGATTGATCGCGGTGGCCACCAGCGCGGCGGTGCCGGCGTTGATCTCGGGCACCACCACCACGCGCAGGTCCTGCGTTTCGCGCACGATGTCGGCCGAGCCGTCCATCAGCGCGCCCGCGTTGACGCCCTTCATCTGCAGGTTGTTGGTGCTGGCGATGCCGTTGTGGATTTTTGCGTCGCCGCGGATGAAGTCGAAGGCGAAGCCCTGGCTGAAGACATCGCGAAAATCCAGCGTGAGCCGGCGCGGCAGCGCCTGCAGGCTCAGCACGCCGAGCAGCTTGGCCAGCCCCGGGTCGGCCTTGAGGAACTGGCCCGATTCGACGTTGACCTGGAGCTGCCCGCCCAGGCTCGGATAGTCGAGCGAGAACGGCGAGCCGCGCCAGTTGACGTCGCCTTCGAGCCGCCCGCTGCCGCGCCGCAGCACACCGGACATGCCGAAGCGCGTGAGCAGGTCGCCGGCATCGGCGATGTCCAGCTTGAAGGTCATGGCCGTGCGGCGCTGCTCTGCGCGCCCGGGGGTGCCGCCCGGCGCGGCGGCCCAGGTGCCCTTGGCCGAGAAACTGGCCTCGGGCATGGTGAAGCTCAACTTGTTGAGCAGCCATTCGCGGCCCGCGCCGCCGCGGTTGACGGCGTCGATCTCGGCGCGGCCCAGGCGCTTGCCCAGCAGCTCGAAGTCGTCGATGACGATGTCGAGCGCGGGCAGCGTGCCCGGCTGCTCGTCGAGCAGGGTTTCGACCTGCCTGGCTTCGGTGGGCGCGATCTTGAGCCGCGCGAGCCGCGCATAGAGCCGCCCGGCCTGGGTGTGGCGGTATTCGGCGTAGCCGCTGAGTTCGGTGGCGTCGATGTTGGCGCGCCAGAGAGCGCCGTCGCGCGTGCCGCCGAGCACCACGTTGTGCAGCGTGCGCCCCGCGATGACGAGCTCCTGCGCCCGCACCGCGATGCGCGTGGGCAGGTAGCCCGTGGCCGCGTCTTCGGGCCGCTCGGCACCGCCCGCCGCTTCGGGCGCGCTGCTTGCGGTGTCGCCGACCAGCGCCTGCCATGCGGGCATGTCGAGCTTCGCGACGTTGACGTTGGCCAGCACGCCCTTGTCGGGCACCGGGGCGGCCTCGCCCGGCGCAAGGCCGATGCCGATGCTGCCGCGCAGCACGCGCGCCTCGGCGCCGGAGATGTCGCGCACATACTGGGCGGCGCCGATGCGGCCGAGCTCCATCGAGAGCTGGTCCTGCACGGCGACGGCGGCGCCCGCGCGGGTCTCGCGCTGCAGCACCTTCTTCTCGATGCGCAGCGGCATCTGTTCGTCCGCCGCCTTCACGAGCGGTGCGGGCAGCTGCAGCGCCAGGCCCTGCAGCGTGCTGGTGAGCAAGAACTCCGGCGCGCCGTCGCGCATCGAGAAGGTGGCCGCATAGGGCGTGCTGCCGCTCGCCTTGGCCGCGATGCGCGCGAGCCACTCGGCCTCGCGCGCCGCGCGCAGGCCCTCGGCCGTGGCGGTGCCCTGCGCCTTCAACGCCACCTCGCGGCCGGGCCCGGCAAAGCGGCCGCGGCCTTCGACGCGGACCTCGCCGCCCAGCAGCCTGGCGCTGACGCCGGCCAGCGAAAACCCCGTTTCGGTGAAGCCGACGACGCCCTTCGCATGGGCGAAGGACGGCGCCTCGGGCACCAGCTGCAGCTCGTTGTCGGTGAGCGCGATGCTGGCCTGGACCTTGGCCGCCTCGAGTGCGGCCAGCGGCAGTTCGAGGTGCAGGCGGTAGTCGGCCGTGCCGGTGGCGCGCACGCGGGACAGCACCTCGCCGGTTTCCCCGGCCAGCGGCGCGCCCACGCGCAGCAGTTCGGCGAGCGGGCCCTTGGCCTGGGCATCGACGCGCAGCAGCGCGGCATGGTGCGACATGTCGGCAATCTGCGCCTCGGCCTTGCTCACCTCGATGCCGGTGGCACCGGCCAGCCGGCCGCGCGCATTGCGCACCAGCATGCCCGCGCGCTCGAACACCAGCTCGCCCGAAAGCCCGGTGAGCGCGGGCCACACGGGCGCCGGCGCGCCGGCGCGGGCCGCGGAGGCCGGCGCCTTGGATGCCGTCGACGCGGCAATCGCCGAGGCCGGCGGCACATAGGCGTAGTTGACGTCGGCCACCTTGGCCGCGATGCGGAACTCGCCCTGCTTCGGGTCCATGAACGGCATGTCGTGCAGGTCGCCGCGCACGCGGAAGTCGACGCTGCTGGCGGTGCCCTTGGTGACCGCATCGCGCACGTAGTCGCGCGTGTGCTGGGGGATCTCGAGCGGCAGGTAGCGGAACACGCGCGTGCCGTCGGCGCGGGTCAGCTTGCCCTGCAGGTCGAGCACGCCGGGGTAGAGCGACTGCCCGCGGGACACGGCGGGATCGCTGGTGCGCCAGCTGGCTTCGGCTTCGCCGTCGGCGTCGGCATTGGCGAAGCGCAGCTTGGAAACCTGCAGCTGCGCATGGCCCTTGTCGAGCTTCCACTGCAATTGGGCCACGAGCCGGTCGATGGGAATGACCGGTTCCTCGAACACGCCCGGGAATTCGAGCGTGCCCTGCGCCATCGACAGTGCGGCGCTGCCGCCGGCCTGGCTGGCGTCGAACTCGACGGTGGCACCGCTCAGGCCCGGCGAGCCGGCATGCGGCCGCGGGGTGGCCGGCGCGGTGCTGCTGGGTCGGGCTGCAGTGGCTGGCGGGACGGGGGTGGTTTCAGGCGGGGCTGCCGCCTGCGAGGCGACGCGCAGGCCGCTGACCCGCCCCTTGGCCTGGTAGCGCTCGGGAGCGCCCAGCGAGCCTTGCCAGTTCAGGTCGATGCGCTCGACCAGCCCGCGCGGCGCATAGGCGTCGAGCACGCGGTGCGTGGCATCGCCGAGCGGCAGCCGGTCGGCAATGAGGGCCAGCGCGGCCAGGTCGAGCCGGTCGGCGCGCAAGGCGCCCTGCTCCGGCGTGCGGCCGCGCGCGGGCGAGTGCTGCAGCCACAGGTTGCCGCCGGGCCAGCGCATGCCGTCGGCGGTGTCGAACTGCAGGGCGGCGGTCGAGAACTCGAGCTTTTCCTCGTCCAGCTGGCCGGCCAGCCGCCCGGTCACCGCGCGCAGCACCAGCGGCTGCAGGCCCCGGCCCAGCGAGGCGTCGATGCGGTCGAGCCCGAGGTCGGCCGCGCCGCCCACGATTTGGCCCCGCTTCACGTCGGCCCACAGGCGCAGCGCGCCGCTGCCTTCGCGGATGCGGGCGTCGAGGGAGACATAGCGGCCCAGGCGCGTGACGTCCATGTAGGGCAGGTCGGCATAGACCTGGCCGTCCCAGGTCTGCCAGCGGCCCGAGCGCACCGACAGCAGCGGCTGGCGGAACTGTCCGCGCAGCGTGAAGCGCTCGCCCCAGCCGACCGGTGGCGTGGCGTCGAGTCTGAGGCCGTGGCGCCGGGCCGTGTTGCGCGCCACGAAGCGCACGTCGGTCAATAGCAGGGGCTCGGCCTGGCGCTGCTCGTCGGTCCAGCGCACGGTGCCGCCCTCGACCACCAGCTCGCGCTGGGCGAAAAACCAGTCGGCGGCGCGGGTCTCTCCGGTGGTGTCGGTGTCCATGTGCAGGCCCGCGACGTGCAGCTTGCCGAGCACGTCGCGGCGCACGTCGAGCTGCGGCCCCTCGATGTAGAGCTGCTCGAAATTGAGGCGCCACAGCGAGCGCGGCGACACGCTGGCCACCACCCGCACGAGGCGCAGGGCTTCCCGCTTCTGGGCGTCGTGCAGCACCACGTCGCGCAATTCGAAGGCGGGAAAGAGACTATCGGAACGCGCCGTGATCGACCCGATGCGCACGGGTACCCCGATGGCCTTGCTGGCTTGTGCCTCGAGCGCGCCACGGTAATCGCCGATTCGCGGCACAATCCACGCGTGTAGGACAACCACTGACAGTGCCAGCAGAAGCCATGCAGCGATCAGTAAACCCAGCAGCCAGCGCGCCGTCGCAGCGGTGATCTTGAGCAGACGTGAAGGGGAAGACGCCGTGTCGTTCATTGAGGATCGCGCTGTGTCCGGAATTATGACCGCCAGCATTCAGAGGGGTTCCACGGAAACCAACACCAGTGTGAACCAGTTGCCAGCCACGCCATCGACAGAAGCGACCGAGGTCGCGTTCTCTTCCTATTCGCGCTTCGTCCAGCGCCTGCGCCGCAGGTATGCGGCCGAGCTTGCATTGCTTTCCCCTGGCGCGCCGCGGCGCGAGTCGATGTCGAAGGCCTACGAGGCACTGCGCGAACGCGGGGACGGCGTCGGCGATGCGCTGCGCATTGTGCGGCAGCTCGTGATGGAACGCCTGGTCACCCTCGATTGCGACGCCAACGCGCCGCTGGCCGTGGTGACCACCGCCGTGACCGAGCTCGCGGAATTCGCGCTCGACGTCGCCTGCCGCGACGCCTGCCAGGAACTCGACGCGGTGCATGGCGCGCCGCTCGGCCCCGAAGGCCAGCGCGCGCAGCTCTGGGTGGTGGGCATGGGCAAGCTCGGCGCGCGCGAGCTCAATGTGTCGAGCGACATCGACCTGATCTACCTGTACGACCTGGACGGCGAGACCCGCGGCGATGCCGACGGCCGCGGCCGTCTCTCCAACCAGGAGTATTTCTCGCGCGCCGTGAAGCGCATCTATGCGCTGGTGGGCGACGTCACCGAGCACGGCTTCGTGTTCCGCGTCGATCTTGCGCTGCGGCCGAACGGCAACTCCGGGCCCAGCGTGGTGTCGCTCGATGCGCTCGAGGAATATTTCCAGGTGCAGGGCCGCGAGTGGGAGCGCTTTGCCTGGATGAAGAGCCGGGTGGTCGCGCCGCGCGACATCGTTGCGGACGGCCTTGCGCAGGGCCTGCGCGCCACCGTGCTGCCCTTCGTGTTCCGCCGCTACCTGGACTACAGCGTGTTCGATTCGCTGCGCACGCTGCACCGGCAGATCCGCGAGCAGTCGGCCCGGCGCAGCGCGGGGCGGCCCGAGCGCGCCAACGACGTCAAGCTCTCGCGCGGCGGCATCCGCGAGATCGAATTCACCGTGCAGCTGCTGCAGGTGGTGCGCGGCGGCCAGTTCCCTGAGCTGCGCACCCGCCCCACGCTCGACGCCCTGCAGCGGCTCGCGCGCGCCGGCCTGATGCCGCAGGAAACCGCCGACACCCTGGCTGCGGCCTACGAATTCCTGCGCCGCGTGGAGCACCGCATCCAGTACCTGGACGACCAGCAGACCCACGTGCTGCCGGTGGCTGACGACGACCTGCGCTGGATCGCGCAGACCATGGGCTACGCCGGCTGCTGCCCCTTCCTCGAGCAGCTCGACACGCACCGCGAGTTCGTGGCGCAGGAGTTCGACAAGCTGCTCGGCGGCGAGAAACCCTGCAACGGCAAGTGCAACGGCAAGAAGGCCGCCGCCCCCGCCGACCTGGCCGACCTGCTCGGCGACCTGCCGCCGGCCTTTGCCGACCGCATCCGCAACTGGTGCGAGCAGCCCCGCGTGCTGGCGCTGCGCGAGGAAACGCGCGCACGGCTGCGCCAGCTGGTGCAGCGCACCGGGCAATGGCTGAAGGAGCCCGACGGCGACGGCCCCGGCCAGACGCCGCGCCATGTCGATGCCGCCCTGCGCTGGGCCGACTGGATCGAGCCGCTCTTGCGGCGCGAAAGCTACCTGGCGCTGCTGGTCGAGCGGCCCGCGGTGCAGGAACGGCTGCTGCGGCTTTTGGGCGCGGCGAAGTGGCCGGCGCGCTACCTGATGCAGCATCCGGGCGTGATCGACGAGCTCGCAAGCGACGAAATGCTCTCGGGCCGTTTCATGGCGGCCGAGTTCGAGCGCGAGCTCGAGGCGCGCCACACCTCCCTCAGCCGCACCGGCGAAGCCGACGAGGAGCGCCTGCTGAACCTGCTTCGCCACGCCCATCACGCCGAGGTGTTCCGCACCCTGGCGCGCGACGTGGACGGGCGGCTCACGGTGGAGCAGGTGGCCGACGACCTGAGCGCGCTGGCCGACATCACGCTGCGCGTGACCGCCCATTGGTGCTGGCCGCACGTGCGCAACAGGCACCGCGAGCTGCCGCAGTTCGCCATCATCGGCTACGGCAAGCTCGGAGGAAAGGAGCTGGGCTACGGCAGCGACCTCGACATCGTGTTCGTCTACGAGGACGACGACGAGCGCGCAGGCGAGGTCTATGCGGCCTACGTGCGCAAGCTGATCAACTGGCTCACGGTGAAGACGCGCGAAGGCGACCTGTTCGAGATCGACACCGCCTTGAGGCCGAACGGCAATTCGGGCCTGCTGACCACGAGTTTCGAAGCCTACGAGCGCTACCAGCTCGGACGCGGCAGCAACACCGCATGGACCTGGGAGCACCAGGCCATGACCCGCGCAAGATTCGTGCTCGGCAGCGCCGAACTCGGCACGCGCTTCGACCAGGTGCGCGAAGCCGTGCTGGTGGCGCCGCGCGACCGCGAGGCGCTCAAGGCCGAGATCATCGCCATGCGCAACAAGCTGCGCGGCGCACGGCCGGTGAAGGCCGATCGCTTCGACGTCAAGCACAGCCCCGGCGGCATGGTCGATGCCGAGTTCGCGGTGCAGTTCCTGGTGCTGTCGGCCTCGGGCGAGCATCCGGAGCTGATTCCCAACGTCGGCAACATCGCGCTGCTCGTGCGCGCGGAAGAAGCCGGCCTGCTGCCCGAGGGCGTTGGCCGGAAGGCCGCCGCGGCCTACCGCGAACTGCGCCGCGTGCAGCACCGCGCGCGCCTCAACGAAGAACCGACCCAGGTCACCCCGCCCGCACTGGCCGCCGAGCGCGACGCCATGCTGGCGCTATGGAAGGCGGTATTTGGCTGAGCGCGCACTCTCCTTTTCCACCCCCGCGCTGGCGGCCTGCGCGGTGGCCGTCGCCGTCCTCCTTGCGGGCTGCGCGAGCGGCACGCGCAGCGGCGGCGGCGCACTGAGCGGCCGCGACGGCCCGGGCAGCAACATCCCGTCCGACCTGGACCACGTGCCCGACGCCGAGCCCCGCGTCGAAGCCATCCGCGGCAGCGGCGGCACCAGCAAGCCCTACACGGTGCTGGGCCGGGCCTACCAGCCGATCACCGACGACCGGCCGTTCCGCGAATCGGGCATTGCCTCGTGGTACGGCCGCAAGTTCCACAGCGCCTCGACCGCGAGCGGCGAGCCCTACGACATGTACGCCATGACGGCCGCGCACAAGACGCTGCCGCTGCCCAGCTACGTGCGGGTGCGCAACCCGGCCAACGGGCGCGAGGTGATCGTGCGGGTGAACGACCGCGGGCCCTTCGTCGACGGCCGCATCATCGACCTGAGCTACACGGCGGCGCTCAAGCTCGACCTGCTGCGCGGCGTCGCGCCGGTGGAAATCGAGCGCATCACGAACGAGGACATCCGCACGGGCGCATGGCGGCGCGATGCGGGGACGGCCTATGCCTCGGCCTCGCAGGCGCCTGCACCGGCGCAGCCCCAGCGCGTGGCGGCTGCACCGGTGGCCGTGCCCTCGGCCTGGGTGGCGCCGGTGGCGATGAACGCTGCAGCGCCGGCCTCGGCGACGCCGGTCGCGCCGCAAACGCCCATGGCATCCACGGCGCCCGACGACCGGATCGCGCAGGCCGCGCCGGCGCCCGAGCCGGAGGCCGCATCGCCGCGCCAGCCGATCACGGTCACCGAGCTGCCGCCGCTGGCGCCGCTCGCCGCGCCACCGCCGGCGCCGCGGGCCGCCGCATCGCAGGATTCCGCGCCCTCCTCCTCGCCTTCAGCCGCGGCCGCGGGCTTCTGGGTGCAGCTCGGCGCCTTCCGCGAGCGCGATGGCGCCGAGAGCCTGCGCAGCCAGGCCGCGCGCGGACTGCCCACGCTGGCGCCGCAGCTGCGCGTATTCAGCGAAGCCGGCACGCATCGCCTGCAGGCCGGGCCCTTCGCCTCGCGCAGCGAAGCCGGCGAGGCCGTCACGCAGCTGCGCGAGAGCCTGCGCATCGCGCCGATGGTGGTCGAGCGCCGCTGATTCAAGGCCTCAGGGCATCGCCTTGGCTGCCACCGGCAGGCGCATGCCCACACCCATGCGGTTCCACGCGTTGATCTGCGCAATCGCGATCGAGAGTTCGACGATCTCGAGTTCGCTGAAATGCGCCTGGAGCGCTTCGAACTCGGCGTCGCGGGCTTCGTGGTGGCCCGGCAGGCGCGTCAGCGTTTCGGCCCAGTCCAGCGCCGCGCGTTCGCGCTCGCTGAAGAAGCTCACTTCGCGCCAGGTGGCCAGGCTGTTGATGCGCTGCCAGTCCTCGCCCTGCTGGCGCAGGTCGCGCACGTGCATGTCGAGGCAGTAGGCGCAGCCGTTGATCTGCGAGACGCGGGCAAAGACGAGGTCGATCAGCACCTTGCCGAGGCTGGACGATTCGATGGCGCCGTTGACGGCGATCATGGCCTGGAAGGCCTTGGGGGCGATCTTGAACCAGGCGAGGCGAGGGGTGGTGGTGCTCATGGCGCGTACTCCAGGTGGTTGAGATGAAAAATCTGCTTGCTACCTGTTGAAGACGGGCCAGCCATCGGCCCTGTGACACGCCGCCGGAAAACTATTTCAGCGAATAGAGCTGCGCGATGCGCGCGAGCTTGTCGGGATTGCGCTGCACGCGCACGCGCACGATGCGCTCGTCCTCGATCTCGAAGGTCTGGGCCGATTCGAGCTCACCATCCAGAAAGCGCAACAGCCCCGGCTCGCCGTTGAGCTCCACCAGTTCCATGCGCACCGCGGCGCCCATGCGGCGCCAGAGCGCGAAGTACAGCTGCGCGAGCCGCTGGCTGCCGCGCAGGACCTTGCTGAAGCTCTGCACCTTGCCGCCGCCGTCGCCGATGAGCTCCACGTCTTCCGCCATCAGCGCCTTCAGCTCCTGCAGGCTGCCGCGTGCGGCCGCATCGGCAAAGGCGCGCAGCAGGCGCTGGTGGATTTCGCGCGGCACCTGGAAGCGCGGGCGCGCCTCCTGCACCTGCGCCTTGGCGCGGTGCACCAGCTGCCGGCAGGCGGCTTCGCTCTTGCCGAGCGTGCGGGCCACCTCGTCGTAGTCGGCGTCAAACACTTCGCGCAGCAGGAAGGCGGCGCGCGCCTCGGGCGCCAGGCGCTCGAGCACGGCCAGGAAGGCGACGGAGATGTTGTCGGCGCGTTCGAGCAGCTGCTCCGGGGTGTCCGGCCCGCCGGTCAGCGTGGGCTCGGGCATCCAGGCGCCGATGTAGTGCTCGCGCTGCACCTTGGCCGCGCGCAGCCGGTCGATCGAAAGACGGGTGACGACGGTGACCAGCCAGGCTTCGGCGCTACCGAGGGCGGCCTTGTCGGCCTCGTGCCAGCGCAGCCAGGCGTCCTGCACCACCTCTTCGGCTTCCGCGACGGAGCCGAGCATGCGGTAGGCAATGCCCTGCAGGCGGCCGCGGTGGCTGTTGAAGGCGAGGGTGGGATCGTCCATGCTCACAAGACGGGCGACCCACCGGGTTTGTGACAGGCGCTTATGCGCCCTGGTACTCGGGCCTGGGGCCGAGCGTGGCGGCCAGTTCCTTGCGGTAGCGGTTGAGCTCCTGCACCGTCTTGAAGCTGCGGTTCATCAGGAGGCTCAGGTTGTGCAGGATGCGCTCGCCGACCTTGCTTTCCCAGACCGCGTCGAACTTGATCTGCTTGTCCAGCCAGTGCTCGAGCCAGTCGGGATCGGGCATGCGGCTCTGGATGGTGTCGTTGGGGAACAGCGCCTTGTTGACGTGCAGGTTGGTCGGGTGCAGCGCCTGGGCGGTGCGCCGCGCGCTGGCCATCAGCACGCCGACCTTGGTGAACGCGGCGCGCGCCTCGTCGCCGAACTTTTCCATCGCGCGCTTCATGTAGCGCAGGTAGGCGCCGCCGTGGCGGGCCTCGTCCTGGCTCAGCGTGGTGTAGATGTGCTTGATGACCGGCTCGGTGTGCCACTGGGCGGCACGGCGGTACCAGTGGTTGAGGCGGATTTCGCCGCAGAAATGCAGCATCAGGGTTTCGAGCGGCGGGGCCGGGTCGAAGTCGAAGCGCACTTCGTGCAGCTCCTGCTCGGTGGGCGCATGCTGGGGGCTGAAGCGCTTGAGGTACTCCATGAGCACCAGCGAGTGCTTCTGCTCCTCGAAGAACCAGATCGACATGAAAGCCGAAAAATCGCTATCGTGGCGGTTGTCGCGCAGGAACATCTCGGTGGCCGGCAGTGCCGCCCACTCGGTGATGGCGTTCATCTTGATGGTCTGCGCCTGCTCTTCGGACAGCAGCGAAGCATCGAACGACTGCCAGGGAATGTCCTTGTCCATGTCCCAGCGGACAGATTCGAGTTGTCTGAAGAGTTCCGGATAAAGCATCAAAGTCTTTCTAAGGCCGTCGATTTTAGTCGGCTCGTTTGGCGCACCCATGACAGACGCGCGATGATGTGTGCATAAGCGCGGTCTTATGGCGCGAAATGCACACTTTTTTGTCTTCAGGAGCCCCTTTATGCGAATCCCTGCCGCCCTGGCCGCATGCCTTCTTGCCGCTGGCACAGCGGTCGCACAGGCCCCCTCTCCCAGCTCGCCTCCCAGCCCCACAGCCGCCCCATCCGCCCCGGCCGACGGCACCGCCGCTGCGGCCTGCCCGTCCACCCTGCAGCACACCTTCCCGCGGCTGCAGGATGAAAAACCACAATCGCTGTGCCAGTACGCGGGCAAGGTGGTGCTGGTGGTGAACACCGCGAGCTTCTGCGGCTTTACCCCGCAATACAAGGGCCTGGAGGCGCTGGACAGCAAATACCGCGCGCGCGGGCTGGTGGTGCTGGGCTTTCCGTCCAACGATTTCGCACAGGAATCGGGCTCGAACAAGGAAATTGCCGATTTCTGCGAAAGCACCTTCGGCGTGAAATTTCCGATGTTCGCGAAGTCGTCGGTGCGCGGCGCCAATGCCAACCCGCTGTTCAAGCAGCTGGCGCTGGCCTCGGGCACCACGCCGAAGTGGAATTTCTACAAATACCTGATCGGGCGCGACGGCAAGGTGGTGCAGGCCTGGTCCAGCATGACGGCGCCCGACGAGAGCGCCTTCGTCAAGGTCATCGAGAGCCAACTCGCGGCGGGCGGCTGAGGGCCTTGCCACCATGAACTAACGGTCACAAACGTTTACCACTGGAGGGGGAACCGGGCTGGCACACTGTGCTCATAACGAACGAGGGCAGCACATGCCTTCCAGTTTTCATGTTGCGAGGTCTTCCAGGCGTCCAGTCTGGTCGAAATCCCGAGGCGATTCTTCTCCTCCTCCCTCCCTCCCTCCTTCGCGTCGGGGCGCCTCGCAGCATTTTTGTATTTCCCGCAACGGGCGGGGCGCGGCAGATGCCGGCGCCCTGAAACGAAAAAGGCGCCAGAGGCGCCTTTTTTCATGGTTGGGTGTCGATGAAGCTGGGCCGCAGCATCAGCTTGTCGTACAGCTTGGCCAGATTGGTGTGCTGGCTGCGCCAGTCGATCTCGGGAAAGCGCAGCCCCAGCCAGCCCAGCGCACAGCCCACGGCGATGTCCGAGAGGCTCAGGTGGATGCCGCTGCAAAAGGGCTTGTCGGCCAGCCCCTTGGCCATGGCGGCGATGCCGCCTTCGACCTTGGCGCGCTGGCGCTCGATCCAGGCGGCGCTGCGCTCGCCGTCGCTGCGGCCGGACCAGGTGGCTTCCAGGCGCCAGAGCACGCCGGCGTCCATGACGCCGTCGGCCAGCGCTTCCCAGGTCTTGACCTCGGCGCGCTCGCGGCCTTGCTGGGGGATCAGCTTGCCCACGGGGGACAGGGTGTCGAGGTATTCGACGATCACGCGCGAATCGAACATCGCGTCGCCGCCTTCCATGATGAGGCAAGGCACCTTCCCGAGGGGGTTGGAGTGCGCGATGGTGGTGTCGGCCGCCCAGACGTCCTCGATCACGAACTGGTAGTCGAGACGCTTTTCAGCCAGCACCACGCGCACCTTGCGCACATAAGGGCTGGCGGCCGATCCGATCAGTTTCATGAAAGCTCTCTCCCCTTGCATTGATGACGTTTGTTCATGGTCATTTTAGGGGAAGGGCCAAAGAGCGGGCCCCCGATCCGTGGCAAACGTGCATCGGCGCCAAGCCACCTAAAATTCGGGGAATGAGCTTCTCCACCGTTTCCGCCCTCTCCCCACTTGATGGCCGCTATGCGGCCAAACTCGCGGCCTTGCGCCCGCTGATGAGCGAACAGGGCTACATGCACCGGCGCGTGCAGGTCGAAGTGGCGTGGTTCATCGCGCTGTCGGACTGCGGCTTTGCCGAATTCAAGCCGCTCACGGGCGGCGCCCGCAAGTACCTGCTGGGGCTGGTTTCGCACTTCTCCGAGGCCGACGCGCTGGCCATCAAGGACATCGAGAAGACCACCAACCACGACGTCAAGGCGGTCGAATACTGGATCAAGTCCAAGTTCGAAGCCCGGCCCGAGCTGCTGGCCGCCGCCGAATTCGTGCACTTTGCCTGCACCAGCGAAGACATCAACAACACCAGCCATGCGCTGCAGATCCAGGCCGCGCGCGAAAAGGTCATGCTGCCGGCCATCGACGGGCTGATTGCCAAGCTGCGCGAAATGGCGCACCAGTTCGCCGGCGTCTCGATGCTGTCGCGCACGCACGGCCAGACCGCGAGCCCCACCACCGTGGGCAAGGAAATCGCCAACGTGGCGGTGCGGCTCTCGAAGGCGCGCGCGCAGATCGCCTCGGTGCAGCTGCTCGGCAAGATGAACGGCGCCGTGGGCAACTACAACGCCCACCTGGCGGCCTGGCCCGATTTCGACTGGGAGGCATTCAGCCGCAAGGTCATCGAAACGCCGGCGCCGCTCGGCCTGGGCCTGAGCTTCCAGCCCTACAGCATCCAGATCGAGCCGCACGACTACATGGCCGAGCTGTTCGACGCGGTGGCGCGCGCCAACACCATCCTGATCGACTTCTCGCGCGACATCTGGGGCTACGTGAGCCTGGGCTACTTCAAGCAGCGGCTCAAGAAGGGCGAGATCGGCTCCTCGACCATGCCGCACAAGGTCAACCCGATCGATTTCGAGAATGCCGAAGGCAACCTGGGCCTGGCCAACGCGGTGCTGCGCCACCTGAGCGAGAAGCTGCCGATCAGCCGCTGGCAGCGCGACCTGACCGACAGCACGGTGCTGCGCAACATCGGCGTGGCCTTCGGCTATGCCACGCTGGCCTACGCGAGCCTGGCCACGGGCCTGGGCAAGCTGGAGCTCAACCAGGAAGCGCTGGCCGAAGACCTCGACGCCTCGTGGGAAGTGTTGGCCGAGCCGATCCAGACCGTGATGCGCCGCTTTGGCGTGCAGGGCGCCTACGAGCAGCTCAAGGAAGTGACGCGCGGCAAAACCGTGACGGCCGAGGCGCTGCACGGCCTGATCCGCTCGCTCGACATTCCCGAAGCGGAAAAGGAACGCCTGCTGGCCATGACGCCCGCGAGCTACGTGGGCAAGGCGGCGGAGCTCGCCAGTAGAATCTAGCCTCCCCGCACGCCGATGCAGCAGCCGCCCGAGGGCGGCTGTTTTCTTCGTGCCACGCCCCCTTTTCAGCCAACGCGCCCTCGGCGGCGCGCCAGCCAACAACCAGGCGGGGCTTTTTCGACGCCCCTGTTGTCCATGCTGCGCGCATCCCTGAGACGCCTCTGGCTCAAGATTCACCGCTGGATCGGCCTTTCGCTCGGTCCGGTCCTGGCCCTCACGGCCCTGCTTGGCGCCGTGCTGGTGGTGGCCTTGCCGATCGACCGCGAAGCGCATCCCGCGCTCTTCGTCGCGCGCAGCGCGGCCGATGCGGGAACGGGGACGCCCGCGCTGCCGCTCGAACCGCTGCGCCAGCGCCTCGCGGCCGAGTTCGGCCCCGACACCACCTTCACGCTGCGCCCGCCGCGCAGCCCCGGCGAAACGCTCTGGGTGTACGTACGCGGGCCCTGGGACGGCACGCTCTACCTCGACCCCGCGACCGGCGCGGAGCAAGGCCGGCGCGGCTCGCACGAAGGCGCCTACAACCTGCTCTTCGAGCTGCACAGCAGCCTGCTGCTGGAAGACACGGGCAAGGGCATCCTGGCGTTCGTGGCGCTGGCCTATCTTTTCCTGCTGGTCACCGGCCTCGTGCTCTGGTGGCCCGCGCGCTGGCCGCCGTCGCTGCGCATCTCGCTGAACCGCGGCCTGCTGCGCGGGCTGTTCGACCTGCACCGCACCGGCGGCGCGGTGCTCGGGCTGCTGATCGCGGTGTCTGTCTTCACGGGCGCCTACATGGCCTGGCGGCCGCTCGGCGGCTTCATTTCCGCCGCCATGGGCCAGGAGGTGGTCAAGCCGCCCGCGGTTCCCAAGGGCGCCGCAACAACAGGTCCGCGGCTCCCGCTCGACAAACTGGTCGCCCGCGCACAGAACGTGTTCCCAGGCCAGCCGATCGGCTACGTGCAGGTGCCGGCCAGGCCGAACCGCCCGGTGCGCGTGCGCTTCCGGCTGGCCGACGATCCGCATCCGAACGGCATCAGCTCCGTGTGGCTGCATCCGCTCACGGGCGAGGTGCTGGCGGTGCGCCGCTGGCAGGACCTGGACGCCGGCAACGGCGCGGTGGTGGTGATCTACCCGCTGCACACCGGCGTGCTGGGCGGGCCGGTGCACCAGGCGGTCACCCTGCTGCTCGGGCTGGCGCTCGGCGGGCTGGGCTTGAGCGGCCTCTGGCTCTGGTGGCGGCGCCGCGCAGTGGCCGCCGCGGCCCGCGACATCGCCCTTGCCAACAACCGCACGACCTCCTGAGAGGGACGTCGCGGCTTTCGATTTATTGATATCCGAGGAGAAGCCTTGTTCAAGCAAAAGAAGTGCGCCGCACTGGTCATGGCGCTGTTCCCCATCAGCTTCCAGAGCCTGGCGGCCGAAGCCGAGCCGGCCGGTTCCGCGTCCGGCGCGAAATCGCTGGAGGCGGTGACCGTCACCGGCGACTGGCTCGGCACGCCCAGCGAGACCAAGGTGCTCGAGCACCCGGGCGCGCGCAGCATCATCGAGCGCACGCAGATCCAGGAAAGCGGCGCCACCAGCGTGCGCGAGGCGCTGCGCCAGGTTCCCGGCGTGCAGGTGCAGGAGAGCAACGGCACGGGCGGCAGCGACATCTCGCTCAACGTGGGCGTGCGCGGCCTCACCTCGCGACTCTCGCCGCGCTCGACCATCCTGCTGGACGGCGTGCCGCTGGCCTATGCACCCTACGGCCAGCCGCAGCTGTCGCTGGCACCGCTGTCGCTCGGCAGCCTGGAAGCGGTCGACGTGGTGCGCGGCGCGGGCTCGGTGCGCTACGGCCCGCAGAACGTGGGCGGCATCATCAACTTCGTGACGCGCTCGATTCCCAAGCAGTTCGCGGGCGAAGTGAGCGTGGGCGTGGAAAGCGCGGGCCACGGCGGCGGCACCAAGACCACGCCCAGCCTGTTCGTGGGCGGCACCAACGAGAACGGCCTGGGCCTGGCGCTGCTCTATTCGGGCACGCACGGCGACGGCTTTCGCCGGAGCAACGACCACACCAGCATCGACGACCTGATGCTCAAGGGCGCCTACCGCCTGTCGAAGACCGACGACATCGCGGTGACGCTGCATCACTTCGAGGGCAAGGGCCGCATGCCGGGCGGGCTGACCACCGCGCAGTTCGCGGCCGACCCGTTCCAGTCGGACCGTCCGTTCGACGAATTCACGGGACGCCGTACCGACGGCTCGGTCAAGTACACGCACGACGACGGCGTGAACAAGTTCGAGATGCTGAGCTACTACACGGACTCCTACCGCAGCAGCTACCTCGAGCAGGAAGGCACCGGTGCCAACACGGGCCGGCGGCGCCTGACCTCCGCGCCGCGCAACTACAAGACCTACGCCCTCGAGCCCCGCTACTCGCGCCTGATCGACTCGGGCAGCGTGGTGCAGGAGATCAGCGTCGGCGCGCGCTACCTCAAGGAAGAGGCCTCCGAGGTGGCGACGCGCAGCGGCTACTACCAGCCGCGCCCGGGCTTCGACGCCTACGCGCTCGCCCAGCCGGCCTACCAGTCGAGCAAGGGCGGCACCACCGCCCATGCGGTCTACATCGACGACCGCATCGACTTCGGCAACTGGACGGTCACGCCCGGCGTGCGCTACGAATCGATCCGCTCGCACAACGACGTCTTCACGCTCGCGAACGGCCGGGTCACCGGCGCGAACTACCCGAAGATCGACTCCAACGAAGTGCTGCCGACGCTGTCGGTGCTCTACCGCATGAACGAGCGCTGGTCGGTGTTCGCGAACGCCGGCGTGTCGTTCGGGCCGCAGCAGTACGCGCAGCTCGCGCAGTCCACCAGCGGCCTGCACCCCGAGAAGGCCAAGACCTACGAGATCGGCACGCACTACAAGGGCGAGGCCTGGAGCGGCGAGCTCACGCTGTTCAACATCAACTTCGACAAGGAACTGCTGCTGGCCCGCTCCATCACCGGCGACGTCGGCCAGTGGACCGACCTGGGCGCCACGCGGCACCGCGGCCTGGAGTCGGCGCTGCGCTACCAGCTCGGCAGCCTGAGCGATTCGCTCAAGGGCCTGTCGGTGTCGGCCACCTACACCTACACGCAGGCGATTGCCAAGGCCGGGGCCTTTGCCGGCCGCGACCTGCCCTTCTACTCGCGCCAGGTGGCCACGCTCGGCGCGCGCTACGAGCGCGGGCCCTGGACCTTCAATGCCGACGTGTACGCGCAGTCGAAGCAGCGCTCGCCGGGCTCGCCAGACGACGGCGCGCAGTACATCACGCTGGAAGATTCGACCGGCCGGCTCGGCAACATTCCGGGCTACGCCACCATGAACCTGCGCGCGGCGTACGATTTCGGCCCCTCGATGAGCCACCTGAAGCTCGCCGTCGGCATCAAGAACCTGTTCGACCGCCGCTACTACAACCGCTCGGTCGACAACAACGGCGGCAAGTACGTGGGCCAGCCGCGCACGGTGTACCTGCAGGCCTCGGTGGCGTTCTGACGCGGCCCGTGGGGGCGCATACACTCGCGCACCCATGGCCCTCAAATCCACCATCTTCAAGGCCGCCCTCGCGGTGGCCGACATCGACCACGGCTACTACGCCGACCATGCGCTGACCCTGGCGCGCCACCCGAGCGAGACCGACGAGCGGATGATGATCCGGCTCGTCGCGCTCGCGCTCAACGCGCACAAGCTGCAGGACGTGTGCAACGGCGACGGCACGCTGGCCTTCGGCGCGGGCCTGTCGAACGTGGACGAGCCCGATGTCTGGCTGCGCGACTTCACGGGCGAGACCAAGCTGTGGATCGAGGTCGGCCAGCCCGAGGACAAACCCGTCATCAAGGCCTGCGGCAAGGCGGACGAGGTGATCGTCTACTGCTTCAACCACGCCGCCGAGATCTGGTGGCGCGGCATCGAGAACAAGCTCACGCGGCCGCAGAACCTGCAGGTCTACCGGGTGCCGACGGAAGCCTCGCAGGCGCTGGCCGCGCTCGCGCAGCGCAGCATGCAGCTGCAGGCGACGATCCAGGAAAACACGCTGACGCTGGGCGACGGTACGAACAGCATCGACGTCGAACTGCTGCGCTGGAAGTAGCCTCAGGCCACCGGCATCATCGCGCCGCAGTGCCAGCACTGCTCGAAGCCGCCTTCGATGCGCTCGCCGCAGGCGCACTGCCAGTTGCGCTGCGGCCGGTGCTGGGCCGCATGCAGCACCTGCTGTGCGCGCTCGAACTGGGTTTCGTCGTCGATCCAGATCTCGGGCAGGCACTGGTCGGGCGGCAGCTGGCCCATGACGGCGCCCAGGTATTCGCGCTGCACCGTCGCCTCCACGCCCTCCTCCCGCAGCGCATGCACCCACAGCGCGGCGATCGCGAGGTTCGGAGCCTGGGCAAGGCGGCGCATGGGGTGGCCTCTTTCAGGGCGTGTCGTCGGGGCCGAGGGGCTCGGCGGGATCATCGGGCCACTGCGGCGGCTCGGCCTCGCGCGCACGCTCGGCGTACTTGTTGAAGCGCCAGGCCGAGTCTTCCATGGTGATGCGGCGCCAGGTCACGCGCTTTTCGGCCGGCGTCATGGCGGGCCAGTGCTGCACCTCGTCGAAACTGCGCCCGCAGCCCTTGCACTGGTCGTCGCCCTGGCTGGTGGAGCAGATGGCAATGCAGGGGGTGTCGGGCGTGCTGTGGTACCAGTCGAGCCAGGCGGCCCAGGCTTTTTCAGGGAAGCCGACCTCGTCGACCTCGTCCTCGTGGTGGAACACCATGAGCGCGTAGACCTCGGCCAGCGCGCGCAATTCGGGCGCCAGCGTGATGCCGTCGGGCGAGGGGCTCTTCTCCCGCCAATGGTTGATGGCGGCCTCGATGTCGGTGATGTGAATGGCGGCCATGAAGAGAGAAAAAACAGCGAGCCGGCGATCATAGTCCGGCAATGTCCCGCGTCAGTCGAAGGTTATATGCGCTACCAAACACATAGCGACAAAGCCATTAGCCACAAGGCTTTCGAGAGCATTCCTTTTGGAGCCCGGTAATTTCGAGGTTGCCAGAACAGCATTGGCAATGCTCTAATTCTCCTCACGAAGGGGAGTAGCTCCCAGCCGCCGTGCACCACGGCGGCATCGACAGGTCGTCAATACGAAGCACAACACTTCCGGCCTGTTGGACAACACGTGCCTCCGGGCGCGCGCTGTCGAGCAAGACCTTCGATTTGAACCTGCGCAGGTTTGGTCGAAGCGTTCCTGAATCCCCGGTCATCGCCCGGTCTTCGCCATCGCTTCGGCCTACCCGCACGGGATGGATCGAAATGCAACGCATGCGCCGGACCGCCGCCATCCAGCCCAGGATGGACGGGCCGCGCGAAGACAAGAGGAACCTATGGAACAGTTCATGACCCCGGAATTCTGGGTCGCGGTCGGTCAGATCATCATGATCGACATCCTGCTCGGCGGCGACAACGCCGTCGTCATTGCCCTGGCCTGCCGCAAGCTGCCGCCCGCGCAACGCACCAAGGGCATTCTGTGGGGCACGGCCGGTGCCATTGCGCTGCGCGTGATATTGATCTTCTTCGCACTCACGCTGCTGGCCATTCCGTTCCTGAAACTGGTCGGCGCCGCATTGCTGTTGTGGATCGGCATCAAGCTGCTGGCGCCCGACCATGACGATGCGCACGGCAACATCCAGAGCAGCGACAAGCTGTGGGGCGCGGTCAAGACCGTGATCGTGGCCGACCTGGTGATGAGCGTGGACAACGTGATTGCCATTGCCGGTGCCGCGCAAGGCGCCGGCCAGGCCCACCAGATGCCGCTGGTGATCTTCGGCCTGCTGGTGAGCATTCCGATCATCGTCTGGGGCAGCCAGCTGGTCATCAAGCTGATGGACCGCTTCCCGATCATCATCACGCTCGGCGGCATGCTGCTGGGCTGGATTGCCGGCACCATGGCGGTGTCCGATCCCGCGCTGTCGAACACCGCGGCCTGGACCTGGGTGCCGAAGCTGCCGCAGACCGATACCATCCGGTACGCCGCAGGCATTGCCGGCGCGCTGCTGGTGCTGGCCGTCGGCAAGTGGGTGGCCATGCGCCAGGCCCGCCAGAAGCCGGCCGAAGCCGCAACGTCGTCGAGCTGACGGCCCTTCCCCTGCGCCCGGTCCTAGCCACTCTCATTACTCGAAGGAGCACCCATGGAAAAGGTCATTCTGTACGTCGACGATGCCGGCTATGCGGCCGAGCAGTTCGCCGAGCTTGCCCCCGACGCCAGCAGCGTCGTGGCTCGCCACTGGGTGCTCGTGGCCTGCGCTCCGCGCATGACGCACCGCATCAGCAAGTGGGTGAGCCACAGCGCGCGCGAGAACTGGCGCGCCAAGTGGTTCAGCAAGGTGCAGGCGCAACTGCTGCCGCTGCTCGAGCGCAATGGCGGCCAGGTGACGCCGGTGCTGGCCAAGGGCCCGCTGGCCGACCTGACGCAGCAGCTCAAGCGCGAGCATTCGGCCACGCTGGTGGTCGATGCGCGCCGCCCCAAGATCGGCGTCGACCTGGAACCGGTCACGCCCGAACAGGCGCCCGCGCGCCAGTCGGGCTGGGCCTTTCCCGGCGCCGTGATGGGCATGGGCGCGCTGCTGGTGCTGGCGAACGAACTGGCCGAATAACCGCGCAACCCCGTCCCTGACGAGCCCCGGTGCGGCAACGCCCCGGGGCTCGTTGTTTTGGGGGCTCTGGGGTATCCTGCGCCGCATGCGCATCATCATCAAATGGCTGCTCAGCGCTGTCGCGCTGCTGGCGGTGGCTTATCTCTACAGCGGTGTCCAGGTTGCCAGCTTCGGCTCCGCGCTGATTGCCGCGGCCGTCATCGGCCTGCTCAACATGGTCGTGCGGCCGGTGCTGGTGGTGCTGACGCTGCCGGTCACCATCGTCACGCTCGGGCTGTTCCTGTTCGTGATCAACGCGCTGCTGTTCTGGGCCGCATCGGGGCTCCTGTCCGGCTTCCAGGTCAGCGGCTTCGTGGCGGCGCTGATCGGCTCGCTGATCTATTCGCTGCTGGGCCTGGTCATCGAAGCCGCGCTGGGCGGGCTGCTCTCGAAGCGCTGAGCCGGCAGGCGAGCAGCGCTCCCCTCGCTCACTTCAGCGGCGGCTCCTCGGCTTGCCGCTTCACCAGCACCTCCACGGCCCGCGCACGGGTGTCGATGATCGACGCCTCGTAGTGGTCGATGGGCGCGCCGGGCTTGCGCATCAGCTCCTGCGCGGCCTTGAGGCGGTCGCGCGCGGCCGGATAGTCGAGGATGGCCACGTTGGCCTCCGCATCGGCGCGCACCGCGCGCACCGAATCGTTCTGCGCACCATACAGGTTGGCCAAGGCCCGCCAGGCCGTGGCGTCGCGCGGGTTCGTGGCCACCCAGTCGCGCAGCACCGGCACCATGGGCGCGGGCTGGCGCGTGGCCACGGCGGCGTCGGCCGCGAGCAGCATCTCGGGCCGTTCCTTCGACTTGGCGTCGAGCAGGCCCGCGGCCTTGGGCGCGTTGCCGCCGGCCAGCTCGATCTCGGCGTTGAGCCAGCGCGCCAGCTTGGCGGCGGAGGCGTCGTCGGCGGTGCGCGCGGTCAGCCGCTCGGCCAGGGTGCGGGCGGCGCGGAAGTCGCGTAGTTCCTTGGCCGACAGCGCGGCTGCGTAGAGCGTGCCGGCCTGCTGGGCCGCGCTGCTCTTGGCGAATTCGCCGCTGGAGGCCGCATCGACCCACAGCCGCAGCACGTCGACGCCCGGCCGCGTGAGCACGCGGGCGCGCGCGGCGATCATGGCGTGGTCCATGGCCAGCGGCATGGCCGGGGCGGTGTCGAGGCGGAACTGGAAGCGCCCCTGCATGTCCGAGATGCGCTCCGACGTGAGCGGATGGCTGCGCAGGTACGGGTAGGAACCGTTGTCGTTCAGGCGCGAGGCGTACTGCAGCTTCTCGAACATGGCGGCCGCGCCCTGCGGCGCGAAGCCGGCCTGCGTCATCACGCCGAAGCCCACGCGGTCGGCCTCGCGCTCCATGTCGCGCGAGAAGCTCAGCTGGTTCTGCATGAACAGCGCCTGGCTGCCCATCATCACGGCCTGGCCCGCATCGGCGTTGCGGCTCTTGCCGGCCGCGATCATGCCGAGGATCAGGCCGGCCAGCATCAGCGGCATCTGCCTGCCCTGCTGGTTCATGATGCGCGAGATGTGGCGCTGTGTGACGTGCGACAGCTCGTGCCCGAGCACCGTGGCCAGCTCGTCGCGGCTGCCCACCGTGGCAATCAGGCCCATGTTCAGGCCCAGGTAGCCGCCCGGCAGCGCAAAGGCATTGATGTTGCGGTCGCGCCCCAGCAGGATGGTCCAGGCAAAGCGCTCGTCGAGCTCGGGCGTGAGCTCGCCGCGCTGGCGGGCTGCGGCCAGCAGGCGCTGCCAGATGTCCTGCACGTAGGCGGCGATCACCGGGTCGTCGATGTAGTCGGTGTCGCGGTAGAGCTCGCGCGCAATCTGGTCGCCCAGCTGGCGCTCGGCACTGGCGGTCATTTCGCCGCCGTCGCCCAGGCCCGGCAGCACCTGCATCTGGGCGCGGGCCGGTACCGGCAGCAGCACCTGGCAGGCTATTAAAACGGTAGCGCAGAGCGACCGCAGAGCGGGCGCGGCGGAAGTCTTTTTGGTGGCAAAGGGAGTCAAGCGCGGCATTCCTCGTCCATGGCTCGGGCTCGTATGATGCACCTCCACACCGATCGTTCACACATGAGTTCCCTCACCCACTTCGACGCCCAGGGCCAGGCCCACATGGTCGACGTGGCGGCCAAGCCCGCCACCCATCGCGTGGCCGTGGCCACCGGCCGCATCGAGATGCAGCCCGCCACGCTGGCGCTGATCGAATCGGGCACCGCCAAGAAGGGCGACGTGCTCGGCATCGCCCGCATCGCCGGCATCCAGGCCGCCAAGAAAACCAGCGACCTGATCCCGCTGTGCCACCCGCTGGCGCTCACGCGCGTGGCGCTGGCCTTTGCACTGGCCGAAAAAGGCAACGCGCCGCAGGTGGTGTGCACCGCCACCGTCGAGACCGTGGGGCCGACCGGCGTCGAGATGGAAGCGCTCACCGCCGTGCAGGTGGCGCTGCTCACCATCTACGACATGTGCAAGGCCGTGGACCGCGGCATGCGCATCACCGACGTGCACGTGCTGGAAAAGCATGGGGGCAAGTCGGGGAGCTACGTGGCCGACCCTCAAGGCTAGGGCGCCTGCCCGTCCACGGGCAGCCCTTTCAGCCAGCGCTCGTATTCGGCCGGAAAGGCAATGCGAAAGCGCTCCGCCTGATCGCGCGCCTCCTCGCGCCGCCCCATCAGCTCGGCGCTTTCGATCAGCTTGACGATCACCCGCGGCTCGGGCGAGAAGTGCAGCGTGCGCTCGGCCAGTGAATGCATCGCGGCGGCGTTGTCCGGCGTGACCGCCGTGAGCGTGAGTTCGGCAAAGTCGACCTGCCTGGCAAAGAGCCAAGACTTTCTGGCCTTGGCGAGCGTGCCGTCTTCATAGGCCGGCAGACGCTCGTCGCGCGCCAGGTAGATCTGGCTGATGCGGATGTAGTCCCAGGTGGCATAGCCGACCACCGCCATCAGCACCGCGGCCGCGATGGAAGACAAGACTGGCGGCAAAACCACGTCGGCACCCCGCGCCGGCCACAGCATGCCCAGGCACAGCCCGAACACCAGCTGGAACGGCCCGTACCAGAGCGGATATTCGAGCAGGCTGTGCAGCGCGATCGCGCCCAACATGCCCCAGGCCATGAACCGCACCGGGTCGCGCTCGCGCCAGGGCCTGGCCGCCAACACCATCCAGACGAAGCCGCCGCAAATCAGCACCGACACCGGAATGCCCATTTCCACCGCCAGGTGCAGCGGCAGGTTGTGCGCGTTGTCCAATATCTCGGGGAAGCGCGGCCCGTCGTACAGCGTGCTGTAGTGCGCGAAGGCCAGCTCGCCCCAGCCCCACCCCGCGAGCGGATGCGCGGCAATCAGCGAGAGCACGTTGCGCCACAGGATCATCCGCGTGTGGTCGCCTGGCGCGCCCTCCTGCAGCCGCTGCATCATGCCCTCGACCTCGCCCGCCGCCAGCTGCGGCAGCAGCCAGGCGATGGCGAAGTAGACCGGCACCATCGCCAGCAGCACCAGCGGCGGCGGCAGGCTGAAGGGCGGCGCGCCGGCAGCGTCATCCGGGGCCACGCCGCGGCGCTCCCGCCGCGCGATGAACGCCGCAACGCCCACGATCGACAGCAGCTGGAGCAGGCCCGTGCGCGAAGTGGACGCCGCCGCGGCCACCAGCAGCAACAGCGCCGCCGCCACCAGCCAGCGCCGGATGCGCGCCGAGGGCTGCGCCGCGTAGATCCAGAGCGCAGCCACCAGCGCCATGCTGATCAGCGTGGCGAACTGGTTGCGCTGGCGCAGGTTGCCATAGGCCTGGCCCAGCGCGGGCGTGGTGGTCCAGGGCACCAGCGGCTCGGCCAGGCCGTAGTACTGGAGCAGGCCCAGCACGGCGCTGACAAGGCCGGCCACCAGCACGCCCACCGCCAGCACCCCCGAGGTGCCCGGCCCACTGCGCGCCATGCCCGCGCCCACGCAGGCCGCGGCCGCCATGGCGGCGAGCACGACCACGGGCGGCAGCCATGCGGCGGCTCCGGCATGTGGCGAGGAAAAAAGCACGACCGCCGCCGCCCCGGCGCCCAGCCAGGCCCAGATGCCGCGCGACGGAGTGGCGGCAGGAATGACCAGCAGCATCGCCGCCAGGCAGACCCAGGTGGCCAGCAGCTGCCAGGCCTGGACCGACGGGCCGGCCACGAGCGGACAGAGAAACGGAAACGCGACCAGCCCGGCGCGCACGGCGCCAACGGCCTTGGATGGGAGAACGGCTGCCTCGGCAGGCGCTGCGCGGGAAGTCATTCCGCCAATTGTGCCGACCGCCCGGGCCGACGAATGGCGGCGGGCGGGAGACGAGCGGCAGGGCAAGTGTTCAGCGCAAAACTTACCATCGCTGGTCACATTTGGACACCTTTGCAAACACTTTGCGCCAATGAACCCATTTCCTTTATCCCGCAATCGCATACGCCGGCAGACGGGTTTTAGCCTCGTCGAGGTTCTGGTCGCGATCGTGGTCCTGTCCTTTGGTTTGCTGGGCATGGTGGGCCTGCAAGCGGCGTCGTTGCAAGCCAACCGTGATGCGCGGCTTCAATCGACAGCCGTGGTGCTGGCGCGAGAACTCGCGGAAATGATGCGCGGCAACAAGGACCAGGCCCTGCTCGCCACCGGCAATCCGTACCTGATAGGCGACCTCTCGCACCCGCTCGCCCCGCCTACTGCTTCCTACTGCCTAGCAATCGGCCAGAACTGCGGCACCGACAAAGCGGCTGTCGCGCAGGCTGAACTGACCGATTGGCTGGCGCGGGTGGACGAGGCATTGCCGGGTGCGCGAATCAGCATCTGCCGCGACAGCGCCCCCTTCGGCTCGGACGGCACTGCCGTATGGACCTGCACCTCGACCGACAACTCCGACCCGATTTTGGTCAAGATCGGCTGGAGCCGGCCGTCGACGAAGACGGGTACCGCAGCGGTCGTTCAGGCAGATCAACCGTCCGTCGTGCTGCCTGTTACGCCGGGGAGCACCCTGTGATTGCCCTTTCCTCACGCCGCCGCGCTCTGCGCGGGCTGACACTGATCGAACTGCTCGTCGCAATGGCGGTGGGCTTGGTGGTGGTGCTGGCGGCAGTCTCGGCCCTGACCGTCGCACGGCGCGGCTTCACCACGGTCGACGCGGCTTCGCAATTGCGCGACAACGGCCGGTTTGCGGCGGACATGATCCAGCGCATTGGCGTGCAGACCGGCTACCGGGATGTGTTCTTCGCGGCAACCCCTCGCCAGCCCACCACGACGGACCCGGCACCAAGCATCATGGGCTTCAACAACGCCAAGGTGAACCTCACCAATCCGTTGGCGTCGTCCACCACACGGCCCTCCACCGAAGCGGGCACGGGGAGCGACATACTCATCATGCGCTACCAGTCAGCGCAGGCCCACACCATGGTGGTCGGTTCGACCGATGCCGACAAAACCATGATCGACTGCGCCGGCAATGCACCGGATACGGTCGCGAACATCAATACCGCCGCAGCGCGCGACACGCTCATGGCCAGCGTTTTCTCGGTGGGCATCAATCAGGGCGAGCCTTCGCTCATGTGTACCTATTACGACACAGCCACGAGCGCGTGGCTCTCCAGTCCCATCGTGCAGGGCGTCGAGAATTTCCAGGTGCTGTATGGCGTTGACGGCGTAACGGCGGGTACCGCAACGCCGTCGAGCGCAGCATCGCCCAATGTGCCCAACGCGTATTTGCGCGCGGACCAGATGACCGTGTCCGGCAACAGCGCCGCCACCAACGCGAACTGGCGCCGAGTGCGTAGCGTCCGAATCGGCATGGTGCTGCGTAGCGCGAAAGGTGCCGCTCAGGATTCGGGGACGCAGACCTTCTATCCATTCGGACCTACCAAGGGCAGCGCAAACGGCTCGGCCGGCAGCGCCTTCGCGTCCGTGAATGATCCAGGGACTGTCTTCCAGCCCACGCCGGATGGGCGGCTGCGCCAGACCTTGACCTTCACGATCCACCTGCGCAACGACCAGGGCCTCTGAGATGAGACACAAACTTCTTCCCCGTCCCGGCGGCCAACGCGGTGTCTCACTGATCATCGTGCTGCTTCTGCTGGTGATCGTGTCGATCCTTGGCGTGGGCGCGGCCCAGATCGCGACCATGGGCGAGCGCAGTTCCCGGAATGACCGTGACATGCAAGTGGCCTGGCAGTCAGCTGAGGCCGCGCTGATGGACGCCGAATTCGACATCCACGGCCCCGTTGCTTCCAGCCGGCGCTCTGTGTTCACCAACATGGCCAATACCAACGCCTTCGTCAATGGCTGCGGCGACTCGGGCAACAGCAGGGGCCTCTGCACACTGGTAACAAGCGGCCAGCCGGCTTGGCTTTCCGTCGACTTCACCGCAACAAGCAATGCGCACACTGCCGCTTACGGCGAGTTCACGGGACGCAGCTTTCCGGCCGGCACCACCGGCATCCAGCCCGCCAAGGCGCCGCGCTATGTGATCGAGCCAATCGAAGACCCGGCAAACCGCGATCTCTCGGGCTCTACAACCAGCTACATCTACCGCGTGACAGCCATGGGCTTCGGACCGCGAGCCGATATCCAGGGCGTCGCCCAAATCATCTATCGCGACTAAGCGAGCCGCCTTCAATGAAATCGTCTACTCCTAATCCACGTCGCTGGTTCGCGCGACCGCGCACCCTGGCATGGCTCGCCTTTCCAGCGGTGGCCGCAACAATCGCGTTGTCCTTTGCGGGCATCTCCTCGACCGCTCCAAACATCAAGGCCATCGCGCTGGCCAGCGATCCACTCTATGCCACCACTTCCGGTGACAAGCCAGCGCTGGCGCTGGCCCTGTCGGTGGAGTATCCGACGGTGGGCGCGCAGTACACGCCCGGCGGCGACACCGACAACACGTACAGCAACCTCACCGAGTACATCGGCTACTACGACGCCTACGCCTGCTATTCGTACAACGATGCGCCTGCGGAAACGCCAGCCACCGGTTTCTCGGCGACCGACTACAAGCGCTTCGACCGCATCCTGACGAGCACACGCACCGACCGCAAGTGTGACGACGGCTTCAGTGGCAACTTCCTGAACTGGGCCAGCAGTTCCGCCATCGACATGCTGCGGCTTGCGCTGTCGGGCGGTGATCGCTACATCGACACTCCCGACCTGACCATCCTGCAACGTGCAGTGCTGCCGAATGGCGACCCGATCTGTATGTGGAACTCCACCAACTTTCCGGCCAAGCAATTGACCCGGAACGGCGGCGGCGCTGGCACCTACTGGGGAGCGGTCCCGCAACGCATGGTGAATGCAGCCGGCCCCAACGACATCTGGGTGGCCAATACCTTGAACCGCATCTACTTCGGCACGGCCAAGGGCGGAGCTTGCACGAATACGAGTGGCTACACCCTGGGCGCCGTCGCGACAGGGACGGGGCCGTTCTCATTCAACGGCAACCTGCCGACCGGGGCCAACAAGTGCGCCGACGAAAACGGCACTTGCAACTTCAACAAGAACTCGAGGGAGGTCTGGTACGGAGCTGGAACCACCTGGATGGTCGGCCAGTTCAAGAACAGTGCCGCTTGCACCAACGCCGTATTCACCGATCCAGCGCCCGGCGTGGGCAAGGCCTGTTATACGGTTGCTGCCAACACCACCCCGAGATCGACCAGCGGCCTCAACAGCGACGGCTTCTTCTACTCCCGCGTCAAGGTCTGCGAGAAAAACGCCTCCGGCAATCTGGCCGACAGCCGTGATTACACCTTCTGCACCAAATACCCCAACGGCAACTACAAGCCGACCGGCACGGTCCAGAAGTACAGCGACCAATTGCGTCTGTCCGCGTTCGGCTACCTGCTCGATCAGACCAACAGTGCCGACACTGGTGGGCGCTACGGCGGTGTACTGCGCGCGCCCATGAAATATGTCGGCGCCAAGACCTTCGACATCAATGGCACCGAGAACACACCGACTGGCGGCAACGCTGCAGCCGAATGGAACGCAACGACCGGCGTTTTCGCCGCCAACCCCGACAGCAGCACATTGACCGGCACAAACGCCGGCTTCGGGGTGAGTGGTGTCATCAACTATCTCAACAAGTTCGGACGCACCGGCGTGGCTGGCAAATACAAGAAGTACGACCCGGTCAGTGAGCTCTACTACGAGTCACTGCGCTATCTGCAGGGGCTGCAGCCAAGCGATATCGCAACCAGCGGCATAACGACGGCCATGTACGACGGATATCCAGTATTCACCACTTGGGACGATCCGTATGGCGATGGTCGTTCCAGTTCGAGCAACTATGCGTGCCTGAAGAGCAACATCGTGGTCATCGGCGACATCAATACGCACGATGGCAGTCACTATCCAGGAACCAACGTGGCCGCCAACATTCCGGATCTGACCGCTTGGACGACTGTGGTCAAGAACTTCGAGAAGGGCGTGGACACCACCTATCGTGATGGGCAGAACGTCGAGCAGCACACCACCGGCAACCCCAACACCAACGCCAACCCACGCGGAGAAGCCATCATCGGTTACTCGTACTGGGCCCACACGCACGACATCCGTGGCACGGCGTGGACCGCCGAGCCCACCAAGCAGCGCCCGGGCTTGCGCGTGAAGAGCTTCTTCTTCGACGTGAACGAGTACGGTGACCAGAACGATGCTGCCACCCGCCGCAACCGAAATCAGTTCTTCACTTCGGCGAAGTACGGTGGCTTTGAATCTGATCCGGCCAACAACGGCAGCAAGCCCTTCAACACCTTCGGCAACCCCTTCAAGCGGCAGGACGGCACAGTCGATGCCAACGTCTGGCAAGACCCCGCCCGCCCCGGCGAAGCCAGCACCTATTACCTGCAGAGCAGCGCGCGCAGCGTGCTGAGCGCCTTCGACAGCATCTTCAGCCGGGCGTCCACCTCCGCACGCAGCATTGCTGGTAGCGCCGTGCAGTCCAAGTCGCTGCAGACAAGCAACTCGGTCTACCAAGGTGCCTTCGATACCAGCGACTGGAGCGGCGACCTGCTGGCTCAGTCAATCACCATCACCAATGGCAACGTCAGCATCTCGCCCACCCCGACCTGGTCGGCCACCGCGCGACTGGCCTTGCTTTCAGCGCCGGACACCACTCGCAACATCGTCATTGGCCGCCCCGGCAATGCAGTTCCCAAGGCCACAAATTTCGCATGGGGTTCGCTGACCACTGCTCAGCAAACCGATCTCAACAAGATCACGCCTTCTGCCACTGCCGATTCATTGGGTTCCGACCGCGTGAGCTATCTGCGCGGCAGCAACGCTCGAGAAGGCGCGCCTTTCCGGCGCCGCAACAACAAGCTGCTGGGCGACATCATCAATTCAGGCGTCGTGTATTCAGGAGCGCCGGTCAACAACATCAACTCGAGCACCTACGCCGCGTTCAGAACGGCCAATCTCAACCGTACGCCCGCTGTGTTCGTAGGCGCCAACGACGGCATGCTGCACGGCTTCAATGCCGCCACCGGCGATGAACTGTTCGGCTACATCCCGAGTTGGATGACCCCCAAGCTCGCCGCGCTTACTGATGCCGACTACGTATCGAGCCATCAGAGCTATGTCGATGGCCCACCAGTGGTAGCGGAAGCACAAGTGGGTTCCGCCGGTACCTCGGCCGACTGGAAGACAGTGCTCGTGTCGGGCACCGGTGCGGGCGGGCGCGGCGTGTTCGCGCTCGACGTGACCGATCCGACGACCTTCGGCGCAAGCAAGGTGATGTGGGAGTTCACGCAGGATGATGACGTCGACATGGGTTTCGTCGTCGGCCAGCCACAAATCCTGAAGATGCGCACCAGCGCACCGTCGGCCACGACAGCGACCTACAAGTGGTTCGCAGTGGTGGCGAGCGGAGTCAACAACTACACGAAAGTCAACTCGGCCGGCAACTTCAGCACCGGAAACCCCGCGTTGTTCCTGCTTGACCTGTCAAAAGCACCAGAGACTGCCTGGACCCTTGGCACCAACTACTACAAGGTGGAACTTCCCCTGGACACCACGCTGGCCGTGACCAAGGCGCCGGGTCTCCTCAACTTCAAGGCGGCCATTGCCACCGGCGGTAACCGCGAAGTGGCGCAGATCTTTGCCGGCGATCTGCACGGCAACATGTGGAAGCTCGACTTCCGCAGCCATGGCACCTCCGAATGGAACATGGCGAACCTGTCGGCTTTCAAGAACGCCACAAGCAACGCGCCGTATCCGCTCTTCGTTGCCAAGGACGGTGACGGCAATGTGCAGCCCATCAGCATGGCTCCGACGCTGGTGGCAGCAACGAACAACATCAACGCAATCCAGGTGGCGTTCGGCACTGGGAAGTATCTGGAAGTGGACGACCGCTCGTCGACGGCACAGAACTCGTTCTACGTGGTGTACGACGACGGCACGAGCGTTGCCGACGCAACGCCGAACGGCTCGGGCGCCATCAGCGGACGCGCGCGGCTGAGAGCGGCCACGATCGATTCCACAGGCGCGATCACTGTGCCCAGCTTCACCTGGGGCCGCGCCACGAGCGATCTCACAACATCATCGACCGTGAGTTCGGGCTGGTACATGGATTACGGCAGCACCGAGCGCCAGGTAAGCGGAGCACTGCTGACAGGCAACACGCTGATATTCGGCAGCCTGATTCCGGGAACCTCGGGCGACTCGGCCTCTTGCGGCGTGGGCGGAGGCAGCGGCAATTCGTACATCATCGATGTCGACACTGGCACGGGGACACGTCGGGCGTCCACCGTCGGCATCATGGGACAGCCGCTGGTGATCGAGGTGGCGTCCACGGTCGAAACCATCAGCGACAGCACCGGCCGGCGCAAGAAGAAGATCACCAGCCAAACCATTGCACAAGGCTCCGGCGGCGTCGGCAATGCAGCGGGGGGAACCGGGAACACCGGGCAGACGAGCGTCATCATCACCGCCGGACGACTGAGCTGGCGGCAGATCAACAATTACTTGGACCTGAAGCGCGGATCGTGAATATGACCTCAATCAAGAAACGCGCCTCCATGCGTGGCTTCACGCTGATCGAGTTGATGATCGTCGTGGCAATCATCGGCATTCTGGGCGCCATTGCCTATCCTGCGTACACGGATTCAGTGCTGAAAGGAAGACGGGCACAGGCCCGTACCGCACTGCTGGAACTCATGCAGCAGCAGGAGCGATACATGACGCAGCGGAATACGTACCTGGCCTTCACCAACATATCGGGAGTTACTACACCTACTACGGCTTCGGGCACATTCAAGGTTTATGCGGGAGACACCGCTTCGAGACCGTCCTATTGGCTTTCTGCGGTAGCCTGCGACAACCAGTCGATCACCGAGTGCGTCAAGCTCACCGCGACGCCAACAAGCAGCGATGCCACTGCTGGCGCACTCAGCCTCACCAGTACGGGCGTCAAGAGCTGCAGCATCGCCTCGACAGATGCGAAATTCAGGCTTTGCTGGCCATGAAAAGTTCTTGCCACTACCGGAGTACCGGCTTCACCCTCATTGAACTGATGGTGACGATCGCCATTGCTGCAACATTGCTGATGATCGGTGCGCCTAGCTTCGTCGCTTTTCAACGGAATTCAGAACTCACCTCGGCGGCCAATTCTTTCGTTGCGGCGCTGGGCGCCGCGCGAGGCGAAGCCATGAAGCGTGGCCGGCAAGCGGTCGTTGTGCCTCGCGCAGACAACAACTGGGCAGCGGGGTGGACGGTCTTCGTCGACACGGACAACGATCAGCAATTTGATGGGTCGGATATCCTCCTCGTGCAACAGGGTGCGCTGCCGAGCTACTTCACGGCGACCGGACAGGGAACTGCGCAGAACAGCCCCGCATACGTCATGTTCAACCCGTCGGGCTATACACAGACCAGCGGAGCAGTTTTTCAATCGGCAACGCTGAAGATCGAGCGCAATGACCTCTCGGGCACGGAGAAGACTCAGCAGACGCGAATCGTCGTGATTGCAAAGACGGGGCGTGCACGAGCTTGCCAACCTGCAACGGATACGACATGCACAACTTCGGCTACCGAGTGAGTAGCAGTGCCTCTAAGCCAACAGTTGGCAGGTAGAAAACCCACGATTATTGGAATCTTGGTCGACATCTTTTCGTTAACGCTTTAGCCGTTTTCCCGCGGATTCGACGCAGGCGAGCATCCATGCAGTGAAGGACAGCTTAATCGCCACCGCTCGGAGCTGTGTACGCGCCGATCACTGCAGCTAGGTCGAATGCCGGACTGAGCACAACCTAAGAGTGCAAACAATCAGCAGTAAGTCAGTAGCTTGCCATCCGCGCTACTTGTTACTGTGGGTTGAAGTTGAACGATGCCCGAAGGACGACGACAGGCGGTCCATCGATCCTCCAGATGCCGTCCCAGCCGTATGGCACACCGTAGCAGGAGAACTTGGATCTGCTCATAACTTTGACCCCAGGCAATCCAATTGCCTGTCGGTCAAAGCTTTCCGAGATGTAAGCGCCTTTATCGGCATTTAAGCGCCAGATTGCGGCCATTCGTCCTGGTGCAGTTAGCGGAGCTCTTGTAGCCAAGTCCACATCGGCATACAGGCGGCTCAATGCAGGGTCAAGGATTAGATTTTGTCGAGCTACGGTCGATTCTAGATAGCCTGCGGGAAACGCTCGTTCATAGTGGCCGACGCGCCCCCCGGTTCTTGCAGGCAGCCGAGCGAGAAATGGCTCCGTCAGCGCCAAAGGATCAATCCAATATATGTCCGGTCCGCCGGCGTAGCCGGTCATGCCTACCGCGCATCGCGTGTAAGTGCCCGGAACCTCTTTCAGAGTGGCTCCCTCCAGAAGCCATGGATGCGAATTCCAAGTACCTCGCCGAAGGACCGGGAGGACGCCCAACTGCTGGTAGTAAAAACCTCTTTCATCAGCGACTCCGCTCTCTGCAAGGATCTTCTGATCGAATGAGGAGGGAGAGAAGACTGTGACCTGTAGTGCTCCAACACTTATGGCGAGATATGCAGTCCACAACGCTTTCCACAATCCCCCGTGTTTGCGAAGTTTGAAACCAACGAGTAGGCAGGCCAGCAGTAGTGGTGCGCTGAAAAAACGGCCGCCCATATAGTCGGCGCCGACATAGAAGAGGTATGCGGTCCAGAGTACAAGTCCGATCGCAAACTCCCGCAATTTGCGATCCCATAGACCACCCACCGTTCCCACCAAAAGCAGAACGGCGGAGACTGTGTCGCGATCAACCGTCCATCTGATGTAGTTAGTGGCTTGCTCAGCATTCTCCGCGAGGGTGAGTCCATTCTGAACTTTCGCGAGGGCGGTGTTGGGGACCGGGCTTCCATAATAGAAAAGCGAAAAGCCGACCCAGAGTACCGCGGGGAGAAGTCCAACAACCGTGCTCAAGGCGGTCTGCGCGAAGCGCTGTCTGCTCTGCCAAACGTGCACTGCGAGACTTGGGGCTACAAGAACAATTGCGTCAGGCCGTGTCAGAAACAAAAGTGATACCAGCAATGCCAGCAGAAAGGTTCTGCGCTGTGGCTCTTCGCGCAGCCACACCATCACGTATCCCGCCAGCAAGGCATGCGTCAAGGGATTCTCAAGGCCGGATGTGCTGTAGTCGATGAATGCGTGTGACCAAAGCAGACTCGCGGTTGCCAGCAGGGCTGCAATATCCCATCGCCCCCAGATGCGTCCGACCAAGAACAGTGTCATGGCCAATGCCACGAAGCTTAGAGCAATGCTGGTCCAGTACGGATCTCCGCTCAAGGCCGTAAAGGGCAACAGTAGGGCGAGCCAGAGAGGGTGCGTGAATGCCTGCACCCGTTCGATGGGATTCCACGTCAGGCCGTATCCGCCGAGCGCATTGCTGACCGTCCGGAAGGTAATGAACGCGTCTTCGCTGACCCAAGCGGTTTTGGCGACTGCGACAAAAAAAAGGCCGAGTACCAAGACCCAGAGATAGGTCTGTTTGACGATGATCTTGTTAGACGAAGCTAGCGCTTGAAGATGTTGCTTAAGGTTGGCGTGGCGCATCGAGGCATGTTACAGGATGCTTTATGCCCGCCTCTAGTCTAGAGAACGACCGATCACCGGGTTTCGCGTCAAGCTCTAGATGTTCAACTTGTTGAAGATGAACGCAGGCAGGTGTCGAATGATCAACATGACCCAGCGCCATTTGCCCGGGACATATATGGTGCTGTCGCCCCGGTCGATACCTTTGACAATCCGGCTTGCAACATCTTCGACTGGTGCGAGCCGCGCGCCCCGGCCTTTCAACTCCGCAGTCATCGGCGTGTCTGTTGGGCCTGGTTTTATTAGAACGATGCTCACGCCTGTTCCGGCAAAACGATGCTGCAGTCCTTCGGCATATCGTGAGAGGAGCCCCTTGGCTGCGCCATAGATGTAGTTGGACTTGCGGCCGCGGTCGCCTGCGACGGACCCAATGATGGCTATCGTGCCGCTTCCCACCTGCCCCATTGGGAACGCAAAAGCTTCGGCGAAAAGCACCGGGGACACGCCGTTTACCTGCAAAGCATCCTCGGTCCGCGCCAAACTTTGTTGGCATGCATCCTGGTCGGGCAAGGAGCCATGCGCGATGAGCACGACATCGGGCAAACCTTGTGCGACGATGGTTTGAACGACGTCGGCGATGGCATCGGCTTCCGCGAAGTTCGCCTGAATCGCTTGGATGTGGGAGGAAGGACTCCTCACACGAAGATCAGTGGCAACACGCTCGGTACGCCGCAGATCTCTTCCCACCAACACCAAGTCGATATTCCCAGCCTTGACCCACTCTCGAGTGCAGTGCTCGGCGATGGATGAAGTTGCGCCTATGACGATGATTTTTCGATTCGTTGTTGTCAATTCAACTTCCCATCAAACGACGCGACATTGCGGAACTGATCCCCGGGTCGCGATACGATAAAAACTCCGCCAAGCCCGGATAGCCCGCCTCAAACAGCGCTCGCGGCATGCGTGCATCCTTGGCACAGTAAATTCGACCCCCAGCCTCGCGCACGATCGCATCGAGCCTGTCAAAGAGCGCTAGGGTGCGGCCCCCCCGATTCGGAAAATCTAACGCAAGTGTGGCGCCCGGCATGGGGAAACTGAGCATCCCAAGCGGCAAGCGACGGCCGAATGTCTTCAGGACAGCCAGAAACGAGCCTTCGCCAGAACGAGTGATTTCATTCAACATGGCCTTCGATGCATCGCGCTGCACCGACCGCGGCACAACGCTCTGATACTGATAGAACCCTCGAGGGCCGTAGAGGCGGTTCCAGTCTTGGACATTGTCTAAGGGGTAGGAGAATGCTTCATGGTGCACGATAGTCGTGGAAGCCTTGTGCAAATGGAAGTACGCGGCATTGAATGGCCGCAATGTCAGCCGATTGACGAGTGACATGGGTGGGACAACGGGCATTGCCACCGATCGAATGCGAGGCTCGACGCGAGCCTGTGCTTTTGCATGGTTGGCGCGCATGAACAAACCGCGTCCTTCCTTAGATCCGATGCAATCAATCCAGGAGACGGTGTGCTCCCACTCTTCTTCCGAAGCGTCTGCGAGCGCGAAGAATTCATCCAAGTTCTCATAGGGCACCGTCTCCGCTTGCATCCACGGTCCGGTCACTCGACGAAGCTGAAGTTCGGCTTCAAGCACTACACCCGTCAATCCCATGCCACCGACAGTTGCGGCAAACCAGTCTGCTCGCTCCGCGCGGCCGCATTCGATGATCTCACCGTCCGAGCGGAGCAGCTTCAGCCATCTCACATGGTCTCCGAAAGAGCCTTGCACATGATGATTCTTTCCGTGCACATCATTCGCGACTGCGCCTCCGACGGTGACAAACTGAGTGCCAGGCGTTACGGCAAGCATCCAACCTCTGGCGACGGCAACTCGTTGAATGTCGCGCAGCAGCACTCCAGCCTCACATCTCAGGAGACCGAGCTGTTCGTCGAAATGAACTAAGTGATCCAGTCCCTTCGTGCTCCACAGAATGCCTCCAGGATTGAGACACACATCGCCATAGCTGCGCGCCATGCCAAGCGCGATGCCAGGCCGACGCTCGGCTAGAACCAAAGCTGCGGCCTCGGGGTCGCGCAGATTCACTACGTCGTGGAGGTCCGCGTTGAGTCGTCCCCATGAGGAAACTGGCCTCATGCGGTGCGTTCCTTGAAAACGTAGTGTTTGTCCAGGTGGTACTTGGCGATGTAGCCAATTGCCAACCCTATGACGCCGCCGAGGTAGCGCATTTCGCGAGAAGCGAAGAAGTGATGGAAACCGAACTCGAATCCCCAGAAAATAGCGGTGGTCGCAAGGCCCATCAGAACGTAGAGCACAAAAGTCTGGCCCCCATGCATAGCATCGCGCGTACGAAAACGGAAGATGTAGTGCTTGTCCAAAACATACTTCACCACTAGCCCCACAGCAGTGCCGACCAAGACCGAAAAGGGAACCCCGAAAGTCCCCTCATACACGGAGATCGCGAGTTCCTGCGAGGCGATGTTCGCCATAGTGGCGAGCAGCGCGAAGAACGCATACGAGATCGCTAGCTTCATTCTCAAGTCTTTCACCCAACGGGCTCACATCACAGGCGTCAGATTGTCATGCATGAATCACTTGCACCCCCTTCCCCCTGGACACAGATGCGTGGACTGATCGCACTGGTGAGGCCGAAGCAATGGATTAAGAACGCTTTCGTGCTAGCCCCGCTAGTGTTCACTGGAGAATTCGTCAACCCGGATTCGGTGGCGCATGCGCTGCTTGCTGTGATCCTGTTCTGCGTTGGTTCTTCGGCAACCTACATCATCAACGACATCCACGATATTGAGCGTGATCGCAAGCACCCCAAGAAATCAAAAACGAGGCCTCTGGCTTCAGGTGCAATCCCGGTTTCCATGGGACTCGCCTTGCTTGCCGTGTTATACGCAATGCAGATCTGCGGCTGGTTTTTGGCCCCAAAGGTCGTGCTCGTGATCGCAGCCTACATGGCACTCAACGTTGCCTACACCTTTGTGCTCAAACACCAGCCGGTTCTCGACATCTTCACGATTGCCATCGGCTTCGTGCTCCGGGTATATGCAGGTGCCATGGCGTTGTCTGTACCGGTGTCGAGTTGGATGTTCGTCACTACGTTGTGTCTCGCGCTGTATCTGGCAGCGGTCAAACGTCGGCAAGAGCTGAGCCTCAGCGGCGCAGACGGACGCAAGGTGTTGGAGAAGTACTCACTGTCTTTAGTGGACCGCTACGCCGAAATGTCAGCTACCGGTGCGCTGGTTTTCTATAGCATGTTCGTAATGTCGGCGCGCCCTCAACTCGTGTTCACCGTGCCTCTCGTACTCTTCGGCTTGTTTCGGTATTGGTATATGGTCGAGAAGCTTGATGGTGGAGAGTCACCGACCGACGCCTTGTTGGCGGACTGGCAGTTGATGGTAACTGTGGCACTGTGGATCGCCGCCTGCGTCTGGGCACTCTGGCCTGGACTGGGGTGAACAATGGCTACGGATTTCTCTTACGTTGTCACGCCATTCCTCGCGTGGGCTGTTGCTGGAACCTCGAAGTTCATCATCAATAGTGTGCAGGCGCGCAAGCTTGCATTCGGGTTGATCGGCTATGGCGGACTACCGAGCAATCACAGTGCCATCGTGAGTAGTGTGACTGCGCTCGTTGCCCTCAAACAGGGGATTGATCACCCCGCGTTTGGGGTTGCGCTTGCCTTGGCGTTCATCGTCGTGCTCGATGCGGCCAGCTTGCGTCGCCAAGTAGGCAAGCACGCAATGTTTCTGAATAAGCTGCACCCCCCCACGGTTGAGAGTGCGCCTTTGCGCGAGCGCATGGGGCACAGCCGGGTTGAGATTGGAGCTGGCATTCTCGTTGGCATCGCAGTTGCAATCCTGATGACACGCTTGATCAGTCCCGTAACCTGAGATTGGCTAACCGATCGCTGCATCCCTGGAGCAAGACTGACTCCGAGAGAGACGTTTCCCAAAATTTCACAGTCTTCCTCCCGGATTACGCAAGCGTTCAACTCGCCAATTGAAGGTCAGATGGGCCCTATTCTCTAGCAAAATGCAAGCACAAGTCAGCAGGCGGGGCACTTTGTCCGCAAAGTCTGCCAATGAAATTTTTTCTGACTGTGTCGAGCGATTCCACTCCCACTTCCACCATGTAGCGATGTGCCTTAGCGTATTCAGCTTGCCCCTCTGACCAATTGCCAACACCATAGGATGCGAGCGCCTTGTAAAACCAAGCCAATGAATATACCGGCCCATAAAATGTCGCCAGCTCCCCATTAACCCGGGCTTTTTCGAAGTCCTTTATTGCGACATATGCTTCTGTTAGAGCCGTGTAATAAACGGACTTAAGTTGGGCCGGCAAGATTGAACCTGCTCCTTCCTTCGCATTCGGATACTTGCGCTTGTACTGACCAGAAAATTCATCCATTGCGCCTTCCAACACCTGGATAGCTTGAGAATACTGGTTATTTTTCCCAAGAACTCTTGCCTCCAGAATTGCCGCGGGCAAATCATTCTCCATTCCCTTGCGGTCGACTTTTTTCGCATGCTGTAGTATTTTATCAGCGAGTTCAAATTGCTGGTACCGCACTGCCGCGCCCGCGTAACCAATATTGGCCACATAGAAGTTGGGATTTGTATCATAGGCCCACTTCCACAATGTCAGATCGTTCCGCCAAAGTGGCGCAGTGAGACGCACATTCATTCCCGCGATGACAACCCACAGCGACGCAAAGATTAAAATCGACGGGAGGGCGATTTTTTGCATGGACGGCGAAAGCATCGCTTTATTCAGTGGAATGCTGACGGCGGCCATGCTAAAAAAGGCCATCGGAAGGACCAAAAATCGCTCGTGTCCAATATTTCCACCAATGGTGAGCGGAATAATGTTAGAGACAGGGAGCAAGCAAACCACCCCGATTAGAAGAAAAACCCCGAAAGAGTTTCTTTTTTTAATTAAGTAGATCGCGCTCGCCAAGAGCAGCACCACAGCAAAAATACCAATGCCCACATCCAAGCTCGTCATGTCCTTGATGGAAAATGGATGGTGCGGAGACAGATTGGAAAATGGCCACAGAACCATTCTCGCGTAGAACAATAGAGTATGCCCAATGAAGGCGATGTGGGCTGCGCCTCCTGCGCTTCCCGAGCCAAAGCTATTTGCTACATCGGAATCCACATGTGCGAGTTGTGGGAAAAAAAAGGACTTCACGCCGATATAAAACAAACCCACCAATCCAAGGGACACAATCGATGCAAGCACCCCTGACCTCTCCAGATAACCTTTTACCTCACTGATATTTTTTTGCTGAAGCCCCCTGATGCCTTCTATTAGCAAAAGAACCGCGGGCAGCGTTACAGCCATTTCCTTACTGAAGCATGCACAAAAATAAAGCGGCATTATCAAAAGTATCCGCTTAGCGCCATCAAAGCTCAGGTATACCCAGAGGCACAGCAGATAGAAAAATGTCACCATGAGATCAAAGCGTCCAGCGGCCCAGGCCACTGCTTCGATAAGAGCCGGATGAACGCCGTATAGGGTCATCGCGATCAGCGCGAGATATGTTTTTTTTCTCTCGTCTGGAAGCTGACTCAAGCGCATAAAAATAAGGCCGACCAGAATGGTGTTTGCCAAGTGAAATAGTAGGTTTATCGCATGCGAAACGATCGGATTGACTCCACCTACATAAAACTCCAATGCAAACGTCGCCAAGGGCAAAGGGCGAAAGTACGTAGTTCCCGGAATAATCGGTTTTACAAGTCCTTCGATTATTAACGCGGGGTCCCTCAAGTAAGGACTATTAATAAATAGCTCCCAGTCGTCCCACGCATAGCTGTTTCCAAGTACCGCGGGCATGTAAAGTGCACATATTCCCGCCACCACTAGGAGCAGCAATAATCCAACTATTCTTTTCGGTGCAGGCAACTGGGTCATTTTCAAATTAAATGCATAAAAAAAGAGCCGCTCACTAGCGGCTCTTTGTTGAATTAAGTCAACTTAGGAAGTTTTGCGGCACTCGGCAGGCACATATTTTGCCTCCAATGTGCCAGCGGTACCAGTGCCATAGGTCGAGCCGGCCGATTTGCAGTTCCAAGAAATCGAACCATTCGACGGGATCGTAGAAGCGCTCGTGGTACCGCTGAGTGCGGAAGCTGTTGGTCCACCATCAACAGGCGTCAGGATCAGCGTCTTTCCGCCACCGCTGATTGCCGAGGCGTACGTAATGGTAATCGCGCCCGTATCTGCCGCGATAGCAACGGAATCGACGTTCCTGGTCGCGGCAGGAGCGGTCCAACCCGACGAGAATGGGGCACCGTTCGCCGCGTTTTCTGCGATCGCCGTCTTGGCGCTGGCTGCAAGCGACAAGCCTTCCGTGACCTTTGCGCGCACGGTGTAGTCCTGGTAAGCCGGCAAGGCCACAGCAGCCAAGATACCGATGATCGCCACGACGATCATCAATTCGATAAGGGTAAAGCCGGCCTGTGCGCGGCGGGCGATCTTGCGAACGTTCATGAGAAAACTCCAGGTTGGTTTGTACAGCCCGGGAACCAAGCCCGGAGCGCACTACCTTCCGCAGCATCTGTGCCATCCCGCTTGCGAGCCCCGGAACCGCCAAAACCGAGCACTTTGCACTCAATGCGGTTACATCGAGTGACAGAAACTGCTTCAAGATGCTACAGAGCGTGACAATTTTGTCAGCCCGCCGGGCCCCACCGCCTCAAAAAGTCAGCACCCCATCCGCCTTCAGCCACCGTATATCCCGCTGCGCCAGCCCCGCCACCTGGTGCCCGGCCAGATGCTCGATCTGCCACATGATCTCTTCGGTTTCCGCCGGCTTGGTGTGGGTGATGTAGATCGGAAACTGCTTGCCCGGGTCGATGTGGGCCAGCTCGTCGGCCAGGGCGCGCGGCGACAGGTGCAGGCTGCGTTCGGCCAAGGCCTGCTCGCGGTTGCTGAATGCGGTTTCTATGACGAGCATGGCCACGTCCAGGGCGTTGAGGCGGTCCCAGAAGGGGGTGTTGCGCTCGGTGTCGCCGGTGAAGACCCAGTTGGCGCCGCCCTCGGCGCGGCTCACGGCAAAGCCGCAGGCGGGCACGGTGTGCACGGCGGGCAGCACCTCAATGCGCTTGGGGGCGGCGGTGCCCAATTGCAGCACCTGGCCCACGGCAATGTCGTGAAAGCTCACGAAGGGGGCCTCGGGGCTGGGGATGCTCTCGAAGTCGGGCCAGATGACGTTGTTGAACACGTGCGCGCGCAGCGCCTCGATGGTGGCGCGCAGGGCGTGCACGCGCAGCGAGCGGGTGCGGCGGCCGCCGACGGCGTCGAGCATGAGGGGCAGGGCGGCGATGTGGTCGAGGTGGCAGTGGGTGAGCACCACGTCGTCGATGCCGGCCATTTCTTCAAGCGTGAGGTCGCCCACGCCGGTGCCCGCATCGACGAGCAGGTCGGTGTCGATCAGGAACGAGGTGGTCCGGCAGTCCTTGGCAATGGCGCCCGAGCAACCCAGCACGCGAACCTGCATTGTGAGAGCCCCTCTGCTTGTGTCTTCTGCCGTCATTTGGTTTCGAAGCGGGTTGCGCCGTCCCATTCGGGGTCTTGGGGCCGCAACGCCATGGAGGCTAATCGTTGTGCGTAGAGCTGGTAAAGGACTTTTTTGGCATCCGCGGCCAGCAGTGGATCCAGCAAGTTCCGGCCCATGGCCCAGTCCTGGCGGCGGTAGGCGGCCAGCACTTCGGCCCAGCGCTGCAGCTGGGCGGATTGCTGCAGTGCGGCAGGGCTCTGGGCCTCTGCCTGCGTGGTGGCGCCGAGCGGCGTGAACACGGCCACGGCCTGCGCGCGGCCCTTGACGAGCACGCTGTCGAGCTCCTGCCAGACGAAGCCGGGCGCGAGTTCGCGGGTGGCGCCGCTGGCGACGATCTCGACGCCGTAGTGCACGCTCAGGCCTTCGAGGCGGGAGGCGAGGTTGACCGCATCGCCAACGACGGTGTAGCTGCGCCGCGCGGCCGAGCCCATGTCGCCCACGCTCATGACGCCGCTGTTGATGCCGATGCCCACGCTGATCTCGGGCCGCCCGGTGGTGCGGTGGATGTTGTTGATGTCGCGCACGGCCTCGGCCATGTCGAGCGCGGCGCGCACGGCCAGGGTGGCGTGCTCGGGGGTGTCGATGGGGGCGCCCCAGAAGGCCATGACGCAGTCGCCCATGTATTTGTCGACGGTGCCGCGGTGCGTGCTGATGACGCTGGTGAGCCGGTTGAACACGTTGTTCAGGAAGGCCTGCAGTTCGGCCGGGGCCATCTGCTCCGACAGGCGGGTGAAGTTGCGCATGTCGCAGAACATGACGGTCATGTGCTTGCTCTCGGCGCGCATGCTGTAGCGGCCGGGGGTGACGAGCATTTCCTTGACGAGCTGCGGCGGCACGTAGGTGCCGAAGAGCCGCACCAACCCGCGGCGCGCGCGCGACTCGATGAAGTAGCCCCAGCCCATGTTGAAGGCAAAGGCGAGCACCGCCATGGTCAGCGCGGAGGCAAGCGGCAGCACGAGGCTGTGGCGCTGGTAGAGCCAGGCATTGACGCCGACCAGCGCCGCGACGGTGGCAATGGCCAGCACCACGGCGCGCGGGGCGGGCAGCAGCGACAGGCCCAGCGCGAGCACGAGCCCCGCGGCCAGCACGCTGAGCACTTCATAACCCGGGGCGTAGTCGGGCACCGCGAGCAGGCGGTGGTCGAGCATGGCCGAGACGATGTTGGCATGCACTTCGACGCCGGGGAAGGCAGCGCCGACGGGGGTGGCGCGCAGGTCCTGCAGGCCCGGCGCGGTGGCGCCGACGAGCACGATGCGGTCCTTCAGCTCGCCGGGCGCGAGCCGCCCTTCGAGCACGTCGCCGGCGGACACGTAGCGGAACGATCCGCCGTGCGCGCCGCCGGGGCCGCGGAACGGCACCTGCATGGAAGCGGCTTCGTTGACGGGGATGCGCAGGCCCCCGACCAGCAGGGACTGGAGCGGCGGCGCGGCGCCGCCGGATCCGCCGGGTGCAAAGGCCGGCCGCACGGGCGGCGAGCCGCTGGCGAGCCGGTAGACGGCCAGCCCCAGCGATTCGTAGTAGCCGGGCCGGGCGCGGTCGCCCTCATAGCGGGCGATGAGCGGCACGGCGCGGATGACGCCGTCGCCGTTCGACATGACCAGCGTGTTGAGAAAGCCCGCCGCCGGCGCAGCATCGGCCAGCACCGGCAGGCTGGCGCCAAAGCCGTTCCAGGCGGTGGCATAGCCGCGGCCCGGCGGAAAGGCCTCGGCCTGCAGCACGGGGGCCGGCGGCAGCTGGCCCTTGGCGCCGGGCTTTTCGGTGCGCGTGAAGTAGTAGCCGAGCGCCACGCGCTGGCCCTGCATGGCGGCGGCAAAGATGGCGTCGTTGTCGAGCGTAGGGGCGAGCCGGTCGATTTCAGCGGCCAGCCCCGGCATTTCGCGCAGCGGCCCGCGTGCGATCTGGCGCAGCTTGTCGAGGCCGGAGCTGCGGTCGGGCTCGACGAACATCACGTCGAAGCCCAGCGCCGCCGCCTGCTGCCGCCCGGTGAGCTCCCGGGTGAGCCGGGCCAGCTTGTCGCGCGACCAGGGCCATTGGCCCTGCCGGGTGAGGCTGGCGTCGTCGACGTCGACGATCACGATGCGCGGATCGAGCGTGCCCGGCATGGTGGCGCGCAGGCGGGTGTCGTAGATCAGGTGGTCGAGCCGGTCGATGGCATCCAGGCGCCAGAGGCCGGTGGCATGCGCGAGCGCGAGCAAAACCGGCAGCAGGGTGATGGCAATGCGCAGCCCGTGGCGCCTCATGGCAGTCACCGGCGCACCCTGGGCGCCGCTGCTGCTGCGCCGCAAGAAAGATCAGACCCGCACGAACTGCATGCGCGTGGCGCCGCCAAGCTCGAGCACGTCGCCTTCCTGCAGCCCGACGGGCTCGGCGCCGAGCGGAGCGCCGTTGAGCGTGACGCCGCCCATGATGGTGGAAGCCATGTAGCTCTGGCGGCGGCGCGTGACCACGGCCACCGCAACGCCGGGCTTGCCGATGGTGGTGACCACCTTCTGCAGCGGCACTTCCTGGCCCTGGTCGGTGCCCGAGAGAACGCGCAGTGCGGGCATGCCCAGTTCGAGCAGCGCGCCGGCTTCGGTGGGCGCGGCCGACAGCGGAACGGAAGCCGCGTAGTCGCCGCGCGCAGCACCGCGGGGGGAACCGGCATCGGCGGCCGCGCTGCTGCGGGCGCGGAAGTGCAGGCGGCAGCCGCCGATTTCGATGACGTCGTTGTCCTTGAGCTTCTGCTGCTTCTGGACGACGATCGCATTGACGTAGGTGCCGTTGGTGCTGTTGAGATCTTCAATTTCGACTTCAGCGCCGCGCATGTGCAGCACGGCATGCTCGCCGCTGACCGCGAGATTGTCGAGCACGATGTCGTTGTAGGCGCGCCGCCCCAGCGTGGTCCGGTCCTTGGCAAGCGCCATTTGCCCGATGACAGTGCCATCGATCGAAATGATCATCTTCGGCATTGCCGACTCCCTGAATGCATGTTTTTATTCAGGCGCACTGCCAACGCGCGCCCTGGCCAGGACAACTGAAATATTGTCTCGGCCGCCATTGTCGTTGGCAACGGCCACCAGAAGTGATGCTTTCTGCTGAAGCTCGACATCGTGATTCAAAAGCGTGAAAAGCTGCGCATCCGGGACCATCTCGCTGAGCCCGTCGGAGCAGAGCATATAGAGATCGTCGGGCCTTGCGGTGTGCTCATGCATCTCGAGCACCACCTGCGGCTCCACGCCCATGGCACGCGTCACCAGGTTGCGGTGCGGGGAGATCAGCGCTTCCTCGGCGGTGATGGCGCCGGCGTCGAGCTGCTGCTGGCGCAGCGAGTGGTCGCGCGTGAGCTGCTCGAGCTTGTTGTTGCGAAGGCGGTAGCAGCGCGAATCGCCGATGTGGCCGACCAGCACGCGCTGCGGCCGGAACGCGGCCAGCACCAGGGTGGTTCCCATGCCCTGGAGTTCGGCATTGGCCAGGCCGGCTTCGAGGATGGCGGAATTGGCCTCGTCGGTGGCCGCCTGCAGGGCGCGCCGGACCACGCGCGCGGGCGCCTGCAGGCCGGCCTGCGCGAACCAGCGCGCAAAGCTGGCGTGCACCAGCGACACGGCCATGGCGCTGGCCACTTCGCCGCCCTTGTAGCCGCCCATGCCGTCGGCCAGCACCGCCAGGCCCAGGGCCGGGTCGACGTGCAGGTCGTCCTCGTTGTGGGCCCGCGCGCGGCCGACGTCGGTCAGCGCCGCAAAGTCCCAGGAGAGCTGGGGCCGGGTGGAGAAAAGGGACGCGCCGACACTCGCCATATGTTTTCAGGAAGCGTCGATGCGCGACGGTTTCAGTGTCCCTCGGCGGCCTGCGCGCGCCGCTGCAGCAGGCGGCCCACGGCCACCACGAAGAAGGCGCCGGCAGCCGCCGCCGCATAGTGCAGCCAGGGGTTGGCAGCCAGCACGCCGTGCAGCGACACGTCGCTGGCAATGGTTTCGCCGCCGACCCAGCCGATCAGGGCGGCGCCCAGCATGACGACGATCGGAAAGCGTTCCATGAGCTTGATCATGAGCGTGCTGCCGAAGATCACCAGCGGAATGCTGATGGCCAGGCCAAGCACCAGGAGCACCATGTTGCCTTGCGCGGCGGCGGCCACGGCAATCACGTTGTCCAGGCTCATGACCAGGTCCGCCAGCAGGATGGTGCGCACGGCCGCCATCATGCTGCCGTATTCCTTGGCTTCGCCTTCGCCTTCATCTTCTTCGCTCAGCAGCTGCAGGCCGATCCACAGCAGCAGCAGGCCGCCGACGATCTGCAGGTAGGGCAGCGCCAGCAGCCTGGCCGCCACCACCGTGAGCACGATGCGCAGCACCACGGCCGCGCCCGAGCCGAACAGCACGGCCTTTTTCTGCTGCGCGGGCGGCAGCGATCGGGCCGCCATGGCAATCACCACGGCGTTGTCGCCCGAAAGAATGATGTTGATCCAGACAATCTTGATCAGACCGATCCAGAAGTCGGCGCCTTGAAGGAGTTCCATGTCTCTTGTTCCACTGTGTTGTAGTGAAAAAAGCGCCCGCAATCCAGATTGCGGGCGCTTTTTCTTTTTGCGTGGTTGCGCGGAGAACTGCCGGGGGCTTGTTTAGAGCTGGGCCTTGAGCAGTTTTGCCAGTTCCGAGAAGTTGCGCGTCACGGTGAAGCCGCACTCTTCCATGATGGCGAGCTTGGCATCGGCCGTGTCGGCACCGCCCGAGATCAGCGCGCCGGCGTGGCCCATGCGCTTGCCGGGAGGGGCGGTGACGCCGGCGATGAAACCGACCACCGGCTTCTTCATGTGTTCCTTGCACCAGCGGGCCGCGTCGGCTTCGTCGGGGCCGCCGATTTCGCCGATCATGATGACGGCGTCGGTGTCGGGATCGTCGTTGAAGGCCTTCATCACGTCGATGTGCTTGAGGCCGTTGATCGGGTCGCCGCCGATGCCGACTGCCGACGATTGGCCAAGGCCGATTTCGGTCAGCTGCGCCACGGCTTCATACGTGAGCGTGCCCGAGCGCGAGACCACGCCGATGCGGCCCTTGCGGTGGATGTGGCCGGGCATGATGCCGATCTTGATTTCGTCGGGCGTGATGAGGCCGGGGCAGTTGGGGCCCAGCAGCAGGGTCTTCTTGCCGCCGGCCGCTTCCTTGGCCTTCATCTTGTTGCGCACTTCGAGCATGTCGCGCACCGGGATGCCTTCGGTGATGCAGATCGCCAGGTCCAGGTCGGCCTCGACGGCTTCCCAGATGGCGGCGGCTGCGCCTGCCGGCGGCACGTAGATCACCGACACCGTGGCGCCGGTTTGCGAGGCGGCTTCCTTGACCGAGCCGAAGATCGGGATGTTGAAGATCGACTCGCCGGCCTTCTTGGGGTTCACGCCCGCGACGAAGCAGTTCTTGCCGTTCGCGTATTCCTGGCACTTCTCGGTGTGGAACTGGCCGGTCTTGCCGGTGATGCCTTGCGTGATGACTTTGGTGTCTTTGTTGATGTAGATCGACATGACTTGTTCCTTAGGCCTTCTTGACTGCTGCGACGACCTTCTGGGCCGCGTCCGCCATGGTGTCGGCGCTGATGATCGGCAGGCCCGAATCGGCCAGCAGCTTCTTGCCTTCGACTTCGTTGGTGCCCTTCATGCGCACGACCAGCGGCACTTGCAGGTTCACGGCCTTGCAGGCTGCGATCACGCCGGTGGCGATGGTGTCGCACTTCATGATGCCGCCGAAGATGTTCACGAGGATGGCTTCCACGTTCTTGTTCTTCAGCATGATCTTGAAGGCTTCGGTGACCTTCTCGGGGGTGGCGCCGCCGCCCACGTCCAGGAAGTTGGCCGGCTCGCCGCCGAACAGCTTGATGGTGTCCATGGTGGCCATGGCCAGGCCGGCACCGTTCACCAGGCAGCCGATGTTGCCGTCCAGGCTGATGTAGGCGAGGTCGAACTTGGAGGCTTCGACTTCGGCCGCGTCTTCTTCGTCGAGGTCGCGCAGGGCCACGATCTCGGGGTGGCGGAACAGCGCGTTGCTGTCGAAGTTGAACTTGGCGTCCAGCGCCATGACCTTGCCCTTGCTGTCACGGTTGAGCGGGTTGATCTCGACCAGCGAGGCATCCGTCTCCATGTAGCAGGTGTAGAGCTTCTTGAGGATGTCGACCGTTTGCGCGGTGGAATCGGCCGGCATGCCGATGCCGTCGGCGATCTGCTTGGCCTGCTCGTCGGTCAGGCCCTTTTCGGGGTCCGCGAACACGGTGATGATCTTCTCGGGCGAGGAGTGGGCCACTTCCTCGATGTCCATGCCGCCTTCGCTGGAGGCGATGAACGCGACCTTCTGCGTGGCGCGGTCGGTCACGGCCGAGACGTAGTATTCCTTGTTGATGTCGGCGCCATCTTCGATGTAGAGGCGGCGCACCTTCTGGCCTTCGGGGCCGGTCTGGTGGGTCTTGAGCTGCATGCCGAGGATCTCGCCGGCGAGCTTCTTGACGTCTTCGATGGACTTGGCGACCTTGACGCCGCCGCCCTTGCCGCGGCCACCCGCGTGGATCTGGGCCTTGACGACCCACACCGGGCCTCCAAGTTTCTGGGCGGCCTCGACCGCCTCCTGAACCGTATAGGCCGGAATGCCGCGCGGCACCGGCACGCCGAACTTGGCAAGGATTTCCTTGCCTTGGTACTCGTGAATCTTCATGAGGGATGTCTCTCGGAAGGAGGAGGTTGAGAACGGGGGATCTGGGGTCTGAGGCGTCTTTGGCTCTGTTGCTCGCGGGCGACGGCAGCCTGACGGCTGGGGGCGGCGAACAACCGCGGACTGTATCATGGTGCGGCGCACCAATACTCGACGTGGCCTTGCGGTCAATACGTACTTTCTTCTAGCCCCTCTACGCATACTCTGATATGGCCAAGGTTTTCATCGACGGCGAAGCCGGCACCACCGGCTTGCAAATCCGCGAGCGGCTCCAGACGATGCCGCAGATCGAACTCGTGAGCATTGCGCCCGAGCTGCGAAAAGACGTGGCCGCCAAGCGCGAGCTGATGGCCGGCGTCGACCTGGTGGTGCTGTGCCTGCACGACGATGCGGCGCGCGAATCGGTCGCGCTGATCGACCAGCTGCCCGGCAAGAAGCCCAAGATCATCGACGCCTCCACCGCGCACCGCGTGGCGCCCGGCTGGGTGTTCGGCTTTCCCGAACTGGCGGCCGGCCACTGGCAGGCCGTGGCCGCGGCCGACCGCGTCGGCAACCCGGGCTGCTATGCCACCGGCGCCATCGCCATGGTGCGTCCGCTGGTCGACGCCGGCCTGCTGCCGGCCGACTTTCCGATTTCGCTGCCTTCGGTGAGCGGCTATTCGGGCGGCGGCCGGGCCATGATCGAAGACTACGAGAACGGCAAGGCGCCGCTTTTCGAGACCTACGCGCTCGGCCTCAAGCACAAGCACATTCCCGAGATCATGAAGTACACCGGCCTCACGCGCCGGCCGGTCTTCATTCCTTCGGTGGGCAATTTCAAGCAGGGCATGCTGGTGCAGCTGCCGCTGCACCTCGACCTGCTGCCCGGCAAGCCGAAGGCCGGCGACCTGCAAGAGGCCCTGGCTGCGCACTACGCCAAGAGCAACACGCCCGAGCAGTTCGTGAAGGTGCTGCCACCCACCGATGACGGCAAGCTCGACGCGCTGGCGCTCAACGACACCAACAATCTCGAAATTCGCGTGTTCCCGAACGAGGACCACCGCCACGCCGTGGTGATTGCGCGCCTGGACAACCTGGGCAAGGGCGCGAGCGGCGCCGCGGTGCAGAACCTGAAGCTGATGCTGGCGCTCTGAGCGCCCGCGGCCGAGCCGTTCCTGGCAGGCCGGGACCGCGCGCCCGGCCGTCAGTCTTCGTCGAAATCGCTCCGCAGCACCTTGGCCACCACCGCGCCCGAAAAGCCGCGTGCCAACAGGAAGCGGGTTTGCCTGGCGCGCTCCTTCGCATCGGCGGGCGGTGCGTCGAAACGGCGGCGCCACAGGGCCGTGGCGCGCTCCACCTCGGTGTCCTGCAGGCTGGCCACGGCCTGTGCAATGGCCTCGGGCGCGATGCCCTTGGCCTGCAGCTCCTGCCGCACCCGCAGCGCGCCCGAGCGGGCGGCGCGCTGGTTCAGCACCGAGGCCACCACGCGCGGCTCGCTGATGAAGTCCTTGGCGGCCAGCTCGTCGAGCGCGCGGGCCAGCTCGCCCGGTGCTTCTTCGTGCCTGGCCAGCTTGCGCTCCAGTTCCGCGCGCGAATGCTCGCGCTGGCTCAGGAGCCGCAGCGCGCGGCCTTTGAGGGAAGGGGCGCCGAAAGCCATGCGCTGCCTGCGCGCGTGCTCGCCGGCTTACTCGCCCTTGTCGGCTTTGTCGGCCTTGGCCGCCTTGGCGGGCTTCTCGGCCTTTTCGGGGGCCGGAGCGTTGGCATCGGCCGCCAGCAGCGGAATGCCCAGCGATTCGCGCACCTTGTTCTCGATCTCGCGCGAGAGTTCGGGGTTCTCGCGCAGGAACTCGCGGGCGTTGTCGCGGCCCTGGCCGATCTTTTCGCCGTTGTAGGCGTACCAGGCGCCCGACTTGTCGAGGATCTTGGCGTTCACGCCCATGTCGATGATCTCGCCTTCGCGGCTGATGCCTTCGCCGAACAGGATGTCGAACTCGGCCGTCTTGAACGGAGGCGAGACCTTGTTCTTCACCACCTTGACCTTGGTTTCGTTGCCGATGGCCTCGTCGCCCTTCTTGATGGTGCCGATGCGGCGGATGTCCAGCCGCACCGAGGCGTAGAACTTCAGCGCATTGCCGCCGGTGGTGGTTTCGGGCGAGCCGAACATCACGCCGATCTTCATGCGGATCTGGTTGATGAAGATGACCATGCAGTTGGTCTTCTTGATGGTGGCGGTGAGCTTGCGCAGCGCCTGGCTCATCAGGCGGGCCTGCAGGCCGGGCAGCGAGTCGCCCATTTCGCCTTCGATTTCGGCCTTGGGCGTGAGCGCGGCGACCGAGTCGACCACGATCAGGTCGACGGCGCCCGAGCGCACCAGCGAATCGACGATTTCGAGGGCCTGCTCGCCGGTGTCGGGCTGGCTGATGAGCAGGTCGGACAGGTTCACGCCGAGCTTCTGGGCGTATTGCACGTCGAGCGCGTGTTCGGCGTCGACGAAGGCGCAGGTGCCGGCCTGCTTCTGCATCTGGGCGATGACCTGCAGCGTGAGCGTGGTCTTGCCCGACGATTCCGGGCCGTAGATCTCGATGACGCGGCCGCGCGGCAGGCCGCCGACGCCCAGCGCGATGTCCAGGCCGAGCGAGCCGGTGGAGACCACCTGGACGTCCTCGAGCGCCTCGCCTTCGCCGAGCCGCATGATCGTGCCCTTGCCGAACTGCTTTTCGATCTGGGCCAGTGCGGCCTGCAGGGCCTTGGCTTTTTCGCTGCCTGCGACCGAGATGCTGGTGCCCTTGACGAGTGCGTCCATGTGGAAATCTCCTTGAAAATCAACGGTTTGTGTGTGGATGCGGTCCATCTGCTTTTAATTACAGGCTGGATGCTTGAACAGTAGTGTAGAGGCTCGTTGGTTTGAGTAAACCCATTTTTTGGTCAGTTTGCTTTACCATCTAGCCGATGGCCGAATTCGCTTTTCCGACCGACCCGGACGCCTGGCGCCAGACCCACCTGGGCCGCCTCTTGGGCCATGCAATGCGCCGCTTCGACGAGCGCGTGCTCGAACTCATGGCGCATGACGTGAACGTGCCGCTGGCGCTGTCGAACCTTGCCGCGCGCGCGCAGGTGAGCGCCGCGCACATCCACATCACGCGGCACCTGGCGCGCGAGGGCTCGCGCCTGACCGAACTGGCCGAGCGCGCCGGCATGACCAAGCAGGCGATGGGCGCGCTGGTGGACCAGTGCGAGGCCTGGGGCCTGGTCACGCGCGGCCCCGATCCGCTCGACGCGCGGGCGCGGCGCGTGCTCTTCACCACCGACGGCCTGGCGTGGCTCGACGCCTTCCGCGGCGCGGTGACGCAGGCCGAACGCGAGTTCCGCGCCAGCGTGGGCAACGACATTGCCACCGTGGTAACCATCGGACTCGAGGCCTACACGGCGGGCTAGACTCGGCAAAGAGACATATGTGAACGCGGCGCCAGTGCGGCGCCCGAACCGGCCGGAGGTGGCTCATGCGGATTCTGATTGCCGAAGACGACCAGGTGCTGGCCGATGCCCTGCTGCGAAGCCTGCGCACCTCGGGCGCAGCGGTCGACCACGTGGCGAACGGATCGCAGGCCGACACCGCGCTCATGACGCACAGCGAGTTCGACCTGCTGATCCTCGACCTGGGGCTGCCCAACCTGCACGGCATCGAGATCCTGAAGCGGCTGCGCGCACGCGGCTCGCAGCTGCCGGTGCTGGTGCTCACCGCGGCCGACAGCGTGGAGGAGCGCGTCAAGGGCCTGGACCATGGCGCCGACGACTACATGGCCAAGCCCTTCAGCCTGCAGGAGCTCGAGGCGCGCGTGCGGGCGCTCACGCGGCGCGGCATGGGCGCCACCAGCAACACGATCCGCCACGGCCCGCTGGTGTACGACCAGGCCGGCCGGGTGGCCACCATCGACGGCAAGATGGTCGAGCTCTCGGCGCGCGAACTGGGCCTGCTGGAGGTGCTGCTGCAGCGCGCCGGCCGCCTGGTCAGCAAGGACCAGCTGGTGGAGCGCCTGTGCGAATGGGGCGAGGAAGTGAGCCTGAACGCGATCGAGGTCTACATCCACCGGCTGCGCAAGAAGATCGAGAAAGGCCCGGTGCGCATTGCAACGGTCCGAGGCCTGGGCTACTGCCTCGAGAAGATTCCTTGACGCGCCGCCACGCGTAGTGCCCGAAGACCCCCGGGGGCAACTGCCTTGAAACTCTTCCAGCGCGCGCAGCGCTCCCTGTTCGGCGAGATCCTCGACTGGATGCTCACGCCGCTCCTGCTGCTGGTGCCGGTGAGCATCGGCGTGACCTGGCTGGTGGCGCAGGGCATTGCCAATGCACCCTTCGACCGGGCGCTCGAATACAACGTGCAGACGCTGGCACGGCTGGTCACGGTGCAGCAGGGGCAGACGCAGTTCGTGCTGCCGCAGCCGGCGCGCGAGATCCTGCGGGCCGACGGCGCCGACCGCGTCTATTACCAGGTGCTCGACAGCCACGGCGCGCTGCTCAGCGGCGAGCCCGACGTGCCGCATCCCAACTCCGACGAGCCCCCGGTTCCCGGCGTGGTCACGCTCCGCAACGGCGAGATGCGGGGCAAGTCGGTGCGCGTGGCCTCGCTCTGGCTCGCGGGCCCCGACAGCGACGCGGAGCCGGCGCTGCTGCAGGTGGCCGAGACGCGCGAGAAGCAGTCGGTGCTGGCCACCGAGATCATCAAGGGCGTGCTGCTGCCGCAGTTCGCGATCCTGCCGCTGGCCGTGCTGCTGATCTGGCTGGCACTGGTGCGCGGCATCAAGCCGCTGTCGGTGGTGGAGGCGCGCATCCGCGAGCGGCGTCCGGGCGACCTGAGCCCGCTGGACGAGTCGTCGGTTCCGCTCGAAGTGGTGCCGCTGGTGTCGTCGGTCAACGAGCTGCTCGACAAGCTCAACGATTCGATCCACACGCAAAAGCGCTTCCTGGCCGATGCGGCGCACCAGCTCAAGACACCGCTCGCGGGCCTGCGCATGCAGGCCGACCTGGCGCAGCGCGAGGGCGCCAACGCCGACGAGCTCAAGCAGTCGCTCAAGCAGATCGGCCGCGCCAGCGTGCGCGCCACCCACACGGTGAACCAGCTGCTTTCGCTCGCGCGCGCCGAAAGCACCGGCGCCGGCACCGGCCGCCAGGCCTGCGACCTGGCGCGGCTCACCATCGAGGTGGTGCGCGAAGCGGTGCCGCGCGCGATCGAGAAGCGCATCGACCTGGGCTACGACGGCGCCGAGGCAGGCGCGCCCGGCGTGGTGATCGAAGGCAACCAGACCCTGCTCAAGGAGCTGGTGCGCAACCTGCTCGACAACGCGATCAACTACACGCCCTCGACCGCCGAGCGGCCCGGCGTGATCACCGCGCGCGTGCTGGCCGACCCGTTCGGCCACGTGGTGCTGCTGCAGGTGGAGGACAACGGGCCGGGCATTGCGGAGTCCGATCGCGAACTGGTGTTCGAGCCGTTCTACCGCGTGCTCGGCAACGAGGCCGACGGCTCGGGCCTGGGCCTGCCGATCGTTCGCGAGATCGCCAACCAGCACCATGCGCAGGTGAAGCTGGAGGATGCGCATCCGGGCCGGCAGCCGCCGGGGGCGCGCTTCACGGTGCGCTTCGAGGGCGAAGAAGCCGCGGCCTGACGAGACGCGGCGGCGGGGTCGTCAGGGCGTGCCCTTGGCGTCCTTGCGGATCTGGAGCCACTCGGGATGCACCTGGCGCGCGAGGCGCTGCGGCTCGCGCTCGTTGAAGCCGGCGGGCGTGAGGCCGAAGCCGGCCAGGTCGCCGCGCGACCACAGCCAGTACCCCAGGTTGGCGGCGAGCAGGGCCATCAGCACCAGGCGCAGTTTCATGGTGGCCGGTGCCTCAGAACGCCATGCCGCTCGGGCGCACGCTGACTTCGTCGCTCGAGACCAGCTGCAGCCCGCCGGCGGTGCGCACCTGGAGCTCGCCGCCCCAGGCCACGCCCTCGCACAGGCCGAAGCTGCCGTCGCTGAGCTGGACTTGCCGCCCGCGCAAGGCGTCGCGCGCGGCAAAGCGTTCGGCAAACGGCCCGAAGCCCTCGGCCTCGAAGGCCTGCACGCTGCGCACCAGCGGCGCGGCCAGCTCGGCCAGCACCTGCGGCGCGGTGGCATCGGGGCGCCACTGGCGCAGCCAGGCCGGCGGGGTGCGCATGCCATCGCCCTCGCGTGGGCCGATGTTGATGCCGATGCCGATCACCAGGTAGCGCGGCGGGGCCGGCGCATCGGCGCGGCCCGCATGCGGCATGGCGGTTTCGATCAGGATGCCGGCCAGCTTGCGGTCCTCCACCCACAGGTCGTTGGGCCACTTGAGCGCGACCTTGGCCGCGCCCGTGGGATCGAGGCTTTCCGCCACGCTCACGCCCACGGCCAGCGAGAGGCCGGCCCAGTCGCGCGGCGCGAGCGGCAGGCCGAGCGAGAAGGTGAGGGAGGCGGCGCCTTGTTCTTCGCCCTGCTGCGCGCTCTGCCAGGGCCGGCCGAGGCGGCCGCGCCCGGCCGTCTGGCGCTCGGCCACCAGCAGCACCGGTTCGACACGTCCGGCGCGCGCGCGGCGCATCAGTTCGGTATTGGTGGAGTCGATCTCGGCCACCGCCTCGACCGCGAAGCCGGGCAAGAGCGGCGCCACCGCCGCAGCGATCCGGTCTTCGAACCAGGCGGCCTGGGTACCCATCATGCTCAGCCCTTGCCGGCTCCGTCGGCCTTCTTGGACTTCTTTTTTTCCGGCTTCTTTTCGGCCTTGTTCTCAGCCTTGTTCTCAGCCTTTTTCTCAGCCTTTTTTTCGGCTTTCTTGTCCGCCTTCTTGGCTTCCTTCTTCTCGGCCTTTTTCTTGTCGGCCTTCTTCTTGGCTTTTTTCTTCTTTTTCTTTTCTTCGTCTTCGTCCTTGGGCGTCAGCAGCGTGCCGCGGCAATTCTCGGAGCCGCACCAGCAGGGAAACTCGGACAGCAGCTTCGGCGTGTAGGGCTCGTCGATGATCAGGCCGTAGTCGTAGTTGAGCTCTTCTCCTGCAGCGATGTTGCGCAGCGCCTTGATATAAACGCGCCCATCGATCTCGTCGGCCTCGCAGTTCGGCTCGCACGAATGGTTGATCCAGCGCGCGTCGTTGCCCTTGACGTTGCCGTCGATCACGCGCCCGTCGTCGATGTGGAAGTAGAAGGTGTGGTTCGGCTGGGCCGGGTCGTGCGGGTGGCGGCGCAGCGCCTCTTTCCAGCTGATGACTTCGCCCTTGTATTCGATCAGCGTTTCGCCCTCGGCCAGGTCGTCCACGGCGAACACGCCGTTGCCGTGGACATCCGAGCGCCGCATCTGGATGCGGCGGCCGGCGAATTGTGGGGATTTGGAAGGCATCGCCGAAGTCTGTTAGGTTGAATATGCACACATGCGCGTGTGCGCGTGCGCACGCGGGAAGCCGCAGATTGTATGTGGCCCCCACGCTCCCGCACTGCGTGTCGTCGCTGCCCCCCGAGGGGGCCGCAGGCCGCCTTGAGGCGGCTCGGCGGCGGCCTGAGAACTCTTTTAGGAATTTGTTGATGAAGACCTTGGTAATCGCAGAAAAGCCGTCGGTGGCACAGGACATCGTCCGTGCACTCACGCCCGTGGCCGGCAAGTTCGAGAAGCATGACGAGCATTTCGAGAACGACAGCTATGTCGTGACCAGTGCTGTCGGCCACCTGGTCGAAATCCAGGCGCCCGAGGAGTTCGACGTCAAGCGGGGCAAGTGGAGCTTCGCGAACCTGCCGGTGATTCCGCCGCATTTCGACCTGAAGCCGGTCGACAAGACCAAGACGCGCCTGAACGCCGTGGTCAAGCAGGCCAAGCGCAAGGACGTGACGCAACTCATCAACGCCTGCGACGCGGGCCGCGAGGGCGAGCTGATCTTCCGCCTGATCGAGCAGTACGCGGGCGGCAAGACCGGCCTGAACAAGCCCGTGAAGCGCCTGTGGCTGCAGTCGATGACGCCGCAGGCCATCCGCGACGGCTTCGACGCGCTGCGCACCGAAAAGCAGATGCAGGGTCTGGCCGATGCCGCGCGCTCGCGCTCGGAGGCCGACTGGCTGGTGGGCATCAACGGCACGCGTGCCATGACGGCCTTCAATTCGCGCGACGGCGGATTCTTTTTGACGACCGTGGGCCGCGTGCAGACGCCCACGCTGTCGGTGGTGGTCGAGCGCGAGGAAAAGATCCGCAAGTTCGTGAGCCGCGACTACTGGGAAATCCACGGCGTGTTCCAGGCCGAGGCCGGCCAGTACCCGGGCAAGTGGTTCGACGCCAATTTCAAGAAGCCGCCGCCGGGCCCCGACGGCACGGCCGACGCCGAGATCCGCGCCGACCGCGTGTGGAGCGAGCGCGAGGCCCGCGAGATCGCCGATGCGGCGCGCGGCAAGCCCGCCACCGTGACCGAGGAAAGCAAGCCCACCACCCAGGCCTCGCCGATGCTGTTCGACCTGACCTCGCTGCAGCGCGAGGCCAACGGCCGCTTCGGCTTCTCGGCCAAGACCACGCTGGCGCTGGCGCAGAGCCTGTACGAGCGCCACAAGGCGCTGACCTATCCGCGGACCGACTCGCGCGCACTGCCCGAGGACTACCTGCCGGTGGTCAAGGACACCATGAAGATGCTCGCCGACAGCGGCATGAAGCACCTGGCGCCCTTCGCGCAGCAGGCGGTCGACGGCAGCTACGTGAAGCCGAACAAGCGCATCTTCGACAACGCCAAGGTGTCGGATCACTTCGCCATCATTCCCACGCTGCAGGCGCCGAGCGGCCTTTCGGACGCCGAGCAGAAGCTCTACGACTTCGTGGTGCGCCGCTTCATGTCGGTGTTCTTCCCGAGCGCCGAGTTCCAGGTCACGACGCGCATCAGCACGGTCGAGACCAGTGGCAAAAAATACCCGTTCCGCAGCGACGGCAAGGTGCTGGTCAAGCCGGGCTGGCTCGCGATCTGGGGCAAGGAAGCCATCAGCGACGACGACGAGAAGGACGGCAAGAACCTGGTGGTGGTGAAGCCGGGCGAAACGGTGAAGACCGAATCGGCCGACCTGAAGGCGCTGAAGACCCGGCCGCCCGCGCGCTATTCGGAAGCCACGCTGCTGGGCGCGATGGAAGGCGCCGGCAAGACCATCGACGACGACGAGCTGCGCGAGGCCATGCAGGAAAAAGGCCTGGGCACGCCAGCCACGCGCGCGGCCACCATCGAAGGCCTGATCACCGAGAAATACATGCTGCGCGAAGGCCGCGAGCTGATCCCCACGGCCAAGGCCTTCCAGCTCATGACGCTGCTGCGCGGCCTGGGCGTGGAAGAACTCTCCAAGGCCGAGCTCACGGGCGAGTGGGAATACAAGCTCGCGCAGATGGAAAAGGGTGCGCTGAGCCGCGACGCCTTCATGCGCGAGATCGCCGAGATGACGCAGCACATCGTCAAGAAGGCCAAGGAATACGACCGCGACACCGTGCCGGGCGACTACGCCACGCTGTCGACGCCATGCCCCAACTGCGGCGGCGTGGTGAAGGAAAACTACCGCCGCTACAGCTGCACCGGCAAGGCCGGGCAGGAGCCCTGCGGCTTCTCGTTCGGCAAGTCGCCGGCGGGGCGCACCTTCGAGGTGGCCGAGGCGGAAGTGCTGCTGCGCGACAAGCACATCGGCCCGCTGGAAGGCTTCCGCTCCAAGGCGGGCTGGCCCTTCACCTCCGAGATCGTCCTCAAGTACGACGAAGAGGCGAAGAACTGGAAGCTGGAGTTCGACTTCGGCGACGACAAGAACGCCGACACCGGCGAGATCGTCGATTTCAGCGAGCAGGACACGGTGGGCCCGTGCCCGATCTGCGGCGCGCCGGTGTTCGAGCACGGCAGCAACTACGTCTGCGAGAAGTCGGTGCCCACCACTGCGCAGCCGACGCCCAGCTGCACCTTCAAGACCGGCAAGATCATCCTGCAGCAGCCGGTGGAGCGCGCGCAGATGGAAAAGCTGCTGGCCACCGGCAAGACCGACCTGCTCGACAAGTTCGTGAGCATGCGCACGCGCCGCGCCTTCAAGGCCTTCCTGACCTGGAACGCCGAGGAGGGCAAGGTGACCTTCGAATTCGCTCCGCGCGAAGGCGGCAGCAAGTTCCCGCCGCGCAAGACCTTCGGCAAGGCCGCGCCGGCGGGCAAGACCGCGGCGGCCAAGAAGGTGGCGGCGAAGAAGACGCCCGCCGCCAAGAAGGCACCGGCCGCGAAGAAGGCGGCCGCGCCGCGCAAGCCCGGTGCGGGCCTGAAGCCCAGCGATTCGCTGGCCGCGGTGATCGGCGCCGAACCGGTGGCGCGCACCGAGGTCATCAAGAAGCTCTGGGACTACATCAAGGCCAACGGCCTGCAGGACGCGGCCAACAAGCGCGCGATCAATGCCGACGCCAAGCTCAAGCCGGTGTTCGGCAAGGACCAGGTGACGATGTTCGAGCTCGCGGGCATCGTGGGCAAGCACCTGTCGGCGCCATGAGGGCGGGGCGCAGGCATTTCGCCGCCGGCTTGGCGGCTGGTGCGACGGCCCTGCTGCTTGCCGGCACGGCCGGCCTCGCGCAGGCCGCGGCCTGGCCCGACCGGCCGGTGAAGCTGGTGGTGCCGTTCCCGCCCGGGCAGGCCACCGACATCTTCGCGCGCGCGCTCGCCGAGCAGCTCGGCAAGCGGCTGGGCCAGCCGGTGATCGTCGACAACAAGGCCGGTGCCGGCAGCAACATCGGCACCGAGTTCGTGGTGCGCGCGCCGGCCGACGGCTACACGCTGGTGGTGGCCGGCAGCGCGATGGCGGTGAACCAGACGCTCTACGCCAAGCCGGGCTTCGATCCGCGCAAGGACCTGGTGGGCATCTCGCTGATTGCCACGGTGCCGCTGGTGTTCCTGGCCACGCCCGAAAGCGGCATCCGCAGCATGGCCGACCTGGCGGCGCGCGCCAAGGCCGAACCGGGCCGGCTGAGCTACGCGAGCGCCGGCATCGGCGGCACGCAGCACCTGTCGGGCGAGATGTTCAAGTCGGCCGCGCGCGTCTTCATCACCCACATTCCGTACCGCGGCAGCGGGCCGGCGCAGTCGGACTTCCTGGGCAACCAGATTCCGCTGATGGTCGATTCGGTGACGGCCGCGCTGCCGCACATCAAGTCGGGCAGGGCGGTGGCGCTGGCGGTGACCTCGGCCAAGCGCTCCTCGCAGCTGCCCGACGTGCCCACCGTGCGCGAAAGCGGCGTGGCCGGCACCAGGGACTTCGAGGCCGTGGGCTGGCTCGGCCTGATGGCGCCGCGCGGCACGCCGCCCGAGATCACGGCGCGGCTGAACCAGGAAGTGACCGACATCCTCAAGAGCGAGCAGATGGCGCGCTTCATCCGCGACCGCGGCTCCGAGCCCGCGCCCACCACGGGCGCCGAGTTCGACCGCTTCGTGGCGAACGAGATCCAGCGCTGGGGCGGCGCGGTGAAGGCCTCGGGCGCCAAGCCCGAGTAGTTCTTCTTTCGCGCGCCGGTCAGGCAAGGGCCGGCGGCGCCTGCTCCTCCGCGCTGCGATCGGCATCCGCCAGCAGCCAGCGGCGGAAGTGGTCGAGCGTGGCCAGCTGGCCGCGGCCCTCGGGGTAGCAGAACCAGTAGCCCTGGTCGCCGCGGTAGCCGCCGCCCGGCAGCGGCTCGTCCACCAGCCCCGAGGCGATCTCGTCCTGCACCAGGCAGCGCGGCACCAGCGCCACGCCCATGCCCACCATCACCGCGCGGATCATGGTCTGGAACTGGTCGAACTGCGGGCCGGCCAGCGGATCGAGCCCGCGCACGCCATGCGCCTCGCTCCATTGCAGCCACGACTGCGGCACCGTGACGTGGCGCAGCAGGGTGCAGCGCGCCACGTCCTGCGGCGTGCGGATGGCGGCTTCGGCCAGGCCCGCGCGCGGCGCGATCAGCGCCACGTCGCGCCCGGCCAGGTAGTGCGAGCGCGCGCCGGGCCAGTGGCCGTCGCCGAAGAGGATGGCGCAGTCGAGCTCGGGGCGCTCGAAGTCGTAGCCATGCACGAAGGGCACGAAATGCAGCGTGATCTGGGGATGCAGGCGCTGGAAGTCGGGCAGGCGCGGAATCAGCCACTTGGCGCCGAAGGTGGGCAGGGTGGACAGGTGCAGCGCGCCGCCGCCGTCGCCGCTGGTGATGAATTCCAGCGTGGCCGCCTCCAGCTGCGCGAGCACGGCGCGCACGGCTTTTTCGTAGCGCTCGCCCGCGGGCGTCAGCGCCAGGCGCTTGCGGCTGCGCTCGAACAGCGGCACGCCGATCCAGCGCTCCAGTTCCTGCACCTGCTTGCTGACCGCGCCCTGCGTGAGGTGCAGCGCCTCGGCGGCGCGCGAGACGCCGCCGAAGCGCACCACGGTGGAAAAGGCGCGCAGCAGGTTCAGCGGCGGGTTGAGGCGGCGGAGCGACATGGCTGGATGCCCATTAAAACATTCCAGATCAGAATGTTAGCTGGTCTATCCTTTGCTTCAAGTAGCGCAGCAACTTTTGCTTCATTACTTCCGTCTCATTGGAGAAACCCCCATGCAACGTCGTCATCTTCTTTCCGCCCTGGCTGCTGTTTCTGTCGCGCCTGGAATATCCTTTGCCCAGCAAGGCAAGCCGATCCGCATGATCGTGCCCTTCCCGCCCGGCGGCGCCACCGACATCACGGCGCGCGTGCTGTCGGAGCCGCTGGCCAAGATCCTCCAGCAGCCCGTGGTCATCGACAACCGCGCCGGCGCCGGCGGCTCCATCGGCATGGCAGAGGTGGCCCGCTCCGCACCGGACGGCCTCGCCTTTGGCGTGGCCACGCTCTCCACGCACGGCGTGAACCCGGCCGTCTACCAGAAGCTGCCTTATGACCCGCTCAAGGGCTTCGTGGCCGTGACCGAGCTGGTGAAGGCGCCCGGCGTGGTCGTCATCAACCCGCGGGTGCTGCCGGTGCAGAGCTTCGCGGAACTCGTGAAGTACCTGAAGGCCAATCCGGGCAAGGTGTCGTACGCGTCGCCGGGCAACGGCACCATCGGCCACATGTGGGGCGAACTCTTCAAGAGCAGCACCGGAACCTCGATGGTGCACATCCCCTACCGCGGTGCGGGCCCGGCCATCAACGACGTGCTCGCGGGCGAGGTGCCGGTGTATTTCGACCAGGTGGCCTCGTCGCTGCCGCACGTGAAGGCGGGCAAGCTGAAGGCGCTGGCCGTGTCCTGGAGCAGCCGGCTCGACGTGCTGCCCGAAGTGCCGACCTACCGCGAGCTCGGCTACCCGGCCAACAACGATCCGTCGTGGTTCGGCCTCGTGGCGCCCGCCGGCACGCCGGCCGACATCGCGCTGCGCATGCAACAGGCGGTGGCCACGGCGCTGAAGGACGCCACGGTGCGCGAGCGCCTGGCGCTGCAGGGGCTGTACGCCTCGGGCACCACTCCGGCCGAATTTGCCAAGCAGATCGACAGCGAGATCGAGAAGATGAAAAAAGTCGCCGCCTTCGCGCGCATCCGATTGGACTGATCCCGCCTGCCTATGCATCCTGTTCTGAAACTGATCCAAACCCGCGCCCAGGTGACCAGCGTTGCCGGGCACACGCCGCTGGTGCTCGATTCGCCGCACAGCGGCACCGTCTACCCCGAGGACTTCCGGCCCGCCTGCGACGTGGCCACGCTGCGCCGGGCCGAGGACACGCACGTCGAGAAGCTCTATGCCTTTGCGCCCGAAATGGGCGCGGCGTGGATCGAGGCGCACTTTCCGCGCAGCTACCTGGACGCCAACCGCGACACCACCGAGCTGGACACCGCGCTGCTCGACGGCCCGTGGACCGGCCCCCTGTCGGCCGACCCGCGCGTGCTGGCCAAGGTGCGGCTCGGCAAGGGCCTGGTCTGGAAGCTCACCGACGAGGGCCTGCCGATCTACGACCGGCTGCTCACTGTGGACGAGGTCCGCGCGCGCATCGACAACTGCTGGCGGCCCTACCACGCGGCGGTGGCCGAGGCCATCGACGCGGCGCATGCGCGGCACGGCTACAGCATCCACATCAACTGCCACTCGATGCCGGCGGTGGCGGGCAGCCATGCCACCGATTTCCCGGGCCTCGTGCATGCGGACTTCGTGATCGGCGACCGCGACGGCAGCACCGCCGACCCGGCGCTGTCGCAAAGGATCTGCGCGCACCTGCGCGCGCGCGGCTACAGCGTGGACTACAACCATCCCTACAAGGGCGTGGAACTGGTGCGCCGGCATGGCCGGCCGGCCGAGCACCGGCACAGCATCCAGGTGGAGGTCAACCGCAAGCTCTACATGGACGAGGCCACGCTGGCGCTCGACGAGGCCGGCGCGGCGCGGCTGCGGCAGGACCTGCAGTCGATGGTGGCGATGCTGCTGGCCACCGATCCGCGCTGACCAACAACAACAACAACCCTGCCGCCGGCGCGTGTGTTGCGGCAGGGCGCGAAGGCGCGCGGCCTATAGTGGCCGCAAGTCTTTTCATCTTCGCCTGGAGTTTGACGTGAAGCCATTCCTTGCAGCTGTTCTTGCCATCGCGATGGGCGCCCTGGCGGCGGGCTGTGCCGGCACGGGCTCGGCCGGCAGCGGCGACCGCGCCGCCGCGTCGTCGGGCAGCGGCGTGACGGTGTTCGGCACCATTGACGCGGGCGTCAGCGGCAGCACGAACCGTTCCGAGCGGCGCTAAGCCGGCCGGGGCGTCAGCGCCGCAGCAGTGCCTGGCGCAGCACCCGCGCCGCGCGGTCGCGGATGCGGCCGTGCCCGGCATCCGGCAGGGTGCGCGGCGCCACCTTCGCGGTGGCGCAGGCCCAGAGAAAGTCGTGCAGGATGGGCGTGTCGTCGACCGTCTCGGTGCTGCCGTACTTGTGGAATTCGGGGTGCCACTGCGTGGCGGCGATGTAGCTGCGGCCCCTGTCGGCGCGGCGGCGGATGGCCTCGGGCACGCGGTCGGGCAGGCTCCAGGCCTCGATCTCGAAACCCGGCGCGAGGTCTTTCACGCCCTGGTGATGGATGCTGTTGACCTTGGCGGTCTTCACCTCGGGGTAGAGCTTGGCCAGGCGCGTGCCCTCCACGATCTCGATCTGGTGGAAGTTCTGGTCGTAGGTCACCGGGTCGCGGTGCCGCACGGTTTCGGGATGCTCGTGCTGCGCCTCGATGTCCTGGTAGAGCGTGCCGCCGAAGGCCACATTGATCAGCTGCAGCCCGCGGCAGACGCCGAAGATGGGCTTGCCGGCCTGCTCGAAGGCCTCGACCAGCGCCAGGTCGTACAGGTCGCGGATGCGGTCGCCCACCCAGGCGTCCTTGAGCGGCACCTCGCCGTAGCTGCCGGGCCAGACGTCGGCGCCGCCGTGCATTACCACGCCGTCGAGCCATTCGGCGTAGTGCGAGAGCTTGGTGTCGCCGCGCGCGGTTTCGCCCGTGGGGCAGGGCACCATCACCACCATGGCGCCGGCCGACATGAGCCAGTGCGCAATGGACTGCTCGACGTACTGCAGCGTCTTGTTGGTGAAGAGCGAACGCGCCGGATCGGCGTGGGAAAAGCAGGCGGACAAGCCGATCTTCAGCCGGGCGGAAACGGGTTGCGGCATCGCGGGACGAGCAGGGCGTGCTGTGCGAAAAGGAAAGTCCATTGTGGCGCTTTGGCCTCTCGCACGGGGTCGGACGACACGCCAAAGTATGCTTTCAACGCCGCCACGACCAAGAAGGAAGACAAGCCATGAAAACGATCAAGGGCCCGGCCATATTCCTGGCCCAGTTCGCCGGGGACGAAGCCCCGTTCAACTCGCTCGACGCCATTGCCGGCTGGGCCGCCGGGCTGGGCTACAAGGGCGTGCAGATCCCGAGCTGGGACGCGCGCCTGTTCGACCTGAAGAAGGCCGCCGAGAGCAGGACCTACTGCGACGAGGTCAAGGGCACGCTGGCCGCGCACGGCCTGGAGATCACCGAGCTGTCGACCCATCTGCAGGGCCAGCTGGTCGCGGTGCATCCGGCCTACGACGCGGGCTTCGACGGCTTCGCGGCGCCCGAGGTGCGCGGCGATCCGGTGCGGCGCCAGCAGTGGGCGGTGGAGCAGCTGCACTTCGCCGCGAAGGCCTCGGCCAACCTGGGGCTCACGGCGCATGCCACCTTCTCGGGCGCGCTCGCCTGGCCGTATCTCTACTCGTGGCCGCCGCGCCCGCCGGGACTCATCGAGGAGGCCTTCGACGAACTTGCGCGCCGCTGGCGGCCGATCCTCGATGCCTTCGACGCGGCGGGCGTGGACGTGGGCTACGAGATCCACCCCGGCGAAGACCTGCACGACGGCGTGAGCTACGAGATGTTCCTGGAGCGCGTGAACAACCACCCGCGCGCCTGCCTCCTGTACGACCCGAGCCACTTCATGCTGCAGCAGCTCGATTACCTGGCGTACATCGACCACTACCACGAGCGCATCAAGATCTTCCACGTGAAGGATGCCGAGTTCAACCCGACCGGCAAGCAGGGCGTCTACGGCGGCTTCCAGAGCTGGATCAACCGCGCGGGGCGCTTCCGCTCGCTGGGCGACGGGCAGGTCGATTTCGGCGCCATCTTCTCGAAGATGGCGCAGTACGACTTCCCGGGCTGGGCGGTGCTCGAGTGGGAGTGCTGCATCAAGCACCCCGAGGACGGCGCGCGCGAAGGCGCGGCCTTCATTGCCGACCACATCATCCGGGTGGCGGAGCGGGCTTTTGACGATTTTGCGGCGGGCGGCGTGGACGTGGCCGCCAACAAGCGGATGCTGGGGATCGGCTGAGGCGCTTTTGAGCTATATTTTTGATAGCATCAAACACTTGGCCGGCGGGTGTTTGATGCCGAATTCGCCAAGGCGTTGTTTTTAAGACAAGCAACTGTCATGCCCCGCGGGCTATAATGCCGGGTTCGTTTCGATACCACGACGAAGCACTTTTCGTCACTCCGCCGGCTGACCTGCACTGTCCCTTGGATTTTTCAGGCCTCTTTCCCCCAAGCCGGCTTCACAGTGTGTTGGAGCGCCAGACCGGGCGCCCATGATTGCCACCACTGCCTTCGTTCTTGTTGAAGCGAATAGCGCGTCCGCCGCGCCATTCCGGCCGGCCCACGCCCGTTTTCAATTATTTTTCCGGCATCTTGCGCACACTTTCCGCGCAGGGTGCCAAGGCTTCATGGACATCATTCAACACAGTATCGCGGTGGGCAAGTACCTTGTTTCTCCGCTCATCCGCCACCAGGACGACGGCAATTTCGCCGCATCCGTCTCGATCCGCTCCGGCCGGGGCAGCGGCATGCACGACCGCGTGATGCGTTTCACGCCGCGCTTTGCCAGCCACGCCGCCGCGGCACGCTATGCCGTCGCCCAGGGGCTCGGCTGGGTGCGCGAACGCCACCCCCGCAGCGCGCCGCTCGCTTTGCCGTGCGCGGGCTGAAACAATTACGCCCATCTTCATCTCCAACACACATCGAACGAGAATTCAGAGGTAATCACACATGCCCAAGGAAGAACTGATCGAAATGAACGGCGCAGTGACCGAAGTCCTGCCCGACTCGCGCTACCGCGTGACGCTCGACAACGGCCATCAGCTGATCGCCTACAGCGGCGGCAAGATGCGCAAGCACCACATCCGCATCCTGGCGGGTGACAAGGTGTCGCTCGAACTCTCGCCCTACGACCTGACCAAGGGCCGTATCACCTTCCGCCACCTGGAGCGCCGCGGCCCGCCGCCGACCAACTCCGGCAACAACAACGCACCTCGCCGCTGATCCGCGACGGACGAAGGGCCTTGCAAGCGCCCCGCGCGGGCGCTTGGCAAGGCCTTTGTTTTTGTTGCGGCCGCCCGGCTGCAAAACGATGACCACATCCCCTTCCACAGCCGGCGGCCCGCCAGCCGGCAACGGTTTTGCCACGCTGGCGCTCTCGCCCCAGATGCTGGCCAACCTCACGCAGCTGGGCTACACGCAGATGACGGCGATCCAGGCGGCCGCGCTGCCGCCGGCGCTGCTCGGCAAGGACCTGATCGCGCAGGCCAAGACCGGCAGCGGCAAGACCGCCGCCTTTGCGCTCGCGCTGCTCTCCAACCTGAACCCGCGCCGCTTCGCCATCCAGGCGATGGTGCTGTGCCCGACGCGCGAACTGGCCGACCAGGTCACGACCGAAATCCGCCGCCTGGCGCGCGCGGAAGAGAACATCAAGGTGGTCACGCTCTGCGGCGGCGTCGCGCTGCGCGGGCAAATTGCCAGCCTGGAGCACGGCGCGCACATCGTGGTGGGTACGCCCGGCCGCATCATGGACCACCTGGAGCGCGAGAACCTGAATCTCGAGGCGCTCAACACGCTGGTGCTCGACGAAGCCGACCGCATGCTGGACATGGGCTTCTTCGACGACATCGTGAAGGTGGCGCGCCAGTGCCCCAAGGAGCGCCAGACGCTGCTGTTCTCGGCCACCTACCCCGAAGGCATCGCCAAGCTCGCGCAGCAGTTCATGAAGAACCCCGAGCAGATCACGGTGCAGGCGCAGCATGAGGGCAGCAAGATCCGCCAGCGCTGGTACCAGGTGAAGGAAAGCGAACGGCTGCACGCCGTGAGCCTTTTGCTCGACCATTTCCGCCCCGTGAGCACGCTGGCCTTCTGCAACACCAAGCAGCAGTGCCGCGACCTCGTCGAGGTGCTGCAGGGCCAGGGCTTCAGCGCGCTGGCGCTGTTCGGCGAGCTGGAGCAGCGCGAGCGCGACCAGGTGCTGGTGCAGTTTGCCAACCGCAGCTGCTCCGTGCTGGTGGCCACCGACGTGGCGGCGCGCGGGCTCGACATTGCGCAGCTCGAAGCCGTGATCAACGTCGACGTGACGCCCGACGCTGAAATCCACATCCACCGCATCGGCCGCACCGGCCGCGTGGGCCAGCAGGGCGGCGCCGAGGGCCTCGCGCTGAACCTGGCGAGCATGGACGAGATGGGCAGCGTCGGCAAGATCGAGCAGCTGCAGGGCCGCGAATCCGAGTGGCACCCGCTGGCCGAGCTCACGCCGGCCCGGGGCGCGCCGCTCGCGCCGCCCATGGCCACCTTGCAGATCGTGGGCGGGCGCAAGGAGAAGATCCGCGCCGGCGACGTGCTGGGCGCGCTCACCGGCGACTGCGGCTACGCCAAGGACCAGGTCGGCAAGATCAACGTCAACGAGTTCTCGACCTACGTGGCCGTGGAGCGCGGCATTGCGGCCGAAGCGGCGCGCAAGCTCTCGAGCGGCCGCGTGAAGGGCAAGAGCGTGAAGGTGCGCCTGCTGGAGCTCTGAAAGAAACCCTGTCATGCCGGTTGCTTCGGCTTCTGGCAGGCAAAATCCCCGCTGTGGCCTAATTGAGCCTCGAACATCACTTTTTTTACCCGAGCTTTTCATGCCCAAGAAAATTCGTACCGAAGCCGACCGCGTTGCCACCCCGAAGCCGACGCCCATGCCCGGCTACGCCCTGACCAAGGCCGGTGGCGGCCAGAAGGTCAGCCTCGAACGCGGCACCGCCACGCGCAGCAAGAAGAACCCCGGCAAGCGCGCCAAGAAGGGCGGCTGATCCAGCCCCCGGAGGCTCGCAAGAGCCGCGACGAACGCGCCCTTGGGCGCGTTTTGTCATTGGGACCGCCATCAAGCCAATCCGCGATGTCCGACGACAACCAGATCTTCATCCCGCCTTCGTTCTTCGCGGTCTACAGCGATGCGCGCCAGCGCCTCTCGGAGCCGATCGGCGTGGTGCGCGAGCGCTACGAGATCTGCGAGGACCTGGCCAGCCACCTCGTGGGCCACGCGCAGATCCAGCACCACACCGAGGTGCCGGTCGAGAGCGAGATCCTGCGGCGCATCCATGCCGGGCTCAGGGCGCCCGAAGCCGGCGTGTCGGCCGCCGAGGCCGGCTGGATCGTGCAGCGGCTGGCTGAACTGCTGGGCTGGCCCGGACCCGAGCTGGCTGCGGACTGACGCAGAGCGGACGGGCACCCGTCAGGCCGGCGCGGCGCGCCTGAGCAGGCTCAGGTAGCCGGGCTGCACTTCCATGCGCGCGATGGCGCCACGCCGCTGCAGCAGCCGGTGCGCCTTTGGCAGGCTCCAGCAGGGCAGGCTGGTGAACATGTGGTGCTCGCAGTGGTAGTTGACCCAGTAGGGCGCCACCAGCGCGCGTTCGAGCCAGCCGGCCTGCGTGGTGCGCGCCTGGCGCAGCGGATCGGCCTCGTTCTGCGCCACCAGCGCATGCTCGGCGATGTTGCGCACGCGGCTCACGAGCGGCAGCCAGGTGGCCATCGGCAGCAGCCACATCAGGAGCCAGGCCCATCCGTACCCCGCCAGCGCGAAGGCCAGGAAGCCGAGGCCGTTGCCGGCCAGGAAGCGCCGGTCCTTCGCCAGCTCGCGCCCGAATGCCTTCAGCGCCGATTCGCCCGGTGTGCGCTGCCGGATGCCCTCGGCGATATGGCCGAAGCGCTGCTTGTAGAAGGTCTGGCCGCTCAAATCGCGCACGACCTTGCGCCACATCGAATCGCGCGTGATGGGGAAGGGCGCGGACAGCACGAGGTCCGGGTCTTCGGTCTGCTGCACGAAGCGGTGGTGCTGCAGGTGATAGGGCCGGTAGTCGCGCAGCGTGGACGAGCAGAGCCAATGGCCGACCCAGTCGTTGACCCTGCGGCTGCGATGCAGGCCCGCATGCGCGGCGTCGTGCATGAGGATGAAGAGCCCGAGCTGCCGCGCGCCGACGATCGGCACCATGAGCGGCATGGTCCACGGCCACACGATGCCCGCGAGCATCGCGGCGCCGATGACGCCCCAGCAGTGCGCCACCAGCCACAGGCCCTTCCACGGCGAGCGGCGAGTGAGCGACTGCCACTCTTCGTTGGAGAAGAAGTCCTCGGGTTGCGCGCGGGGGGCGACGGCCATCGGGCCAGTATGCGCCGATGGCCCGGCCGCGGCACGCGGAATTCCCCGGGGCTTCAGTTGTCGATCACCTTGCGGGCGAACAGCTCGAGGTAGTCCATCAGGCGGTTGGCGCCGGCAATGGCCGCGGCCTCGTCGCCGGTCGCGATGCCCTGCGCGAGTTCGAGGTGCGCATTGGCGCCCTCGACGATCTCGCCTTCGTGCTGGTAGGCGTACCAGAAGCGGCGGCACTGCACGATGAGCGGGATCACGGCCTTCACCGCCGAGTCGTTGTGGCTCGCCTGGTGGTTGACGAGGTCGAGCGCGCGGTCGGCCTGCATGTAGTCGTTCAGGTCGCCGCGATGGGCGGCCTTCACCATCAGCTCGGCGCAGCGCACGATCTCCTTGCGCTGCAGCGCGGTGGCGCGGCGCGCCGAGCAGGCCGCGATCAGCCGTTCGAGCACGCGCCGGGTCTGGATCACGTCGAGGTGGTCGGCCAGGTCGATGGTCGACACCAGCAGGCCGCGGCGCGGCTGCTGCACGATGAGGCCGATGGACACCATGCGCATCAGCGCCTCGCGCACCGGCGTGCGGCCAAGGCCGGTGCGCTCGGCGAGGTCGGCCTCGACGATCTGGCTGCCGGGCTCCAGCTGCAGCGTGGACAGCAGCGTCTCGATCGCGTCGTAGGCGAGGTCGGCGGCCCGTCGCTTGGGCTGGGGGCGGGGCGCGGTCTTCGGGGGGGCCATTGTTTTCTTTTGCTGCTGGTGCTGCTTCGGCTTCATTGTCGGTCCACATCGCCATCCGGGCGCGCGAGGCCGGCCAGCGTGGCAATGCGCGCCGGCGAGAGCGGCGGCCGCGGCGCGGGCGGGGTCCAGCCGAACAGGAACTGCGCCGCATCGCCGCAGACGCGGCCCTGGCAGGCGCCCATGCCGCAGCGGCGATGGAGCTTGGCGTCGGTCCAGCCGCTGCAATCCGCGAGCGCCGAAAAGGGCACGTCTTCGCAGCGGCACACGAGGGTGTCGGGCTGCGGCATCTGCCTGATCTCCGGGGCCAGCGCGAAGCTGCGGTGCAGCTGTGCGGCGAAGGCGTTCCAGCGGGTGCGTTCGGCTTCGTGCTGCTTTGCGGCGCGCTCGTTGCCGACGGCTGCGTAGCCGGCGATGGCGCCCTGCGCGAGCGCGCGTTCGCTGCCGCCGAAGCCGGTGCATTCGCCGGCCGCGTAGACGTTGGGCAGGCTGGTGAGCTGCCGCGCATCGACCGCCAATGCCCGCGCGCCTTCGACAGTGAGAGTGCAGCCGAGCAATTGGCCGAGCTGCGTGTTGGGCGTGAGGCCGAAGCCGCAGGCCACGCGGTCGCAGGCGATTTCCACCTCGCGGCAGCCTTGAAGAAGCCGGACCGATTCGACCTGAGTGCTGCCCTGCGCCGACACGATGCGCGACGCGGTGCGGTACTGCGGATCGGCCAGCGTCACCGCCTGCACGGCCTTGCCCGGCCATCTCGGCAGGCTGGCGACAAAGCCCGCGACCGCCGCGAGCGACGCCTGCTCGGCGACACGCACGACCTTCGCACCCGCCGCACGTGCGGTGGCCGCGGCGGCAAGCAGCAAAGGCCCGCTGCCGGCGATCACGACGCGCTCTCCTTCGACCGGCAAGCCCGCCTTGATGAGCGCCTGCAACCCACCCGCGCCCGTGACGCCGGGCAGCGTCCAGCCCGGGAAGGGCAGCAGCAGCTCGCGCGCACCGGTGCAGAGGATCAGCTTGCTGCACCGCATGCGCCAGCCGCGTTCGGCATCTTCGAGCAGCAGTTCGTCGCGCGCAGGCGCAGCGACGACGCGCGTACCGCTGCACACGCGGATGTTGGCGTGGCGCTCGAGTGCAACGCGCCAGGTGCGCGCGGCCGCTGGCGGCGATGCGCCGGGGCCGTCGCGCCAGATCTGCCCGCCGGGCGCGGGGTTGTCGTCGATCACGGCGATCGATGCGCCGCTCGGTGCGGCAGCGACCGCCGCCGCCATGCCGGCCGGGCCTGCGCCGACGATCAGCAGGTCGCAGTGCGCCAGCGCCATGGCCGTCATGCCGAGGTCTCCACGCGCATGCCTTCGGCGCAGACCGCCTGGCAAGCGAGCCTTTGCCGGCCATCGATCCGCACGCGGCATTCCTGGCACACGCCCATGCCGCAGAAGGGCGCGCGCGGCTGGCCCGTGACGGAGCTGCGCGCCACGCCCATGCCGCCGGCCACGCGCAAGGCGGCGGCGACCGAGCTGCCTGCCTTCACGCGGACGGGTTGGCCGTCGATGTGCAGCAAGGTCTCGCCGCTCATGCGCGCTTCTCCAGCAGCCCGCGCGGCGCATAGGGCGCCGCGTCGAACTCAGGGGCAGCGCCGGTCATCAGCGCCGCGAGCAGGTGCGCGCTGCCCGGCGCGGTGGTCACGCCCAGGCCTTCGTGGCCGACCGCGAGCCAGAGCTTCTCGCGCCAGGGGTGCTTGCCCAGCAGCGGCAGCCCGTCGGGCGTGGCGGCGCGCAGGCCGGTCCACGAGCGGACCGCATTGAGATCCGCAAGCCCCGGCAGGTAGCCGAGCGCGCGCTGCAGCATGCGCGCGAGCATCGGCGCTTCGACCGCCGGATCGGTGGTGCCGAACTGGCGCGAGGAGCCGATCAGCAGTTGGCCCGTCGGCCGCGGCTGCACGTTGAAGGCGATCGAATCGCCATCGCTGTGGTGCGCGCTCGTCACGTAGCCGAGCTCGACGAGCTGGTGGCGCACCGTGCCCGGGTAGCGGTCGGTGATCAGCAGGTGGCCCTTCTTGGGGCGGATCGGAAGTTCGGGGCACAGCGCCGTGGCCTCGATGCCGTTGGCCAGCACGATTTGCGGCGCGCTGCGGCGGCTGCCGTCGGCAAGCCGCAACGTGCCGTCGTCTTCGATCGCATCGACTTTCGCGTGCTCGACGCGGATCGAAGCGCCGCCCTCTGCGAGCAGCCAGCGCGCCGCGTTCGGCGCATAGAGGATGCCGTCGCCGGGCACTTCGAGCGCGCCGGCGAGGCCCTTGCGCAGCGCGGGCTCGGCGCGCGCGAGCGTGGGCGCATCGAGCAGGCGGCTGTCGACGCCGTGTGCATGCAGCCGCTCGCGCTTGCGCTCGGCCTCGGCCATTTCTTCTTCGTTGGCCGCGATCCAGAGCGTGCCGCAGGCGCGGTACGCGCAGTCTTCGCCCATGCGGAGCGCCAGGGCGCGCCACTGCGCGATCGAATGGCGGCTCAACGCAAGCTCGGCCGGGTTGTCGTCCATCACCACCAGGTGCCCCATGCCCGCGCCGGTGGCACCGCCGATGCGCGCATCGAGCACCAGCACGCGGCGGCCGGCCCGCGCGAGCGCATGCGCGCAGGCGGCGCCGACGATGCCGGCGCCGATGACGATGGCATCCGCATCCATGCCGTGCGGCGTCAGAGCCGAATGCCCCAGCCGAAGGGGTCGCTGTCGTCGATCAGCAGCGTGGCTTCGGCGCTGACGTGGGCGCGGCCGCGCAGCGTCGGAACGACCTTGCCGCCGTCTTCCAGCGTGTAGCTGGCCTCGAAGCGGCTGCCGATCACGCTGGCCTGCGTCCACACTTCGCCCGGCGCGAGCTTGCCGTCGGCCGCGAGGCAGGCGATCTTGGCGCTGGTGCCGGTGCCGCAGGGCGAGCGGTCGTAGGCGTTGCCGGGGCACAGCACGAAGTTGCGGCTGTCGGCGCCTTCGCTGTCGTCGGCAAAGAGTTCGATGTGGTCGATCTCCGCGCCCTCGGCGCCCGTGATGCCCTGCGCCGCCAGCGCGCGGCGCAAGGCGGCGGTGTAGCCGGTCAGCGCGGCGAGGTTGTCGCTGGCCACGCGCTGGCCGTGCTCGCTCACGAGGAAGAACCAGTTGCCGCCCCAGGCGACATCTCCGCGCACAGTCTCGCGCACGGTGCCATGGCCGGGCAGCTCGACCGCCACCTGGTGCAGGTGCCGATACGCCGGCACGTTGCGCACGCTGACCGAACCATCGGCATGCAGCGTGGCGGTGACGGTGCCCACCGGCGTCTCGATGCGGTGCTCGCCGGCGCCGATGCGCCCCATGTGCGCGAGGCTCGCGACCAGGCCGATGGTGCCGTGGCCGCACATGCCGAGATAGCCGGTGTTGTTGAAGAAGACCACGCCGGCCGCGGCGTCCTTCGACACGGGTTCGCACAAGAGCGCGCCCACCACCACGTCGCTGCCGCGCGGTTCGAGCACCGTGGCCGCGCGCCATTGGTCGTGGCGCTCGGCCAGCAGCGCGCGGCGCTCGGCCATGGTGCCGCCGCCGAGGTCGGGAAAGCCGCCGACGACCAGCCGCGTGGGCTCGCCGCCCGTGTGCGAATCGATGACCTGGATGCGGTGCATGTCGTCCTTCAGCTTCAGTAGCTCGCGAGGGGAACGGGCGCGGCGTTCTTGAAGGTGAACACCGTGATCGGCGCCTGCTTCATGTTGCCCTTGTCGTCGTAGCTGTAGGTGGCGGCCACGCCCTTGTAGGTGGTCTTGTAGAGCTCGGCGCCCACCTTGTCGGGGTCGGTGGAGTTGGCCTTCTGCATCGACTCGCCGATGAACATCAGCTGGTCGTAGTACGAGGCGGCATACGCATCCGCATCGGCGTTGAAGCGCTTCTTGAACTTGGCCTTGAAGGCCGGGCCGCTCTGCGCCTTTTCAAGGATGGAGCCGCCCTGCGCGCAGAACACCAGGTCGTTGACCGCGTCGCCGCCGAGCTTGCCGGTGGCCGGGCTGCAGACGGTGTCGCCGCCGAGCAGCTTGCCGGGCACGGCCAGCTGCTTCATCTGGCGCGCCATGGGTGCGGCCTGCGGCGCATAGCCGCCGAAGAAGATGGCTTCGGGCGCCTTGGCCTTCATGTTGGTGAGGATGGCGGTGAAGTCCACGGCCTTGTCGGTGGTGAACTCCTGGCCCACGATGGTGAGGCCCTGCTTCTTCGCTTCCTTGCTGAACTCTTCCGCCAGGCCCTGGCCGAAGGCGGTGCGGTCGTCGATCACGCCCACCTTCGTCACCTTGAGCACCTTGGCTGCATACACCGCCATGCTGGAGCCGATCTGGTTGTCGCTTGCGATGATGCGAAAGAGGTTCTTGTAGCCGCCCTGCGTGACCTTCGGGTTGGTGCCCACGGTGGAGACCATGGTGCCGCCGTCGGCATAGATGCGCGACGCCGGAATGGCCACGCCCGAGCAGTACGGCCCCATCACGTACTTGACGCCGTCGTCCACCAGTTTCTGCGCCACGCTGACGCCGGTCTTGGCGTCGCACTGATCGTCTTCGGACACGAGCTCGAACTTCAGCGTCTTGCCGCCGACGGTAATCTTCTTCGCGTTGAGTTCCTCGATGGCCAGGCGCACGCCGTTTTCGTTGTCCTTGCCCGCGAAGGCATTGGGGCCCGAGAGCGGCCCGCTGTGACCGATCTTGACGACCTGCTCCTGCTGCGCATGCGCGTGGCCTGCAACGGCGATGGCCGCCACGAGGCCGAGAAACGGAATCATGTGTGCTTTGGACTTCATGCTTGTTCCCAGGTAAGGACGATGAAAAAAGAGTGAGAGCGCGCGTTATGACACGACCGACTGGTATTGCACAGGCCGCGTGGCCAGCGCCTTCTTCACGATGGCCTCGATGGCGGCGCGCTCCTCGCCGATGAGCGGCAGCCGCGGGCGGCGCATGTGCTCGCTGCCCACGCCCACCAGCACGTCGATCAGCTTGAGGTTCTGCACCAGCTTGGTCGACACGTCCAGGTGCAGCATCGGCGTCATCCACTGGTAGAGCTTCAGCGCCTCGGCGAAGCGGCCCGCCTTCATCAGGTCGTACAGCGCCACCGTCTCGCGCGGGAATGCGCAGCCCACGCCGGCCAAGAGGCCATCGCAGCCCAGCGCCAGGCCTTCGTAGGCCAGGTCGTCCACGCCCAGGAACAGCTGGTAGCGATCGCCCACGGTGTTGCGCAGGTCGGTAATGCGGCGGATGTCGTCCGAGCTCTCCTTGATGGCCGCAATCCATTCGCAGTCCGCCAACTCCAGCATGTGCGCGGGCTTCAGGTCGACCCGGTAGGCCACCGGGTTGTTGTAGACCATGATGGGTTTTTGCGCCGCGTTGGCGATGGTGCGCACGTTGAGCATGGCTTCGCGCGCATCGGCCACGTAGATCACCGAGGGCATCACCATGAAGCCGGCGACGCCGAGCTTGTTGGCCCCGTCCACGTAGCGCAGCGCCTCGCGCGTGCTGGTTTCCGACACATTGGCCAGCACCGGGATGCGGCCGTCGGCGGCTTCGAGCGCGATCTTGGCGACCTGCAGCTTCTCTTCGAGCGTGAGCGTGCTGGCTTCGCCCAGCGAGCCGCAGGTGACGAGGCCGTGGATGCCGTTGCGGATCTGGAAGTCGATGTGCCGCGCGGTGCCTTCGGCATCGATGCTTTCGTCGGCGTGGAACTTGGTGGTGATGGCGGGAAAGATGCCTTGCCAGCGGGGTTGGGTCACGTGAGCGCTCCTGGATGTGCGGTGGGGAAGGGTTCTACTTTAAATATATTAGCGATATATCGTCAAGATATGCGTAGGGTGGGCGCTCTTCCGGGTCGGGTTCTTGTGTGATATTTAGGCGAAGGCGGGACGCTTTATCCAGGGCGCGATCACGCCGACGGGGTACCTTGCTCCGCGAATGTCCTCCGGCCTGCGGCCTCCTCCTTAATTTCGCTGCGCAAGGCACCCCATCGGCGTGCTCGTCATGCGCAGTGGTCGTTGATCGGTCAGCACCACAGCCGCGCCCATCGTGCACAGGGCATCGGGTGCTCCCCGCAGCGAAATCAAGGAGGAGGCCGCAGGCCGGGGGACATTCGCGGAGGGGAGTACCCGGTGGCCTGGGCACGCGCCCTGAACAACAGCGCCAAAAAACTACAGCGCCAAAAACAACAGCACAAGATCAGTCGATCTTCGCCCCCGAAGCCTTGACCACCGCCCCCATCGCATCCCAGTCCGCGCGCAGCAGCTTCTGGAACTCTTCTGCGCTCTGCATGCGCGGCTCCACGCCCAGGCGCTTGAAGCGCTCCTGGATCGCCGGATCGGACAGCACCTTGTTGGTGGCCGCGTTGAGGCGCTCGACCTCGGCCTTGGGTGTGCCGGCCGGGGCGAGCAGGCCGATCCATGAATCGAAGGCGTAGCCCGGCAGGCCGCTCTCGGCCACCGTCGGCAAGTTTGGCAGGAACGGGCTGCGCGCCTGCCCCGTGGAAGCGAGCAGCTTCATGCGCGGATCGGCCTGGAAGCCCATCACGCCGATGCTCGACGAAATCACCGCCTGCACGCGGCCCGCGAGCACCTCGTTGACCGCCTCGCCGGTCGACTTGGTCGGGATGTGCGTCATCTGCAGCCCGGCCTTGGCAAGGAACGACGCCATTGCCAGGTGCGTGGCGCTGCCGTTGCCGGCCGAGGCGTAGTTGTACTTGCCCGGATTGGCCTTGACCTCCTTGATGAAGTCCGCCGTGTTCGACACATTGAGCCCGCTCGATACGGCCAGCGCGTAGCCCGCGTTGCCGATGTTGGCCACGCCCACGAAATCCTTCAGCGGGTCGTAGGACAGCTTGCTGTACAGGAAGCCCGCGATGTTGTGGCTCGCGGCCGCGAGCAGCAGCGTGTTGCCGTCCGCAGGCGCCTTGGCCACCGCGGCCGCGCCCACCGTGCCGCCCGCGCCCGCGCGGTTCTCGACGATGGCGCTGGCATTGAGCGCCGCACCCAGCTCGGCGTTGAAGGCGCGCGCCACCGTGTCCTGCACCGCGCCGGTGCCGAAGGGCACGACGATGTGGATCACGCGTTGTTGTTGCGCATGCGCGGGCACGAACGCGCCGAGCGTTGCGGCGGCTGCAAGGGCGGCGAGCGAACGCCGGGTGAAGAGGGAGGAGGTCATCGAAGTGGCCGCTTTCATCATCATCATCGTTGGCAGTGAAAAATCTCAGCCGCCCGCGGGCAGCCAGCGCTGCACCAGCTTCACGAAGTAGCTGGCGCCGATCGGAATGATCTCGTCGTTGAAGTCGAACGAGGTGTTGTGGATGATGCAAGGGCCGGGCCCGTGGCCGTCGAGCCGGTGGTCGCCGTCGCCATTGCCGAGGAACGCATAGCAGCCGGGCCGCGCGAGCAGCATGTGCGCGAAGTCCTCGGCGCCCATCACGGCGGGAAAATTGTCGGTGACCATGCCGTCGCCCACCACCTCGCGCATCACGCTGGCGGCAAAGCGCGCCTCGGCCGGGTGGTTGACCACCGGCGGCGAGGAGCGGTTGAAGAAGACCTCGGCCGTGCAGCCGTGCGCCGCGGCCACGCCGGCGGCCACTTCGCGCAGCCGCGCCTCGATCTTGTCGATCGCCTCGATCGAAAAGGTGCGGATGGTGCCTCCGACCGTGGCCACGTCGGGAATCACGTTGGGCGCATCGGAGCCCTGCAGCTGCGTGACCGCGAGCAGGGCGCGCTCGGTGCTCGGAATGGTGCGCGGCACGATGGTCTGCAGCTGCTGCGCGAGCGTGACCACCGCGGCCACCGGGTCGATGCCGGTGTGCGGCATCGAGGCATGCGTGCCGCGCCCGCGAACGGTGATCTTGTAGGTGTTGCTCGAGGCCATCAGCGCACCTTCGTTGAGCGCGAAGCGGCCGACGTCGCCGACCGGGAAGTTGTGCAGCGCAAAGACCGCGTCGCACGGAAAGCGCTCGAACAGGCCGTCCTGGATCATCTTCTTCGCGCCGGCCTTGCCCATCTCCTCGGCGGGCTGGAAGATGAAATGCACGGTGCCGTCGAAGTCGTCCGGCCCCTGCTGCGACAGGTGCCAGGCAGCGGCCAGCAGCATGGTGGTGTGGCCGTCGTGGCCGCAGGCATGCATGCGGCCGGCGTGCGTGGACTTGTGGGCGAACTCGTTGGCCTCGTGCAGCGGCAGCGCATCCATGTCGGCGCGCAGGCCGATGGTGCGCGTGCCGCTGCCCTTGCGCAGCACGCCGACCAGGCCGGTGCCGGCAATGCCGCGGTGCACCTCGATGCCCCATTCGGCGAGCAGGCCCGCGACCTTTTCGGAGGTGCGGTGCTCCTCGAAGCCGAGCTCGGGATGGGCATGGATGTCGCGCCGGATATCGACGAAGCGGGAGGCGTGGGCGGCAAAGGAATCGACGATGTTCATGGTGGCAGGCAAGGGTCGTGGGGTCGAATGATTCTGGCGCAAGGCGGCGATCGGCGCCACGCGCAGCAGCGAAGAGGCGATTGGTCAGCGACCGGCCAGCACCTGGCCGAGCGTCTCGGCCAGCAGGTCGGCATGGGCTTCGGAGAACACCAGCGGCGGGCGGATCTTGAGCGTGTTGGCATGTTCGCCGGTGGCGCTCAGCAGCACCTGCCGCTCGCGCAGGCCATTGACGATGCGCGCGGTTTCCGCGGTGGCGGGCGTGCGGGTGCGGCGATCGGTGACGAGCTCCACGCCCACGAACAGGCCCGCGCCGCGCACGTCGCCGATCAGCGCATGGCGCTCGGCGAGCTTCGCGATCTGCGCACGCAGGTAACGGCCGACGCGCTGCGCATTGGCCATCAGCCCTTCGCGCTCGACCACGTCGAGCACCGCCATGCCCGCGGCCATCGAGACCGGATTGCCGCCGAAGGTGTTGAAGTAGCGGCACTCGCGGCCGAAGGCGGCCAGCACCTCGGGCCGCACCGCGAGGCCGGCCAGCGGATGGCCGGCGCCCAGCGGCTTGCCCATGGTGACGATGTCGGGCACCACGCCGTGCCGCTGGAAGCCCCAGAACGCGTCGCCGGTGCGGCCGAGGCCGGGCTGCACTTCGTCGGCAATGAAGAGGCCGCCGGCCTCGCGCACCGCGTCCACCGCCTCGGCCATGAAGCCGGGCGGGTCGGTGAAGATGCCGTCGCTCGAGAACACGGTGTCGACCATCAGCGCGGCCGGGCGCATGCCGCGCGCCTTCAGGTCCGCGATGGCCTCGCGCACGCCATCCGCGAACGCGCGACCCAGCTCGCCAGGCGCGGTGCGGTAGCTGTCAGGCGCGGGCACGGTGCGCACCGCATCGCCGAGCTGCACGAACTTGCCGAGCGAGGGCGAGGCCTCGGCGATCGACGCGGTGACGCCGTGGTACGCAAAGCGCGTGACGATCAGTCCCCCGGCCCTGGTGTGCGAGCGTGCGATGCGCATCGCCAAGTCGTTGGCCTCGCTGCCGGTGCAGGTGAACATCGCATGTGCGAGCTCGGCCGGCAGGGTGGCGAGCAGCCGCTCGGCGTAGTCGAGCACACCTTCGTGCAGGTAGCGCGTGTGGGTGTTGAGCACGCCGGCCTGGCGCGCGATGGCCTCGACCACGTGTGGGTGGCAATGGCCGACGGAGGCGACGTTGTTGTAGGCGTCGAGATGGGGCCGGCCCTCGGCGTCGTACAGCCACACGCCTTCGCCACGCACCGGGTGCAGCGGCGTCTCGTAGAACAGGCGGTAGGCCGGGCCGAGCACGCGCGCGCGGCGCTCGACCAGGGCCTGGGTCGAAGGGGCGAGGGAAGTCATGGGCGGTCTCTCAGAGGTTCAGCGCGCGGCGAAAGGCTGCTGTCGCCGCGGCGCTGCCGACGCGCTCGCAAGCCTGCAGCCGCGCCCACGACAGCGGGTTGTTGCGCAGCAGGTAGGGCGCGTTCTCGGGATAGCGCGCGGCGCGCCAGCCGCTGATGGCCACCACCATCACGAGCCGCGCCGTGATCAGGTCGAACAGCACGCCGGCCTCGGCCGGCGACAGCGGCCGCACGGCGTGGTACGCGGCCACCAGCGGCACGATGGCCGCGAGCGGATCGTCGCCGGTGCCGGCCTGGTAGGCGGCGGCCACGGCCAGGTCGTTGATGCACGGCGCGCGCACCATGTCGCCGAAGTCGAGGATCGCGGCAATGCGGTCGGTGTCGGCCGGGTCGACCAGCAGGTTGTAGATGTTGAAGTCGTTGTGGATCGGCTGTGCGGGCAGCGTGCGCAGCACCGGCTTGGCATCGCGCTCGAAGCGGTCGAGCGCGGCGGCGGCCAGCGCGCGGCGCTCCGGCTCGGCAATGTGCGCGAGCAGGCCGCGCACGCTGTCGGCGCGCTGCAGGTCCCAGGGCAGCGGCAGGTCGCCGGCCGGATGATCGAAGCCCGCGAGCGCCACGTCGAGCCGGGCCAGCATGCGTGCAAGGTTCTGCTGCTGCGTCGGCGTGCGCGGCGCCTCGGGCAGCGGCAGGCCGGGCAGGTAGCTGAAGAGGCGCACCACGCGCGGCAGGCCGTCGCCCGGATCGCAGACGAAAGAGGCGGCGCCGCCCTGCGTCGGCACGATGCGCTGCACCGGAAGACCCGGGTCGACGGCCGCGAGATGCAGCAGGGCCTGGGTCTGGAAGTCGGCGACCAGCGCGGTCTCGGCCGGGTGCGAGATCTTCAGCATGAAGCGGGCACCGTCGGCGGCGCGCTCGAGCCGGTAGTTGCGGTCGCGCTCGCCGGTCAGCGGCTTCATCTCGCCTTCGATGCCGTAATGCTCGCGCGCGAGTTCGCGCACCCAGGCGCCGTCGAGCGCGGGCGAGGCTTCGCTGAGCACCTGCGTGTCGGCGAACTCTGCAATCGTCATGCCGCGCTCTCGAAACCGCGCAGCGCGCTCGCGATGTTGGGCCCCAGGTCGTCGGACAGATAGCCGCCCTCCTGCACCAGCACCGTGGGCAGCCCCAGGCGCGCGATCTCGGCCAGCAGCACGGCGAAGCCGGCGGTCTGGATCTTCATGCCCTTGTAGGGATCGCGCTCGTGTGCGTCGAGGCCCAGCGCCACCACCAGCGCGCCGGGCGCGTAGGCGCGGATGCTGTCGCAGGCATCGCGCAGCGCGGGCAGGTAGCCGTCGATGTCGGTGCCGAGCGCGAGCGGCTTGTTGATGTTGTAGCCCAGGCCTTCGCCTTCGCCGCGCTCGTGCGCGTGGCCGATGAAGAAGGGCGTGAAGTTGCGCGGATCGCCGTGCAGCGAGATGGTCAGCACGTCGGCGCGGCGGTAGAAGATGCCCTGCGTGCCGTTGCCGTGGTGCACGTCGATGTCGAGGATGGCCACGCGGTCGTGCACGCCGCGCAGATATTGCGCGGCAATCGCCACGTTGTTGAGGTAGCAGAAGCCGTTGGCGCGGTCGGCATACGCGTGGTGGCCGGGCGGGCGGCACAGCGCATAGGCCACGCGCTCGCCACCCCGCACGAGCTGCGCCGCATGCGTGGCCATGTTCGCCGAGGCGACGGCGGCCTCCCAGGTGCGCGCGCCGATCGAGCAGGCGTTGTCGCCCATGTGGAAGCCGGCCTGGCCGACCACGCTGTCGGGGTAGGTGCAGGGCTGGCCCGGGAAGGGATGGATGTTGGGCATCACCTCTTCGGACGGATCGTCCAGCAGCTGCCAGCGCGCGTAGGCGGTCTCGAGGAAGCGCAGGTACTCGGGCGTGTGGATGGCGGCGCGCGGGCCGGCGCCGAAGTCGCGCGGGGCAACGACCTCGTGGCCCTCCCGCTGTACCGCCTCGAGCAGGCGGAAGGCGCGCTCGGGCTGCTCGTTGCTGCGCTTGAGCTTGCCGCGCACCATGAACAGCTGCGGATCGTGGTCCTTGTGGGTGTCGCTGTAGACGACTTTCATCGGTGTGTTTCTCCGGTCTCAGGCATTGGCGGGATGGGGCGCGGCGCCGTGCTGCTTCACGAACAGCGCGCGCACGTGCTGCCAGGCGTCTTCCAGGTGCACGCGCATCGCGGCCTTGGCGGCCTCGGGGTCGCGGCGCACCAGGGCGTCGACGATGGGGCGGTGGGTCTCGGCCATGGCGGTGGGGTCGTGGTAGACCGCATCGATCAGCGCGATGATCATCTGCATCTCGGTCTGGGTGTTCATGAAGATGCGGTGCAGGTGCGCGTTGCCCGACAGCTCGCAGATCAGCGTGTGCAGCGCCAGGTCGTTGGCGATGCGGTGGTGCTGCGGCTGCGTGTTGGCCTCGCGCACCATGGCCTCGACCAGCGCCTGCACGCGCGCGATGCCCGCGTCGTCGGCCTTGCGGCAGGCCAGCTCGATCGAAGTCAGCTCGAGGCTCAGGCGCACTTCGAACAGGTCGTCGATCTCCTGCACGCTGATGGTCCGCACCGCGAAGCCGTGGCGCGGCTTGGCGACCAGCACGCCCTGGCGCTCGAGCCGCCGCGCCGCCTCGCGCACGGGCGCGCGGCTCACGCCCATGCGGCGCGCGATGTCGGCCTCGACGATGCGGCTGCCGGGCGCCAGGCGGCCTTCGACGATGGCGCGCGTCAGCTGGGCCTCGACCAGCCCGACGAGGTCGGTCGACTCGACCGATTCGAACAGGGCCGCGTCGGCAGCAGCAGGAGGAGGAGAAATTGTGGAAATTGCCATGTTGCTTGTCTCGTCATTGGTGTGCGCCAGGGGCGATTCTTCACCGGATGGCATCTGGCGCGGCCGGTGCGGTCTTCAGGCCCCGCCCCGCGCGCGCCAGGTAGATGCCCGCCGCCATGATCAGCGCAATGCCGGCCATCGCGATCGCGTCGGGCGGCCGGCGGAACCAGAAGGTGCTGAAGGCCACGGCCAGCAGCAGCTGGAAGTAGTTGAGCGGCGCCAGCGTGGAGGCCTCGACGCGCTCGAAGGCGGCCAGCAGCAGCCACTGTGCCGCCGCGCTGCAGGCGCCGCCCGCCAGCAGCAGCGCCACGTCGCCCCAGGGCGGCTGCTGGGCGGGCAGGAAGAAGGGCGCGGGCAGCAGCGTGACGACGAAGCAGACCAGCGCGGTCCAGGCGTACTGCACCGGCCCCGCGACCAGGCCCGCGAGCCGCCGCGTGAGCAGCTGGAAGATCGCGTAGCAGACGGCGGCCACCGCCATCAGCACCGTGCCGAGCAGCGGCAGGTCGGCGCCCGGCCGCACGATCAGCAGCATGCCGCCGAAGCCGACCGTCACGGCCACCCAGCGGCTGCGCCGCACCTGCTCGCCCAGCAGCCACGGCGACAGCGCCACCATCAGCAGCGGCGCGGTGAAGTAGATGGCCGTGGCCTCGGCCAGCGGCATCCAGATGAGCGCCGTCATGAAGCAGGTGGCCACCGTCGCGAGCATCAGACCGCGCAGCAGCAGCAAGGGCTTGTGCGGCGTGCGCCACATGCGCAGGTCGCCATGGCGCAGCAGCATCGCCAAGGCAATGCCGCTCACCGCGACGTAGCGCATCACGTTGACGAAGGGCGCCGGGTAGAACTGCAGCATGTACTTGCAGAACGCGTCGTAGGAGGCAAAGGCCACCAGTGCGCAGAAGAACAGCGCCACGCCGGCGCGCCTGGAGCCCGCGGGGTGCAGTGCGAGAGCCGTGGCGGCGGTGCTCATCGCGCGGCCTGGAAGCCCCGCGGGAAACTCTCGTCCGTGCAGAAGGCCTTCACGCGAAGCTTTCCTCGAAGATCGCCATCGCGCGGGCGAAGCGCGCGAACATGTCGTCGACCTGTTCGGCGGTGATGATGAGCGGCGGGCAGAAGGCGATGGAGTCGCCCATGGCGCGCACGATGAGCCCCTGTGCCAGCGCGAGCTCGGCAAGGCGGGCGCCGGCCTTCTGCGCGGGATCGAAGGGCGTGCGCCTGGCGGGGTCGGCATACAGCTCGATCGCGCCGATGAGCCCCACGCCGCGCACCTCGCCAACGTACCTGCGCCCGGCGTAACTCTGCAGCCCTTGCTGGAATTGCGGCACCAGCGACTGCACGTGCGCGAGGATGCTCTCGTCTTCGTAGACCTTGAGCGTCTCCAGCGCAATGGCGCAGGCCACCGGATGGCCCGAGTAGGTGAAGCCGTGGCCGAAGGTGCCGATCTTGCCGCTGTTGGCGGCCACCGCCGCATGCACCTTCTCGCTGACCATCACGGCCGAGATCGGCACGTAGCCCGACGAGAGCGCCTTGGCCGCGGTCAGGATGTCGGGCTTCAAGCCGAAGGTGGCCGAGCCGAACATCTGGCCGGTGCGGCCGAAGCCGCAGATCACCTCGTCGGCGATCAGCAGCACCTCGTATTTCGCCAGCACCTTCTGGACCTTGTCGAAGTAGGTGGCCGGCGGCACCAGCACGCCGCCCGCGCCCATCACGGGCTCGGCGATGAAGGCGCCGACCGTCCCGGGGCCTTCGTCGAGGATGCGCTGCTCGAGCGCAGCGGCCAGCCGCGTCGCGAAGTCTTGCTCGCTCTCACCGGCTTCGGCGTAGCGGAAATGGTGCGGGCAGTCGACGTGCAGGATGCGGTCGATTGGCAGGTCGAAGTCGCGGTGGTTCGGCACCAGGCCGCTCAGGCTCGCGGCTGCGACGGTGACGCCGTGGTACGCGTTGCGGCGCGCGATGATCTTTTTCTTCTCGGGCTTTCCGATGGCGTTGTGGTAGTACCAGACCAGCTTGACCGCGGAGTCGTTGGCCTCCGACCCGGAGTTGGCGAAGAACACCTTGGACATCGGCACCGGCGCCAGCGCGAGCAGTTTTTCGGCCAGCGCGATGGCGGCCGGGTTGGAGCGGCCGTTGAAGGTGTGGTAGTACGGCAGCCCGTGCAGCGCTTCGCTGCCGGCCTTGGCGAGGCGTGCGTTGCTGAAGCCCAGCGAGGCGCACCACAGGCCCGACATCGCCTCGAGATAGCGGCGGCCCTGGTCGTCCTCCACGAAGATGCCATCGCCGCGCTGGATCACCAGCGGGCCGAGCTGCGGATGCGTCGCAAGGTTGGTGAAGGGATGCAGATGCGCGGCGATGTCGTTGGCGGCGTTCTCTGCGTGCGTGCTGGCGTTCATGAAGGCGGTTCCGTTGTGTAGGGAGTTCGATCAATAGCCGCGCGCCAGGTCGACCTGGTTGGCGGGGCGCCGGCCCTGGCGCAGCGACGCAAGGTTGTCGAGCGTCTGGCGCGCGATCACGAGGCTGTCGGTGCGCGTGGCGATGTGCGGCGTGACGAGGATGCGCGGGTCGCCCCAGAACGGATGGTCCGGCGGCAGCGGCTCCTGCGAGAACGCGTCGAGCGTGGCCGCCGAGAGCTGGCCCACGTCGAGCGCCGGCTGCAGGTCGGCCTCGACCAGGTGGTCGCCGCGGCCGACGTTGATCAGGTGCGCGCCGCGCGGCAGCCTGGCGAACAGCGCGGCATCGAGAAAACCGTGCGTCTCGGCGGTGAGCGGCAGCAGGCACACCAGCGTGTCGCAGCCCGAGAGAAATTCATCGAGCTGCGCGGCGCCGTGGAAGCCCTCGACGCCGGCCGGCAGGGCCTCCTTCGCGCTGCGGCTCCAGCCGCGCACCGGGTAGCCGATGGCGGCCAGCGCCTCGGCGCAGGCCATGCCCAGCGTGCCCAGGCCCGCAATGCCCACGCGGTGGTGGCGCGGCGATTCGATCGGCTGCTCCTCCCATCGGCGGGCCGCGGAACTCGCAACGTAGGCGCGCATGCCGCGGTGCTGCTGCACCACGGCCCAGCAGACATAGGCCTTCATGCCGGCCGCCATGCCGGTGTCGACGATGCGGCACAGCGGCAGGTGGCGCGGCAGCTGTGCATCGGCCGTGATGTGCTCGATGCCCGCGGCCAGCGACTGCACGAGCCGCAGCTTCGGCATCCGGGCGAGCAGGCCGTGCGGCGGAAACCAGCAGACGGCCGCATCGATCTGGTCGAGCGCGCCGAGCTCTTCGCCCAGGCGCAGGTCGATGCCGGGATGGGCCTCGCGGAAGGCCACGGCGAGGTACTCCATGTCCAGCACCTCGCTCAGGATCGCCACGCAGGGCATGTCGTCCTTCGGCGCCATCACGCGACCAGCGCCTCGGCCGGCGACGCGGCGGACACCAACCGCGGCACCGCCTCGATCAGCTTGCGCGTGTAGGCGTGCTTCGGATCGCCGAGCACCTTGTGCGTCTCGCCGTATTCGACGACCTCGCCGCGCTGCATCACCGCGATGTGGTCGCACATCTGGCCGGCCACGCGCAGGTCGTGCGTGATGAAGACCATGGCAAGCTGGAACTGCTCGCGCACCTGCGCGAAGAGCTCGAGCACCTGCGCCTGCACCGACACATCGAGCGCCGACACCGGCTCGTCGGCCACCAGCAGTTCGGGCTGCATGGCCAGCGCACGCGCAATGCCGATGCGCTGGCGCTGCCCGCCCGAGAACTCGTGCGGGTAGCGCTGGGCCGCATCGGCGCCCAGGCCCACGAGCTTCAGCAGCTCCATCGCGCGCGCCATGGCTTCGGCCTTGCCCACGCCCTGCGCAATGGGCCCGCCCGCAATCGCCGCGCCGACGCGGTGGCGCGGGTTGAGCGATGCGTACGGGTCCTGGAACACCATCTGGATCTTGCCCGCGGCCTCGCGCCGGAAGGCCGGGCCCTGCGACAGGCTGCGGCCCTTGAAGAGAATGCGGCCGCTGTCGAACGGCGAAAGCCCCACCAGGCAGCGGCCCACGCTCGACTTGCCCGAGCCCGATTCACCGACCAGCCCCAGCGTTTCGCCGCGGCGCAGCTCGAAGCTGACGTTCTTCGCGGCCTGCACCGAGCGGCCGCGCTTGAAGAGGCCGTTGCCCGAGCTGTAGGTCTTGCACAGGTCCTGCACCTGCAGCACGCGCACCACCTCGCCGCTTGGCGTGTCGCGCTCGGCAGTGCCGGTGGGAATGGCGGCGATCAGCTTGCGCGTGTAGGGGTGCTGCGGCGCATCGAGTACCTGGCGCACCGGCCCGGCCTCGACCACCTGGCCGGTCTGCATCACGACCACGTGGTCGGCAATTTCCGAAACCACGCCGAAGTCGTGCGTGATGAACAGCACCGCCGTGCCGCGGCGCTGCTGCAGCTCGCGGATCAGCGCGAGGATCTGCGCCTGCGTGGTCACGTCGAGCGCGGTGGTCGGCTCGTCGGCGATCAGCAGCACGGGCTCGAGCACCAGTGCGCAGGCAATCATCACGCGCTGGCGCTGGCCGCCCGAGAGGCGGAACGGATAGGCGTCGATCAGCAGCTCCGGATCCGGCAGGCCGACGTCGGCCAGCGCGGCCAGGATGCGCCGCCGCTTCTCGGCCGCGGGCACGCTGCCGTGCGCATCGAAGACTTCGCCGATCTGCTCGCCGATGCGCATCACCGGGTTGAGCGCCGTCATCGGCTCCTGGAACACCATGCCGATGCGCCGTCCGCGCAGCTCGCGCAGCTGCGGCTCGCTGAGCTGCAACAGGTCGCGGCCCTCGAACAGGATCTGCCCGGCCACGGGCTCCACATGCGGGCGCGGCAGCAGGCCCATCACGGCGTTGGCGATCATCGATTTGCCCGAGCCCGATTCGCCGACCACGCACAGCGTCTGGCCCGGCAGCACCGACAGCGTGGCGCCGTCGACGGCCAGCGCGCGGTCCGCGCCCCTGGGCAGGCGGATGCCAAGGTTGACGACATCGAGCACCGGCTGCACCGGCTTCATGGGCGTGACGGTGGCGCTCATTTGCCCCTCCCGTCGAGCCGCGTGTTCAGGCCGTCGCTCAGGCCTTCGCCCACCAGGTTGAGCGCGAGCACCGTCAGCACGATGGCCAGGCCCGGGAACAGCGCCATCCACCAGGCCTGGCGCAGCACGGTGCGCGCCGCGCCCACCATGTAGCCCCAGCTCATCTGGTTCGGGTCGCCGAGGCCCAGGAAGCTCAGGCTCGACTCCAGCAGGATGGCCGTGGCTGTCATGAGCGAGGCCATCACGATGATGGGCGACATGGCGTTGGGCAGGATCTGCGTCAGGATGATGCGCGGCGTCGACTGGCCCGCGAGCAGCGCGGCCTGCACGAAGTCGCGCTGGCGCAGCGTGAGGAATTCGCTGCGCACCAGCCGCGCCACCGGCGGCCACGAGACGATCGCAATCGCCACCACGATCGAATGGACCGAGGGCTGGAAGATCGCCACCAGCACGATCGCGAGCGCGAAGCTCGGCACGGCCTGGAACAGCTCGGTGAAGCGCATCAGCGCCGCGTCGATCCAGCCGCCGAAGTAGCCGGCAATGGCGCCGAGCGTCACGCCAATGAGCAGCGCGACCACGGTCGACACCAGCCCGATCAGCAGCGAGATGCGCGCGCCGTAGATCACGCCCGAGAGGATGTCGCGGCCCAGCGTGTCGGTGCCGAGCGCAAAGCCCGGCTCGGTCCATGGCCGCAGGAACGGCTGCTCGACCATGTTCCACGGATCGTTGGTCGCGACCCACGGACCGATGAGGGCGACGACGGCCACCAGCACCAGCACGGCCATGCCGAGCACGGCGCCCTTGTTGCGGCAGAAACGCCGCCAGAATGGACTTTGCAGCAGGGTCATAGCTCAATCCGGGGATCGACCAGCGTGTAGACGAGGTCGGTGATGAGGTTGAACAGCACGGCCATGGCCGCGGTCACGAGAAAGGCGCCGAGCAGCAGGTTGTAGTCGCGCTGCAGCAGCGCGTCGAACATCAGGCGGCCGATGCCGGGCCAGGCGAACACGGTCTCGGTCAGCACCGCGCCGCCGATCATTCCGCCGGCCTGGATGCCCGCGAGCGTGACCACCGGCAGCAGCGCATTGCGCAGCACGTGCGCGCGCAAAATGCGGCCGGGCTTCACGCCCTTGGCGCGCGCGGTCTTCACGAAGTCCATCTGCGCCACCTCGAGCATGGCGGCGCGCGTCATGCGCGCATACACCGCCATGTAGAAGAGCGCGAGCGTCAGCGCCGGCAGCACCAGGTGGCCCGCGATGTCCCAGGCCAGCGCCAGGCCGGTGGCGCCGGAGCCCACGGTGCTGAAGCCGAAGCCCGGCAGCCAGTCGAGCTGCACCGTGAACACCAGCACCGCCATCAGCGCGAGCCAGTAGAGCGGCGTGGCATAGAAGATGAGCGCCACCACCGTGATCGAGCTGTCGACCCAGCTGCCGGCGCGCCGCGCGGCCAGCGCCCCGAGCGTGATGCCGAACAGCAGCGACAGCGCAAACGCGGTGCCGGTGAGCAGCAGCGTGGCCGGCAGCCGGTCCATGATGAGCTTCAGCACCGGCTGCTGCTGCCGGTACGAGAAGCCCAGGTCGAGCTGCACCACCTTGCCGACGTAGGTGGCGAGCTGCGTCGTGATCGGCTGGTCGAGCCCGAACTGCGCGCGCAGCTGCGCCACGAACTGCGGATCGGACGCGCCCGCCTCGCCCGCCAGCACCGACACCGGATCGCCCGGCGCCGCGCGCACCAGCATGAAGTTGACCGTGGCGATCAGCAGGATCGCCAGCAGGCCCTGCATCACGCGGCCCAGCATGAACTGCGTACGTTTCATCGGCGGCTCCTGTTGCGTTGCATGTGCTGCGGGCCGGCCGTCATGCGAGCGTCGCGGTGCCCAGGCTGTCGTTCAGGCCGATGCCCGATGTGATCAGGTTGCCCAGCTTGGTGCGGTACAGCGTCGGAAAGTTGAGCTCGTGCAGCCAGGCCACGGGCACTTCGTCGAGCAGGATCTTCTGCACCTGCAGGTAGATGGCCTTGCGCTTCTCGGGATCGCTCTCCTTGGCGCCGGCGTCGAACAGCTCGTCGACCTTCGGGTTCGAATAGCCCTCGACGTTGTTGAAGGGCGAGCCCTTGGCGATGTTGCTGGTGGTGTAGTTGCGCGCCACGCCCAGCGCCGGGTCGCCGTACTGGTAGACGTAGGTGAAGGCGAGGTCGTAGTCCCACTCGTTGAGCTTCTGGTTCCAGCCGGCCACGTCGGTGGCCACGAGCTCGACCTTGATGCCGGCCTGCGCGAGGTTCTGGCGCAGGATCTCGGCCGAACGCGCCCAGGTCTCGCCGTAGGGCAGCGGCAGCAGGCGCAGCGTCTCGCCCTTGTAGCCGGCTTCTTCGAGCAGCTTCTTGGCGGTGGCCACGTTGCGCGGGTACTTGGCGACGTCGGTGCTGTGGAACTTGATGTTGCTGTTGAACGGCCCGGTCGCCGGCTTGGCGAAGCCCTGCCAGGCGATCTTGGCCATGGCTTCGCGGTCGATCGCGTACATCACGGCCTGGCGGAACTTGAGCTTGTCCATCGGCGCCTTGCGGTTGTTGAGCCACAGCCACGAATGCGGCGCGAAGAACTCCCAGCCCTTGGTGGTGACCGCCGCGCCCGGCAGCTTGGAAAGCCGCAGCACGTCGAAGTACTCGACCGCGCCGCCTGGCACCAGGTCGACCTTGCCCGACTCGAAGGCCGCCGCGCGCGAGGCCGCATCGGGAATGATGTGGAAGTACACGCTCTCGACCAGCGGCACGTCCTTGACGTGGTACTTGTCGTTGGCCACGAGCTGGATGTACGAGCCCTTGACCCATTCCTTGAACTTGAACGGCCCGGTGCCGATGGGCGTGGCATTGGCCGGGTTGGTCGCGAACTCGGTGCCTTCGTAGATGTGCTTGGGGATCATCGGCATGCTGCCGACCTCGAAGATGCCGATGAAGGGGCCGAAGGGGTACTTGAGCTTGAACTCCACCGTGAGCGGATCGATGGCCTTGATGCTCTCCACCGCGGCCAGGTTGGCGCGCAGCCGCGCATGCGTCTTGCGAAGGAACACGTCGGCCGAGAACACCACGTCGGCCGAAGTGAAGGGCTTGCCGTCGTGCCAGGTGACGCCGGGCTTGAGCTTGAAGGTGTAGAGCGTGCCTTCCTTGTTGACGGTCCACGAGGTGGCCAGCGAAGGCAGCGGGTTGATCTTCTCGTCGTAGCGCAGCAGGCCCTCGTAGATGTTGCCCGCGATCATCTGCGTGGGGCCGTTCTGCGTGATGCCCAGCATCAGGCCCGGCGGCTCCGGCTGCACCACGGCGTTGATCACGCCGCCCTTCTTGCCCTGCGCCAGCAGGTGCAGCGGGACACCCGCCAGCGTCAATCCGGCGGCCGAGGCGGCGCCCATCTGGATGAGGTTGCGACGTTTCATGTGCGGAAACTCCTTGTGGCTCTGTGCGAGCGGGTGGGGACGAAGAAACGGGGAACGGCAGAACGCGGGCGCCGCAGATGGCGGCACCGCCGCGCTCAGTCGCGGTACGAGGTGGCGGGAAGCGGATCGATGCGCTGCAGCAGTGCGCGCCATTCGCGCGCGTTGGGGTCGGGCTGGCCCGGCTGGCGCACGCTGTCGCCGCTTTCGTACTGCTGCGCGGTCTTTTCGCAGACCTCGGCCGGCACCGGATGCACCGGCAGGCCGCTCGACTGGATCGCCACCTGCACGCGGCAGGCGCGTTCCAGGTTGAGCATGAGGATGAAGGCTTCCGACACCGTGCGCCCGAGCGTGACCAGGCCGTGGTTGCGCAGGATCAGCGCGCGCGCCGTCGGACCCAGGTCGGCCACCAGGCGCTCGCGCTCATCGGCATCGAGCGCGATGCCCTCGAAGTCGTGATAGACCACGCGGTTGTAGAACTGCAGCGCCCACTGGTTGCAGGGCTGCAGCCCGCCCGCCAGCGACGACACCGCTACGCCCGCCACCGTGTGCGTGTGCAGCACGCAGGCCGCGTCGTGGCGCGCCGAATGCACCGCGCTGTGGATGGTGAAGCCGGCCGGGTTCACGTCCCAGGGCGAGTCGTCGAGGATGCGCCCCTCCAGGTCGATCTTCACCAGCGACGAGGCCGTGATGTCCTTGAACAGCATGCCGAAGGGGTTGATCAGGAACTGGTCTTCGGTGCCCGGCACGCGCGCGGAGATGTGCGTGTAGATGCTGTCGTCCATGCCGTAGTGCGCCACCAGCCGGTAGGCCGCGGCCAGGTCTTCGCGCACCTGGCGCTCGGCATCGGAAACGGATGGGGCCTGGCGGCCCACTGCCTGCAATTGCATGTCGCGTTCCTTTTTCAGGCCCGGCGGGAGGCCGCCGGCGCCATGTTCGGGGTTCATCGGATCGACTGTGCAAACTGTCGACAGTCAACCGACGACAGTCTTAAGCAATATGCAGGCCTGCGTGATGGGGTAAGCCCTTGGTGAGGCGGCTGGAAGTGCGCAAAGGCGCGCCGGCAAAGGACGGGCGCCAGGAAAAACGCCGCGCGCACTGGGGAAAGTGCGCGCGGCGCGTGGGGCCGGACGGTGCCTTTGGGGCGGCATGGCTGCGCCATGAAGGCGCCGGATGCACCAGGGTGCAGCGGGAAAGTGCCCTCTTCAGCGCACCCGGCCTTCCTCGCGCAGCCGCGCGCCGATGCGGCGGATCTCGGCCTCGCCCTGCTCGAGCGCCGCCTTGCTGGTGTGCACCGAGTAGTGCCCCATCACCAGTTCATGCGGATGCTTCGCGGCCGAGCCCAGCACGAAGGAGGTGTCGCCTTGGGCCACGAAGCCGATGGCCGCGCCCGATTCCTCGAACACCGCGAGCTCGCCGGCGGCGACCGGTTCGCCGCCGCCCGCATCGAGCCGGCCCGCGTCGACCGCGATCCAGCCCACCGTGTGGCCGGCGGGCGGCGTGTAGCGCCAGTGCTCGCCGTCCTTCAGCTGCACGGCCAGGTAGTTGATCGGCGCCGGGGCCGGAATGGGGCTTTGCGCCGCGCCGTGGCGCCCGAGCAGCACGCGCGCCGGGCCTTCCCGCGGCACCTGCGAGGGTGCGAGGTAGATGCTCTGCGCCGGCGCATTTTCTTCCGAGGCCGGCAGGGCCACCCAGAGCTGGAAGCCCTGCACGCGCTGGGTGCCCGGCGCGGGCGCGCCGTCGTGCCACACGCCGTTGCCGGCGCGCATCCACTCGACGCCGCCGGCCGGCAGCACGCCCTGTTCGCCGGTCGTGTCCTCGTACCGCGTGTCGCCTTCGATCAGCCAGGTCAGCGTGGCAATGCCCGAATGCGGGTGCATGCCGAAGCCCTTGCGGCCGCCCGAGGTGTCGAAGCCGAAGAGGTCGAGGAACACGAAGGGCTTGAGGAATTCGCCCAGGTCGCCCGGGCTCATGAGCCGCGTGATCGGCCCGTGCTGCGAGCCGCGCGTGCGGTAGACGATGGCGCGGGCTTCGGTGGTGATGGCAGTGGCAACGGCGGTGGTCATGGGAGGCTCCTTAACCGATGGAAGAAGAAAGAAAGATCAGGCGGCGCTGCTGGCCGCCGGCACCGGGCGCAGGCGCCACGCCACGAAGGCCGACAGCAGCAGGAGCACCACGGCCGGCGCGGGGCTGCCGCCGATCAGCACGAGGTGCGTGGCCACGGCGCCGGCCATGGTCGCGGTCAGCAGCAGGCCGCCGATGAAGCCGGTCGCCGGCACCAGCAGCAGCACCGCGCCGCCGACCTCGACCACGCCCGTCAGGTAGCGGAACCACTGACCGAAGCCGACCGCCTCGAACACCTGGACCATCTGCGGCACGCCGGCCAGCTTGGCGAGGCCGGCGGCACCGAAGGCCAGCGCCAGAAGAATGCGGATGCCCCAGACGATGCGGCGCTGGGTTACGGAAGTGGAAGTGAGGGATGTGGAAGTCATGGGCACAAGGTTAGGGCGGCACCCATTGATCGGCTAGACGGCAGAATCGGATTGCACTCGTCCATCAATAGAAGGAATCCCCGCCATGCTCGACCTCAATGACATCGCCATGTTCGTGCAGGTGGTGCGCCACGGCAGCTTTGCCGCGGCGGCGCGCCGGCTGGGACAGCCGCCCAACACCGTGAGCCGGCGCATCCAGCAGCTCGAGGCGCAGCTGGGCACGCGGCTCATGCAGCGCTCCACCCGCAGGCTCACGCTGACCAGCGCGGGCCAGGCGTTTCACGAGCGCTGCGCGGGCGCGGTCGACGGGCTGGTCGAGGCCGGGCAGGCGCTGATCACCGGCAGCCAGCAGCCCAGCGGCCTGGTGCGCGTGGCGGCGACGGCCGATTTCTTCGATTTCTTCCCGATGGAGTGGGTGGCCGACTTCCTGGCCGCGCATCCGCTGGTGCGCGTCGACTTCGTGCTCAGCGACGCCCGGGCCGACCTGATCGCCGAGCAGATCGACATCGCATTCCGCGGCGGCGCACTGCCCGACTCCGGCTACGTCGGCCGCAAGCTCCTGGGCGCCCGGACCGACGGCATGGTCGCGAGCCCCGCCTACATGGCCGCGCGCGGCGCGCCCGCCACCCTGCAGGAGCTGACGGAGCACGACTGCGTCACCTCGCCGCATCCGAGCGGCCGCACCCTCTGGCGCCTGGCCGGCCCCGGCGGCGCGGAAGAAGAAGTGCAGGTCGCGGGCCGCTTCAGCGGCAACACCGCGCAGGCGCTGCGCAAGGCCGCGCTCGCCGGCTTGGGCATCGCGCTGCTGCCGCCCACCATGGCCCGGCTCGACCTGGAGGCCGGCCGGCTGGTGCCGGTGCTGCCGCAGTACCAGCGCACGGGGCAGGGGCTGAGCGTGCTCTACCCGAGCCGCAAGCACCTGCCGCTGGCGGTGTCGGCGTTCATCGGAATGGTGATGGAAAAGCTCAGCGCGGTGGAGGCGCTGCCGGAGATGCTGCGCACCGACCCGGTTTCATGACCCATGCTCAGCCGCGCGGGGCCGTGTTGCGCAGCGCGTGCCGAATGGTCGACAGGCCGCGCAGCAGGTGCGCATCGAGCTCCTCGAGCATCGCGTTGAGGTCGCTGCCGATGGCCAGCTCGAGGAACAGGTGGTGGTTCTCCGCGAAGTCGGGCTTGGGCGCATGCGTCAGGCGGCACACCGCGAAGCCGAGCTGGATCTTCTGCGTCATCTGGCGCCACACGTCGAGCAGCAGCTGATTGCCGCAGCGCTCGTAGACCAGGCCGTGGAAGTGGGCCTCGGCCGCGCTCTCGCGATGCAGCTCGCTGCTGGAGGCCGCTTCGGCCAATGCCTCGTAGCGCGCGGTCATCTCGGCGCGAAAGGCTTCGTCGCGCTGCGGCCACAGGCGGATGAACGCCTGCCTTTCCATGATGCGGCGCACCTCGTACACGTCGCTCATGGTTTCCTCGCTGATGTCGGTCACGTAGGTGCCGGCATAGGGCTTGTTCACGAGCAGGCCGGTCTCGATGAGCTCGCGGATCGCCTCGCGCAGCAGGCCGCGGCTCACGCCGAACTGGGTGGCGAAGTGGCTCTCGACCAGCTGCGTGCCGGGCGCGATCCTGCCGGTGAGGATGGCGTCGCGCAGGGTCTGCGCCACGTAGTCGCGCCGCGTGGCCGAGGGAGCGGGTGCGAAATCGGGGAGGGTCTTCATCGCGGCGGTTCGGGTGTCGGGGCGTGGGCGGTGGACGTCAATGGCTGCGCAGGGCCAGGCGCTTTTCGAGGCGGCTTGCGGCATAGGCGCCAGGGTAGATGAGCACGAAGTACACCACGGCCACGGCCGTCAGGATTTCCAGCGGCCGGTAGTAGGCGGCGCTCAGTGCGCGGCCCTGGTACATGAGCTCGTGCACCGCGATGACGGACGCGATGGAGGTGTTCTTCGCCAGCTCGATGCCGCGGTTGGTGAAGGCCGGCAGCATGCGCTTGAGCACCTGCGGCAGCACCACGCGGCGCAGCACCTGCACGCGCCGCATGCCCAGGGCGCGCGCGCCCTCCCACTGGCCCGCCGGCAGCGAGGCGATGCCGCCGCGGAAGATCTCCGAGCAGTAGGCCGATGCGTTGAGCGAAAGCGCCAGCAGCGCCGCCACGTAGGGCGTGAGCTGCCAGCCCGTGAGGATCGGGAACGCATAGAAGAACCACACCAGCTGGATCAGGATCGGGATGTTGCGGAACAGCTCCATGTAGCCGCGCGTCGCGGTGCCCACGAGGCGGCTTTTCGAGCGCGCGCCCAGCGCAATCAGCAGGCCGATCGCCATGGCCGAGGGAAAGGCGACGGCCCACAGGCCGGCCGTGACGCCCACGCCCTTGAGCAGCACGGGCCAGTGCTGCAGCACGGCCGAGAAGTCCCAGGTGAAGTCCATCGTCAGGCTCCTGCAGCGCGGGTGGAAATGGCCAGGCGATGCTCGGCCACGCGCGCGACAAGGCTCAGCGAGAACAGCGCCAGGAAGAAGATGGCCGCGACCACCGTGTACACCTCCAGCGGCCGGAAGGTGATCGAGTTGAGCTGCATGGCCTGGTAGAGCAGGTCGGAGTAGGCCAGCGTGGAGGCCAGCGCGGTGGTCTTGATGAGTTCGAACGAACGCTCGATGAACGGCGGCAGCATGCGCGCGAGCGCCTGCGGCAGCACCACGCGGCGCAAGGCCTGGTGCGAGCGCATGCCGACAGCGCGCGCCGCCTCCCACTGCCCGCGCTCGATCGACACCAGGCCGCCGCGGAACACCTCGGCGAAGAATGCGCCCGACTGCGTCGACAGCGCGATGACCGCCGCCGCGTACGGGTCCAGGCTCACGCCGATGAGCACCGGCAGTGCGTAGAAGGCCCAGAAGAAATGCACCAGCGGCGGCGTGTTGCGGTAGAACTCGATCACCCACAGCGCGGGCCTCGCGAGCCACGCCCTGCCCGACAGCCGCAGGGCCGCGAGCACGATGCCGAACACCACGCCCAGCGCAATGGCGACGGCGGCGATCTTCATCGTGCCGACGAAGCCCGCCAGCAGCATGTCGCGGTGCGCCCAGACGCCGCTGAAGTCCCATTCGTAGTTCATGTGCGCCCGCCCGCCGGTTCGATGCGGCCCGGCCTACTGGCCGAGCGTTTCCTTCATCACGCCGGGCACGGTGGCCGGGTCGATGCCCTTGGTCTTGAGGTACTGGCCGTACAGCGCCTGCGTCTGGCCCGAGGCGTAGAGCTTGCCGATCAGGCCGTCGAGCTGGTTGCGAAAGCCCGCATCGGCCTCGCGCCGGATGCCCACGCTGGTCGGCAGCGCGACGACCGGCTGCGGCACCTGCACCTTGCCCTTGCGGATCTTCGAATACGCGATGACCAACGCCGGGTGGTAGAAGCCGATCGCGTCGACGCGGCCCGACATGAAGGCCGCCACGGTCTCGTCGGTATTGGTGAAGCGCTCGATCTTCGCCTTCGGCAGGCGCGTGGTCAGGTCGCGGTCGGTCGCCGTGCCGAGCGCCACGCCGATGCGCACTTCGGGCTTGTCGAGGTCGGCCCAGTTCTTCGCAACAAGGCCGTCCTTCGCGAGCACGCCCTGCGCATACCAGAGCAGCGGGCTGGCCGGAAAGTCGATCGCCTTCTTGCGCTCCTCGGTGGCATCGAGCACGAACATGGCATCGATCTGCCCGGCCTGCAGCGCGGCCACGCTGTTGCCCCAGGTGGTTTCGACCGGCGTCATCTTCACGCCCATCTCCTTGGCGACCTGTTCGCCGAGCAGCACGCCGAGCCCGGTCCAGGTGCCCGAGGCGGGATCGCGGAAGTACCACGGATCGCCGGGCGCGACGCCGATGCGCAGCTCGCCGCTCTGCTTGATCTTCTGCAGCGTGTTGGTCTGCGCGCCGGCGGCAAGGCTGCCGAGCGACAGGGAGGCGGCAAGCGCCAGGGCGAGGGCACGGCGCAGGCGCCGGAAGGGAGTGGTGGCGTTCATGGGATGGGCTTTCCGTGGACTGGAGTTGAAGGGAGCAGTCGGTGTGGCGGTGTTCAGGCGGCCGCGGGCAGCGCGCCATGGGCCTCGTTCGCGCTCGCGATGTAGGCGCGGTAGAGCGCGTCGAGCCGCTGCGTGAGCGGGCCGAGCGGCGCCAGCGCACGGCCGTCGACCGACGACACCGGCGTGAGGCCGGCCAGCGTGCCGGTGACGAAGGCCTCGTCGGCCGCGTAGACCTCGGCCAGCGTGAAGTCGCCCTCGTGCACCGGGATGCCCGCCTCGCGTGCGAGCCGCACCACGGTGGCGCGCGTGATGCCGTTGAAGCAGTAGCGCCCCGACGAGGTCCACAGCGCGCCGCCCCGCACCGCGAAGAAGTTGGTGGAATTGCAGCTCGAGACGAAGCCGTTCGGGTCGAGCATCAGCGCCTCGTCCGCGCCGGCCTGGATGGCCTGGATCAGGGCCTGGATCAGGTTGAGGCGGCTGTGCGAGTTGAGCCGCAGGTCGAACACGTCCGGCCCGCTGCAGCGCAAGGTCGAGGTGAAGAGCTTCAGGCCGTTGCGCTTGGCCTCCGGCGTGACCACCTTGTGCTCGGCCACGCACACCACGGTGGCGCCGCCGATGATGAAGCGCGGGTCCTGGTTGGGCGTTTTCTTGACGCCGCGCGTGACCATGAGCCGGGCGTGCGCGCCGTCGCGCATGCCGTTGCGCAGGAAGGTGTCGACCACCACCTGCTTCATCTGCGCCCGGGTCATGCCGATGTCCAGCGCGATCGACTTCGCGCCCTCGTACATGCGGTCGATGTGGGCGTCGAACGAGATGATGCGGCCGTCGACCAGGCGCACGCCCTCCCACACGCCGTCGCCGCACACGTAGCCGGCGTCGAACACCGACACCACCGCCTGGTGACGCGGCACGAACTGCCCGTTCACGTAGACGAGCACTGCGTCGTTGCGTGCATCGGGGGCGTAGGCCTGGGAACTGGTCTTCGAGGGGGCGCTGTCGGCGTGCATATGAATGAGGGTCCTGGGATCAGAAGTGGAAGGCGGTGAAGCGCTCGATGAAGCGCTGCGTGCGCTCCTGCTTCGGGTGCTTGAGCACCTCGTCGGGCGTGCCGCTCTCGTGCAGCAGCCCGTCGGCGAGGAACACCACCTTGTTGGCAAAGTGATAGGCAAAGCCGAGTTCGTGCGTCACGAGCAGCATGGTCCGGCCTTCGTCGGCCAGCGCGCGGATGGTGCCGAGCACCTCGCCGACCAGTTCGGGGTCGAGCGAGGACGTGGGCTCGTCGAACAGCAGCACCTCGGGCTCCATGGCCAGCGCGCGGGCGATGGCGACGCGCTGCTGCTGGCCGCCGGACAGGTGGCCCGGGTAGGCGGCGGCTTTTTCCGCGAGCCCCACCTTGGCGATTTCGGCCAGCGCGCGCTCGCGAGCCTCTGCCGCGGGCAGGCGCTTGACGGTCACCAGCCCCTCCATGACGTTCTGCAGCACCGTCATGTGCGGGAACAGGTTGAACTGCTGGAACACCATGCCGACCTGCTTGCGCACCTCGCTGAGCTCGGCCTCGCCATAGCGCAGCGTGTCGGAACCCGGCACGGGCCGGCCCACGGCGCGTCCCTTGAGGACCACCTGCCCGGCGGAAGGCACTTCCATGAAGTTGAGGCAGCGCAGCAGCGTGCTCTTGCCAGAACCGCTCGAACCGATGATGGCGATGCGGTCGCCGGGCAGCACGTCGAGGTCGATGCCGCGCAGCACGTGGTGGCTGCCGTAGCGCTTGTGCAGGGCCTGGATGCGGAGAACGGGCGGCGGGGCGGCTGTCATGGCATGTGATGGTATAGATTGTCGAACAATCGACAATCGGGGGTTGTACTATCCACGCAAAGTCCATGCCATGCTTCCCCACGGGGGCGCTCGCCAGCCGCGCGCGGCCGCTTCGCCCCTGCGGGAGAATCGCCCCCCATGAAAATCGAAAAAGACACAGTCGTCACCCTCAAGTACAAGGTCGCCGACGCCCAGGGCAAGCTCATCGAAGCCAGCCCTGAGCCGATGGCCTACCTGCATGGCGGCTACGAGAACACGCTGCCCAAGATCGAGGAAGCGCTCGATGGCAAGGAAAAGGGCTTCCAGACCACGCTGAACCTGGCGCCTGAAGACGCCTTCGGCCTGCGCGACGAGTCGCTGGTGCGCAGCATCCCCAAGTCCGAATTTCCGCCGGGCGTGAAGGTGGGCGGGCAACTCGAGGGGCGGCTCGACGATGGCACCGAGCACCTCTTCACCGTGATGAAGATCAAGGGCCCGGTCGTGCTGCTGGACGGCAACCACCCCTGGGCCGGCAAGGCGCTGAAGTTCAGCCTCCAGGTGACGGACGTGCGCGCGGCGCTGCCGGTGGAGATCGAGCATCGGCACGTGCATGGTGCGCACGGGCACCATCACTGACCGATCGGGTCCGGCGGCCCGGTCGTTCTAGTTCTTCTTCCAGAACCGCGGCACCTTTGCGATCCGGCCCAGCGCCTTGCGGCAGGCCTTTGCACCCGCTGCGTGGCGCGCGCTGAACCAGCCGACGGCGAACCATGCGCGCGCATCGCGCGCGGTGGCTTCGCGGTAGAGCGCGAGCGCCACGGCTTCGTCGTTGAATTCGCCCAGCGCGTCCTGCGCGGGGCGCAGGCGCTTCAGGTAGCGCTCGGCGGCCGGCTTTTCCTTGTCGTCGTCCGCATCGGCGGCGAACAGCGGCGCCGCGAATTCGGCCAGGTAGCGCAGGCGCTTGAGCCGCTTGCGCGTGCGGTGCTGGTCTTCGGCCGACAGCGATTCGAAGCGGCGGCCGTCGCGCACCGCCTGCCGACGCAGCCGCTGCAGGCGCTTGCGCAGAAGGCGCCGCGCCTCGGCGGCGTCAAGCGGCACCGGCGCTGACGCGGGCTGGCCGGCAGCTTCGGCTTCGGCCTGCGGCGCAGCTTCCCCGGCGGTGGCCGCGGTGAAGCCGATCAGCGACACCAGCACCGACTGGAACGCCGGCGCGCGCACCACCTCGCCGGGCGACGGCGCCTCGGGCGCCGCATCGTCGCCAGCCAAGGGATCGAACTCCGGCGCCCCCGCATCGCGCAGTTGCGGCTGCGCCAGCCTCACGACCTGCTCGCGGTCGCGCAGCGCGCCGAGCGCGCGGAAGGCCTCGACCAGCGGCGGCTCCCATTCGCCGCCGTTGAAAAGACCGGTGCGCGGGTCGAGCCCCGCGAGTTCGCGCAGCGCGGTGCGCAGGCGCCGGATGCCGATGCGCAGCTGGTGGATCTGCTCTTCATCCGTGCTGCCCGCGGCGATCTCGCTTGCGTTGGGCAGCATCTGCGCGAGGCAGGACGCGACCACGGCCTGCTGGATGGCGCGGCCGCCCGGCTTTTCTTTCTCGTTGGCAAAGCGCGGCGCCTCGGCCTTCACGGCCGGAACTGCATCGACTTTCGCCAGCAGCCGCGCGCCGCGCTCGGCCTTGGACACGGTGCTGAACCACAGGCCGTGCTGCTGCGACCAGCGGCGCGCGAGCGCCACCAGCCCCTGCACGTCGCCGCGCTTGAGCTCGAGCTCCAGTTCGCACACGGGCGACTCGCGCTCGTCCGGCGTGCCCGCATGGGCGATGACCTTGCCGACATCGAGCGCCAGCTCCACCACGGCGGCGCCGGCGCCGGTGGTGCGCACATCGCGCGTGAGCCGCACGATGTCGGTGGACTGGCGCTCCACCAGCGGTGCGCCGCTCGCGGCCAGCACCTGGGCAAGCCGTTCGCCCACGGGCGTGCCCTGGTGGCGCTGCGGGTCGATGGCCGGCGCGCCGCCGCCGGCCGCCGCGGCGCCCAGGTCGACGTTGTGTTCGAGCCGGTGCAGCGCGTTGTCGCCGGTGGCCTTGACGGTCTGCACCCAGCGCGGCCCTTCCTTGCGCAGGCGCAGCACGATGCCCTGGGCGGCCAGCGCCTGGTCCTCGGTGTCGAAATAGCGCGCCTGCAGCCGCGTGCGCACCACGCTGCCGCGCCGCATGGCGGCCTCGACGGCTTTCAGGCGCTGTGCGGGAACATGAAACTTGAACTCGATTTCCATGCCGGCCATGATGCCCGGTCTTGTTCATCGCGCCGCCGGCTTTGCGCCTGCCGCTGCGCATCAGGAAAGAAGGAAAGGCTCGCCATGGCCACACCGCTCGATCCCACCGCCCTGCTCGCTGCGGGCGCCGCCCCATCGGCCAGGGCACTGGCCGCCGGCCAGCTGAGCGCCGCCGCGCTGTGCGAAGCCGCCATCGCCCGCATCGAGGCGCTCGACGGTGCGCTCAACGCGGTGGTGGTGCGCGACTTCGACCGCGCGCGCCGCCAGGCCGCCGAAGCCGATGCGGCCCTTGCGCGCGGCGAGCGCCGGCCGCTGCTGGGCGTGCCGATGACGGTGAAGGAGGCTTTCAACGTGGCCGGCCTGCCGACCAGCTGGGGCCTGCCGCAGTTCCGCGACTTCGTGCCGCAGCAGGACGCCGTGGCCGTGGCGCGCCTCAAGGCGGCGGGCGCGGTGATTCTCGGCAAGACCAATGTGCCGCCGGCGCTGGCCGACTGGCAGAGCGCCAATCCGGTGTACGGCCGCACGGTGCACCCGCTCGATGCCGGGCGCACGCCGGGCGGCTCGTCGGGCGGCGGCGCGGTGGCGGTGGCCACCGGCATGGTGGCGCTGGAGCTGGGCTCCGACCTCACGGGCTCGCTGCGTGTTCCCGCGAGCTTTTGCGGCGTGTACGCGCACAAGCCGAGCCACGGCCTGCTGCCGACGCGCGGCTTCGCGTTTCCGGGCACCGAGGAGGCGCTGGCCTCACTGCCCTCGGTGATCGGGCCGATCGGCCATGGCGCCGAGGATCTCTCGCTGGCGCTCGACGTGCTGGCCGGGCCCGATGCGGCCCCTTTGTCACAAGCCCGCTTCATGCTGCCGGCGGCGCGCCATGCGGCGGCCAAGGACTGGCGCGTGCTGGTGGTCACCGCGCATCCGCGGGCCGCGGTGGCGGCCGATGTGCGCGACGCGGTCGAGGGCGCCGGGCAGCGGCTGGCAAAGGCCGGCGCCTCGGTGGCCCGAGCCTCGGACCTGCTGCCCGACCTGGCCGAGATCGGCGACACCTACGGCCAGATCGTGCAGACCGTGCTCGCGCATGCCGAGCCCGGCGGCCGTTCGCCGATGCAGCTTCGCACCTGGTTCGACCTGCTGGCCACGCGCACGCGCATCCGGGCGCAGCTGCGCACGCTGTTCACGCAATTCGACGCCGTGCTGTGCCCGGCGGTGGGTTGTGCAGCCTTCGAGCACGTGGCCGAACCCGATTTCGAGAAGCGCACGCTCACTATCGACGGAAAGCCCACGCCCTATGGCACGCTGGCTGCCTGGTCCGGGCTCGCGAGCCTGGGCGGCCTGCCCGCCACGGTCGCGCCCGCGGGCTTCACGGCCGGCGGATTGCCGCTGGGCGTGCAGATCGTCGGCCCGTATTTCGAGGATCGCAGCACCCTCGCGCTGGCCGGGCTGCTGGCCAAAAGTGCCGCTTGAAAAAATAATGTGGACACCGTACATTTTCTTTGGTATCTTTTGTGGACGGTGTACACAACACACCGGCAAAGCTCCGATCCATTCTTCATCGACACAGGAAAGACAACCATGGCCAACAAGCAGATCTTCGTGAACCTCGCCGTCAAGAACCTCGACAAGTCCAAGGCATTCTTTGCCGCGCTGGGCTACACCTTCAACGAGAAGTTCACCGACGCCAACGCCGCCTGCATGGTGATCCAGGAAGGCAGCATCCACGCGATGCTGCTGGTGGAAGACTTCTTCAAGACCTTCACGAGCAAGAGCCTCGCCGACACCAGCAAGAGCACCGAGGTGCTGCTGTGCCTGTCGTGCGAAAGCCGCGCCGAGGTCGACGAGATGGTGGCCAAGGCGGTGGCCGCGGGCGGCACGGTGCCGCGCGAGCCGCAGGACTACGGCTTCATGTACGGCCACGGCTTCCAGGACCTCGACGGCCACCTGTGGGAGCTGATGTACATGGACCCGAACGCCGAAGTGACCCACCAGAACGCCTGAGGGCGCGCCGCCAAGCACGCAGAACGATGCCCATCGTTCCATATGCGCTCCTCACTGTTGCGCGGAAGGCCCCTTCCCTGAAGCGGGTGCGCCCCGATATTCCGGACAGCAGCGTTGCCGCGCATCCGGCCGCGGCACGCCCAACCGAAAGGAATACCGAGGTGTCCAGCAACAACGACAGCAGCAGCCCTATCGAGGACGGCCGCAGCCCCGTGCTGCAGGTGAGCCCGCTCGGCTTCCCGTGGCAGACGATCGACCCGTTCCTGTTCTGCGTCTATCACGACGACGCCTATCCGAAGGCCAACGCGCAGATGGGGCCTGAGGCGCCGCTCGCGGGCCGCCAGATCGGCCAGGACTTCAGCCGCAAGGACGGCTGGAGCATGTACCACGGCGACACGGTGCCGGGCTTTCCCTCGCACCCGCACCGCGGCTTCGAGACGGTGACCATCGTGCGCAAGGGGCTGGTCGACCATTCCGATTCGCTGGGCGCCACCGCACGCTTCGGCGGCGGCGACGTGCAGTGGCTCACGGCGGGCAAGGGCATCGTGCATTCGGAGATGTTTCCGCTGCTCGATGCCAACGCGCCCAATCCGCTCGAACTGTTCCAGATCTGGCTCAACCTGCCGGCCAGAAGCAAGATGGCCGAGCCGCACTTCACGATGTTCTGGTCGGAAGCCATTCCGCGCCTTGCGTCCGACGACGCGGCGGGCGGCCGCACCGAGATCGCGGTGGTCGCGGGCCGGTTCGGCGGCACGGCCGCGGGCAACGGAGAGCCGATCCGCCCGCTGCCGCCGCCGCCCGATTCATGGGCCGCGCAGGCCGATGCCGACGTCGCGATCTGGACGCTCAAGATGACGCCCGGCGCGCAATGCACGCTGCCGCCCGCCGCGGGCGAGGGCACGCGGCGCATGCTGTACTTCTTCAAGGGCGCGGAGGCGACCATCGCCGGCCGGCGCGTGGAAGGCCCGGCCGCCATCGAACTGCGCGCCGACACCGCCGTCGAGCTGTGCAACGGCGATGAAGAGCCGGGCGAATTCCTGCTGCTGCAGGGGCGCCCCATTGCCGAGCCGGTGGCGCAGTACGGTCCGTTCGTGATGAACACGCAGGCCGAGATCAGCCAGACGCTGGCCGACTACCGCCGCACGCAGTTCGGCGGCTGGCCCTGGAGCGATCCGGCGCCGGTGCATGGCCGCGATGCGGCGCGCTTTGCGCGGCACCCCGGCGGGCGCGAGGAAAAGCCGGCGACCTGAGCCGCGCGGGCAAGCGGCCTCAGAGCGCCTTGAGGATCTCGGTCGCGGGCGCGGTCATGCTCGGCACGAACTCGATCACGTGCGTGCTGGCCACGCCGTTCTGCACGAAGGGGTCGCGTGCGAGCACAGCCTCGAGCTCTGCCCGGTCGCCCGAGCGCGCGAAGATCACGCCGCCCTTGCGCGGCACCTGCCGGCCCGAGGCCAGGAACAGACCACTTTGGTAGTGCTTTCGCAGCCACGCCATGTGCCCATCCATCAACACATCGAGCTCTTCAAGCGGACGGATGTAGGTGAGCGTGACGATGAACATGGCAGGGGCGGCAAGTGGATCGGAAGGCTCCGATCGTATGGCCTGGAACGCGGCCACCGCATGACCAGAAGTAACGGTGTGATCCAGGTTTTACGGCTTTCTGATACCGTCTTTTTTGTTGCCCTCAACTGCAAAGGAGAGTCGCCCATGCCGCTTCGCTCGCCTGGCCTTTTGCCGCCCAGCTTCGTACCGCCGTACCTGCTGGACCGGCTGGCGCAACATGCCGGTGCGCATGCCAGCGCGAAGGCGGCGCAGACGCTGATGATCGACCTGCAGCACCGCGGCCTGCGCGAGGCGGTGGCCGGGCAGGGCGTGTCGTCGGGCCCCGCGCCCAGCTATGTGCGGCGCGGCTCGCCCGCGCGCGCCATCCACGACGCAGAGCACACCATGGTCCTGCCGGGGCGGCTGGTGCGTGCCGAAGGACAGGCCGCCACCGGCGACATCGCCGCCGACGAGGCCTACGACTACCTGGGCGCCACCTACCGCCTGTACCACGACATCTTCGAGCGCGATTCCATCGACGGCGCGGGCATGCCGCTCACGGGCAGCGTGCACTACGGCAACGACTACGACAACGCCTTCTGGAACGGCAGGCAGATGGTGTTCGGCGACGGCGACGGCGAGGTCATGAACCGCTTCACCATCGCGGTGGACATCATCGGCCACGAGCTCACGCACGGCGTGATCGACCACGAGTCGGGCCTGGTCTACCAGGGGCAGCCGGGCGCGCTCAACGAGTCGATCTGCGACGTGTTCGGCGCGCTGGTCAAGCAGCACCTGCTCAAGCAGACCGCGCAGCAGGCCGACTGGCTGGTGGGCGCGGGGCTCTTCACCGGCAAGGTCAAGGCGCGCGCACTGCGCTCGATGGCCGAGCCCGGCACGGCCTACGACGACCCGGTGCTCGGCAAGGACCCGCAGCCTGCCCACATGAAGGACTTTGTCGACACGCGGCAGGACAATGGCGGCGTGCACATCAATTCCGGCATTCCGAACCGCGCCTTCCATCTCGCTGCCACGGCCATCCAGGGTCCGGCATGGGAGACGGCCGGGCGCGTCTGGTACGACACGGTGTGCGACCGGCGGCTGCGCCAGGACGCCGATTTCCTGGCCTTCGCGCAGCTCAGCGTGGAAAATGCGGCCAGGCGCTTCGGCGCCGGCAGCGCGGCGCACCAGGCCGTTGGCGCTGCATGGAACACCGTGGGAGTCACACCATCATGATTCAGCTTCCGCCCCTGGACCAGGCCTCCGTCGTGCGCGTGACGCGCGAGGGCGGCGTGGCCTACGTGCCGGGCCTGTCGCGCCCGCGCAGCTACCAGCTGGGCAACTGCAGCGAGGAACTGCGCCAGCAGATCGGCGAGGCGCTGCAAAGCGCGGCGCCGCACGCGGAGCCGCGCGCAGGCCCCGGTTCGCCGGGCGGCGACCAGCGCTTCTACCGCGTGGAAGTGGTGGTGGAAAGCGCCACCTCCCATTCAGGTTCTTCGGTCAGCTTCGAGGTGCCCGAGAACGAGGCGCCCGCGTCGCTGGTGCACCTGTGGAAAGACGCGGCCGAGCGCTGAGGCTTCGTCTTCTCCGCCGAATCAGGGGCCGCCGAGCACCGCCGACGCCACCAGCCACACGTTGGCCGCGCTGATCACGCCGAACAGCCCCCAGGCCAGCAGCTTGACCAGCGTGCCGTTGGCAAAGCCGCCCATCAGCGCGCGGCTGCTCGTGAAGCGGATCAGCGGCCACATCGCGAAGGGCAGCTGGAAACTCAGCACCACCTGGCTCAGCACCAGCATCTTGCCCACGCCGCCATCGCCGAACCACCAGACCCCCAGGAACGCCGGCCCGAGCGCCAGCCCCCGCGTGATCAGGCGGCGCTGCCAGCACGGGATCTTCAGGTCGAGAAAACCTTCCATGATGATCTGGCCCGCAATGGTGCCGGTGAAGGTCGAGCTCTGGCCCGAGGCCAGCAGCGCAATGCCGAACAGCGTGGCCGCCACCGCGCTGCCCACGATGGGCTCGATGAGCCGGTAGGCGTCGTCGATCTCGGTCACTTCCACATGGCCGGTGCTGTGGAAGGCGCTGGCCGCCAGCACCATGATGGCCGCGTTGACCAGGAGCGCGAGCGAAAGCGAGAACACCGCGTCGAAGGTGCAGAAGCGCACCGCCTCGCGCCGCGCCGCATCGCTGTCGGCCACCAGCCGGGTCTGCACGATGGACGAATGCAGGTACAGGTTGTGCGGCATCACGGTGGCGCCCACCACGCCGATCGCCAGATACAGCGCGCCCGGCTGCTGCAGCCGCTCGAAGCTGGGCGCGAAGCCCATCGCCACGCCGAACCAGTTGGGCTGCGACATCGCAAGCTCCACCACGAAGCAGCCCGCGATGGTGCCCACCAGCCCGAGCACGATCGCCTCCACGCGCCGGAAGCCCGCGCCCTGCAGCCCCAGCACGAGCAGCGTGTCGAACGCCGTGATGCCGATGCCGACCGGGATCGACACGCCGAACAGCAGGTGCAATGCGAGCGCGCTGCCCAGCACCTCGGCCAGGTCGCAGGCCACGATGGCCAGCTCCGCGCCCAGCCACAGGAAGCGGTTCACGCGCGGCGAATAGTGCTCGCGGCAGGCGCGCGCCAGGTCTTTCTGCGCCACCAGGCCAAGCCGCACGCACAGCGTCTGCAGCAGCATGGCCGCGAGGCTCGCGAGCAGCACCACGAAGAGCAGGCCGTAGCCGAAGCGCGAGCCGGCCTCGATGTCGGTCGCCCAGTTGCCCGGGTCCATGTAGCCCACCGAAACCAGCAGGCCCGGCCCCGCGTAGCGCAGCAGCTTCTTGCCGAACGGCAGGTCCTGCGGGACCGCCACGCTGCCCTTGACTTCGGAGGGACAGAAGGGCGCGGTGGCCGTGCGGGGCAGGGGAAAGAACATGCGGGCGATGATAGGGTCGCGCGCGGGACCGCTGTCCCAGCGGCCGGTCTTTTAGATTCGGCGGTCCCATTCCACACATATGAAACTACGGAGCTTTTTTCCATGATCCACGTCGTCGCCGTCATCACCGCCAAGCCGGGCCAGCGCGCCAGCCTGCTCGAAGCCTTTGCCGCCAACCGCGCGGCCGTGCTGGCCGAGGAGGGCTGCATCGAATACGGCGCCACGGTCGACGCGGCGGGCGTGCCGGCATCGAAGGCCAGCTTCGGGCCCGACACCTTCGTGGTGATCGAGAAATGGGAAACGCTGGCCCACCTGCAGGCCCATGCGGTGGCACCGCACATGGCGGCCCACGGCGCGAAGACGAAGGAGCTGGTCCAGAGCAAGCTGATCCACGTGCTCGAGCCGGTCTGAAAATCGGCCTTCGCGCGCGGCGCAATGCCTGCTACCCTCGCGCCGGGATCAGGCATCCCGAGGAGGGACACGAGGCATGGCGATCTTCTTCAGACCGCGGGGTATGCGCCTGCACGCTTTCACCGCAAGGCTCTTCGCATCGGCCGCGCTGGTGCTGGCGTCTGGCTGCGCGCAGCTCGCCGCGCCACCCTATGCGGCCGACTACGAGGCGCTCGACCGGCTCGAAGCCACGCGCCCCGGCATGGTGGCGGTCGCCAAGGTGCAGCCGGCCGACCCGAACGACAGCGTCAACACCCTGCGCCTGCGCCGCGCGAAACTGCTTTCGCCCAGCGGCAGCTTCGCGCAGTACCTGGAAGACGCGCTGGCGCGCGACCTGGGAGAAATATCGGCCTACGACCCCAAGGCCCCGACCCGCATCGCGGCGCGGATTCTCGTCAACGAACTCGACCTTGGCGTGATCAACGGCAGCGGCCGCATGGAGGTGGAGGTGGTCGTGACGCGCGCGTCCGCGCAGAGGCTGCACAAGACCTACCGCGGCGAGCTCGCCTTCGACTCGAGCTACGCCAACATCGTGGCCGTGCCCGCCGGACAGGCGGCCTATCCGCGGCTGGTGCGCGCGCTGCTGCGGCAGGTGTATGCCGATCCGCAGTTCATCGCGGCGATTGCACCCTAGCCACAGCCATTGCCGGAGAAAGCCGCACCATGCCTTTTCTTTTTTCTTCTTCGGCCGCTCGCCTGTTTGCCGCTGCGGTCCTGGCGGCCTTGCTGGCCGCCTGCGCCCATCCGATCACGATGATCACGGAAACCGCGCCGCCGCGGTCGCAGGCGCGCCTCCTTCCCAAGAAGGTGGCCTACGTGATGACCGACGCCCAGCGCGACCAGCAGGTGACCACCGCCGGCGGCAGCGGCGACCGCGTGAGCTACTACCCGTACCGCGACCTCGAGAAGTCGATCCGCGATGCGCTGCGCGCGGTCTACCGCGACGTGGTCGTGCTGCGCACCGCCGGCGATGCCAAGGCCAACGAGGCGGCGGGCGTGTCGCTGGTGTTCACGCCGCAGATCAGGACCGATTCGAGCTCGTCCTCGTGGATCACCTGGCCGCCCACCTCGTTCACCGCCGAGGTGAGCTGCGTGGTGAGCGATGCCGCCGGCGCCGAGCTCACGCGGGTGCGCGCGGTCGGCAACGGCACGGCGGAGTTCGGCGAGTTCAATGGCGACTACGGGCTCGCCGCCCGCCGCGCCGCCACGCGGCTGACGTCGCAGCTCAGCAGCGAGATCCGCAGGAACGAGAAGCTGCGCTGAAACGCCCGGTGCTCGCCCATGAAAAAACGCGCCCTCGGGCGCGTTCTTGTTGTCGGAGCCGCGAAGCTTTTTACTTCGCCACGACCTTCACCATCTCCAGGCACTTGTTCGAGTAGCCCCATTCGTTGTCGTACCAGCTCACGAGCTTCACGAAGGTGCCGTCCAGCGCAATGCCGGCTTCGGCGTCGAAGATCGAGGTGCGCGGGTCGCCGCGGAAGTCGGTGGCCACCACCTTGTCCTCGGTGTAGCCCAGCACGCCCTTGAGCGCGCCTTCGCTCTGCGACTTCATCTCGGCGCAGATTTCCTTGTAGGTGGCTTCCTTCTCGAGCTCCACCGTGAGGTCGACCACCGACACGTCGGAGGTCGGCACGCGGAAGCTCATGCCCGTGAGCTTCTTGTTGAGCTCGGGAATCACCACGCCCACGGCCTTGGCAGCGCCGGTGCTCGACGGAATGATGTTTTCCAGGATGCCGCGGCCGCCGCGCCAGTCCTTGTTGCTCGGGCCGTCGACGGTCTTCTGCGTGGCGGTGGCGGCGTGCACGGTGGTCATCAGGCCGCGCTTGATGCCCCACTTGTCGTTCAGCACCTTGGCCAGTGGCGCCAGGCAGTTGGTGGTGCAGCTGGCGTTGCTGACGATGGCTTCGCCGGCGTACTTCTTGTCGTTCACGCCGTAGACGAACATGGGAGTGTCGTCCTTCGACGGCGCCGACATGATCACCTTCTTGGCGCCCGCGTCGAGGTGCTTCTGGCAGGTTTCCTTGGTGAGGAAGAGGCCGGTGGATTCGAGCACGATGTCGGCGCCGACTTCGTTCCACTTCAGCTGCGCGGGATCGCGCTCCTGCGTGAGGCGGATCTTCTTGCCGTTGACGATCAGCGTGTTGCCTTCCACCGTGACTTCGCCCTTGAAGCGGCCATGCACCGAGTCGTACTGGAGCATGTAGGCCAGGTAGTCGGGCTCGAGCAGGTCGTTGATGGCGACGATCTCGATGTCGTTCTTGAAGTTCTGCACCGCTGCGCGCAGCACGTTGCGACCGATGCGACCGAAGCCATTGATACCGAGTTTGATAGCCATCTGATTTGCTCCTAAGGTTGAAAAACTTGTGGTCGGACAGAAAGGAAAAACGCCTCGCCGGGCTCAGCCGCGCAGGGCGGCTTCGACCGTGGCGGCAACGTTCTCGGCCGTGAAGCCGAAGTGCTTGAACAGCGCCGGTGCCGGTGCCGACTCGCCGTAGCTGTCGATGCCCACGACGGCCGCGCAGCCGTACTTCCACCAGCCGCCGGTGCAGCCCATTTCCACCGCGATGCGCGGCAGCTTCTTGGGCAGCACGGCCTTCTTGTAGGCCACGTCCTGGCGGTCGAAGGTGGTGGTCGAGGGCATCGACACCACGCGCACGGCAATCTTCTTTTCGGCCAGCAGTTTCTGCGCGGCCAGCGCCAGCTGCACTTCGGAGCCGGTCGCGATGATGACGGCGGCGGTCTTCTTGCTCTTGAGGCCGACGGCTTCGGGCTCCGACAGCACGTAGGCGCCGCGGCTGATGTCGCCGAGGTCGCCCTTGGGCGCATAGGCGATGTTCTGGCGGCTCAGGAGCAGCGCCGTGGGGCGCGACTGGTTCTGCAGCGCCACGGCCCAGGCCACGGCGGTTTCGGCGGTGTCGCCCGGGCGCCAGACGTCGAGGTTGGGAATCAGGCGCAGCGAGGCGGCATGCTCGATCGACTGGTGCGTGGGGCCGTCTTCGCCCAGGCCGATGGAGTCGTGCGTGAACACGTGCACCACGCGGCGCTTCATGAGCGCGGCCATGCGGATGGCGTTGCGGCTGTAGTCGCTGAAGGTCAGGAAGGTGCCGCCGTAGGGAATGAAGCCGCCGTGCAGCGCAATGCCGTTCATGATGGCCGCCATGCCGAACTCGCGCACGCCGTAGTTGATGTGGCGGCCGATCTCGCCGTGCGGCGGCTCGACGGCTGCGCCCTGCGAGGCTTCGTCTTCCGCGCCTTGCGGGGACTGCGTCGCGATTGGTGCATTCAGCACCACGGCGCCGGTCTTGGCGTCGAAGCGCAGCGCGGCGGTGCTCTTGGTGTTGGTGAGGTTGGAGCCCGTGAGGTCGGCGCTGCCGCCGAGCATTTCGGGCAGCGCGGCGGTGAAGGCCTCGAGCGCGAGCTGGCTGGCCTTGCGGCTGGCCACGGTTTCGCCCTTGGTGTGGGCGGCGACCACGGTGTCGAACGCCACCTGGTGGAAGTTCTTCGGCAGCTCGCCCTTCATGCGGCGGGTGAACTCGGCGGCCAGGCCGGGGTAGGCCTTGGCGTAGGCGTCGAAGCGGTCGTTCCAGGCGGCTTCGGCCTTGGCGCCTTCTTCCTTGTGGTTCCAGTCGGCATACGCCTCCTGCGGCACTTCGAAGGCCGCGTACGGCCAGTTCAGCGCGGCGCGGGTGAGCGCGATTTCGTCGGCGCCCAGCGGCTCGCCATGGGCCTTGGCGGTGTTGGCGCGGTTCGGGCTGCCCTTGCCGATCTGCGTCTTGCAGATGATGAGGGTGGGCTTCGAATCTTCCTTCTTGGCCTTGGCGATGGCCTTGGACACGTCCTTGGCGTCGTTGCCGTCGATCGGGCCGATCACGTTCCAGCCGTAGGCCTTGAAGCGCTCTTCGGTGTTGTCGATGAACCAGGGCTTGACCTGGCCGTCGATGCTGATGCCGTTGTCGTCGTACAGCGCAATCAGCTTGTTCAGGTGCCAGGCGCCGGCCAGCGCGCAGGCTTCATGGCTGATGCCTTCCATCATGCAGCCGTCGCCCAGGAAGGCGTAGGTGTGGTGGTCGACGATCGCGTGGTCCTTGCGGTTGAACTCGGCCGCGAGCAGCTTCTCGGCCAGCGCAAAGCCCACGGCATTGGTGATGCCCTGGCCCAGCGGGCCGGTGGTGGTTTCCACGCCGGGGGTCACGTCGACCTCGGGGTGGCCCGCGGTCTTGCTGTGCAGCTGGCGGAAGTTCTTGAGCTCGCTGATGGGCAGGTCGTAGCCCGTGAGGTGCAGCACCGAATACAGCAGCATCGAGGCGTGGCCGTTCGACAGCACGAAGCGGTCGCGGTCGAACCAGTGCGGGTTCGCGGGGTTGTAGCGCAGGTGTTCGCCCCAGAGTGCGACGGCCATGTCGGCCATGCCCATCGGTGCGCCCGGATGGCCGGAGTTTGCTTGTTGGACGGCATCCATGGCCAGCGCGCGAATCGCGTTGGCCATCAGGGCTTGGTTTGCCATGGGCGGTGGGCTTTCGGGGAATGTGGATTAGGGGGAACCCGCGATTTTACCGGCCTCGCTCCAACCCCCTCCCGCAGCGGCCAGAACACCCCACTGATGCTCTTTGGCGACACCCGGGCTGCTAGAGTTGCCACCCATGCACGGGCTGCACCTCACCGCCGATCTCCACGACTGCCAATGCGCCATGCAATGGCTCACCGACAAGGAGGCGCTCGGCGCCGTCTGCCTCAAGGCGGCAACGGCCGCCGGGCTGCAGCCGGTGGGCAAGCTGGTCCACGGCTTTCCGGCCACGCCGCAAGGGCCGGGCGGCGTCACGGCCACCGTGCTGCTGGCCGAATCGCACCTGTGCATCCACACCTGGCCCGAACAGCGCGGCGCCACGCTCGACGTCTACGTGTGCAACTTCGGCGGCGACCATTCGGCCAAGGCGCATGCGCTGATGGAATGCCTGGTCTCTCTGTTCAAGCCCGGCCACAGCGAACGCAACGAGCTGTTGCGCGGCAAGGTGGCGGCTTGAAGCCTTCTTCTTCTGCGGTGCGGGCGATGATCCTGGCCGCCGGCCGCGGCGAGCGCATGCGGCCGCTGACCGACAGCCTGCCCAAGCCGCTGCTCGAAGTGCACGGCAAGCCGCTGATGCAGTGGCCGATGGAGGCACTGGCCGCCGGCGGCTTCACCGAACTGGTGGTCAACACCGCCTGGCTCGGCGAGAAGATCTCCAGCCGCTTCGGCCTCAATGCCTTGCTGGATGGGCATCCTGCGCTATCGATTTCATACTCCGACGAAGGCCATGACTTCGGCGAAGCGCTCGAGACGGCCGGCGGCATCGTGCGCGCCCTGCCGCAACTGGGCGAGATTTTCTGGGTGGCGGCCGGCGACGTGTTCGCGCCGGATTTCGCCTTCACGCAGGCCTCGGTGGACCGCTTCGCGGCCAGCGGCAAGCTGGCGCACCTGTGGCTGGTGCCGAACCCGGCGCACAACCTCAAGGGCGACTTCGGTCTTTCGGCCGACGGGCTCGCACTGAACCAGGCAGCCGAGAAATACACCTTCTCGACCATCGGCCTCTACCGGGCCGCACTCTTCGCGCCGCCTTACTGCGGCATCCCGGCCGGCAACCCGGCGGGCGCCAAAGCCCCGCTGGCCCCGATCCTGCGCGCCGCGATGGACAATGAACGCGTGAGCGCCGAGCTCTATGCCGGTCCCTGGACCGATGTGGGAACGCCCGAACGGCTTCTTCAACTGAACACGCCAAGATGACCTCAGAAGACAACAGGATCTACGCCGAGCGCCGCGCGCGCCTCGCCTCGCAACTGGGCAAGGACGGCATCGCCATCGTCCCGACCGCGCCCGAGCGCCAGCGCAACCGCGACAGCGACTTCCTGTTCCGGCACGACAGCTACTTCTACTACCTGACCGGCTTCACCGAACCCAACGCCTGGCTGGTGCTCGCGGGCGACGGCCGCAGCATGCTGTTCTGCGCGCCCAAGGACCTGGAGCGCGAGATCTGGGACGGCTATCGCCTGGGCCCCGACGCGGCCCCCGCGGCGCTTGGCGTGGACGAGGCCTTTTCGGTCAGCGAGCTCGACGCCCGGCTGCCGAAGCTGCTCGAGAACAAGTCGACCGTGTGGTTTCCGTTCGCGATCCACAAGGGCCTGGAAACCCGCGTCGACGGCTGGCTGCAATCGGTGCGCGCGCGCGTGCGCTACGGCGCGCTGTGCCCCGAGGAACTGCACGACCTGTGCGGCCCGCTCGACGAAATGCGCCTGGTGAAGGACGCGCACGAGCAGGACATCATGCGGCGCGCCGCGCAGATCAGCGCGCGCGCCCACGTCCGCGCGATGCAGCTGTCGGCGCGCATGCTGCGTGAAGGCAAGGACGTGCGCGAGTACCACCTCGACGCCGAGCTGCTGCACGAGTTCCGCCTGGGCGGATCGCAGTACCCGGCCTACGGCTCCATCGTGGCCGCGGGCGCCAATGCCTGCGTGCTGCACTACCGCGCCGACGCAGCGCCGGTGCGCAGCGGCGAGCTGGTGCTGATCGACGCGGGCTGCGAGCTCGACGGCTACGCCAGCGACATCACCCGCACCTTCCCCGCCAACGGCAAGTTCAGCGGGCCGCAGCGCGCGCTGTACGACCTGGTGCTGGCCAGCCAGGACGCCTCGGCCGCGGCCACCAGGGCCGGCAACCGCTTCAACGATCCGCACGATGCGGCCGTCAAGGTGCTGGCGCAGGGCATGCTCGACCTCGGCCTGCTCGATGCCAGCAAGGTGGGCAGCGTCGACGACGTGATCGACTCGCGCGCCTACTTCCAGTTCTACATGCACCGCACCGGCCACTGGCTCGGCATGGACGTGCACGACTGCGGCAGCTACGTGGAGCCCACGCAGGTGGGCGAGGTCAGCGAGCGCAAGGACCCGCTGTCCAACGAAGTCATCAAGAACCGGCCGAGCCGCATCCTGCATCCCGGCATGGTGCTGACGCTGGAGCCCGGCATCTACGTGCGCCCCGCCGAGGGCGTGCCCGAGCAGTTCCACAACATCGGCATCCGCATCGAGGACGACGCGATCGTCACGGCCACCGGCTGCGAACTCATTTCGCGCGGCGTGCCGGTGAAGGCGGACGAGATCGAGGCACTGATGCGAGCTTGACGGCGCGCTGCGACACCGGCGGCGGCGCATGCCGCGCCTGCAGGAAGTCGATGAACACCCTGAGCTTGCGCGGCATCTGCGCGCGGCTCGGGTGGTACAGGTAGAAGCCCGGAAAGGTGGGCCACCAGGGCTCGAGCAGCGGCACCATGCGGCCGCTTTCCAGGTCGCCGCGCACCATGCCTTCGAAGGCCACCATGATGCCCGCGCCGTCGCGCGCGGCGGCCAGCAGCACGTCGCCGTCGTTGCTGATCAGCGGCCCGGCCACTTCGACATCGAGCACGCGGCCGTCCTGCGCGTATTCCCAGCGATAGAGGCTGCCCGTGGTCAGGCGGTAGTTCAGGCACTGGTGCTCGCGCAGGTCCTCGGGCGTCTTCGGTGGCCTGCGCCCCGCCAGGTAGCGCGGCGACGCGAGGGTCACCATGCGCTGCGGCCCACCCACCGGCAGGGCCACCACGTCCTGCGCCAGGCTTTCGCCAAGCCGGATGCCGGCATCGAAGCCGCCTTCGACCAGTTCGATCATGCGGTTGTCGCAGACCAGCTCCAGCGTGATGTCGGGATAGGCCTCGGCAAAGTCCGCGAAGTGCGGGTTCAGCAGCAATTCGGCCGACACGCGCGCGACGTTCAGGCGCAGCAGCCCGGCCGGCTTGTCGCGCGCCTCGTCGAGGCCTTCGACCGCCTGCGCGAGCGCGGCCAGCGCCGGCTGCGCGCCCTTGAGCAATTGCTGGCCCAGCTCGGTCACGCCGACGCGCCGCGTGGTGCGGTCGAGCAGGCGCACGCCCAGCCGGGCCTCGAGCGTGCGCACGGTCTGCGACAGGGCCGAGGGCGATACGCCCAGCTCTTGCGCCGCCCGCGTGAAGCTGGCGTGGTGCGCAATGCGTGCGAAGGCGGCGATCGCGGGGAGCAGTTCGGGGGACATGCGCGGATTATGAGGACGCGCTTCCGCCGGCGGCTCGCGCCGGCGCCGCCTACCTGGCCTGCAGCAGCGCGCCGGCTTCGAGCAGCACCAGCTCGTTGTCGTCCGCCTTGTTGGGCTCGCGGCTGCTGGAGAACGGCAGGTTGTTGTCGTTGCCCACCACGATGTGCGTGGCATCGACCACGTCGACGTTCTCGATCGTGAAGAACGGGAACTTGAGCACGCCGTCGTTCAGCGGCTTGCGCGCGAGCCTGGCCGGGTCGGCGATGTTCAGCAGGTCGATGTAGCCGATCTTGCGCACCGCGCCGCCCACGTTGGCATCGCTCAGCTCGATCTTGTAGACGCGCTTGAACCTGGCGATGTCGTGGAAGCAGTCGCTGCGCTTCTGGCCTTCGGGGCAGGCCTTGTCGCTGGTGCCTTCGCCATTGTCGCGCTCGATGACCAGCGCTGTGGTCGCGTCGATCATGTTGAAGTCGCCGATGGCGTGGCCGTTGGCTTCGAGCGGGTACTTCCAGTGGCGGCCGGTCCATTTTTCAGACGCCACGTCGAACTCCAGCACGCGCAGCGCTTCCTTGCCGTCGACACGTTCGTAGTCCTTGGCCTCGGCGTTCCACACCGGGCCTTCGAGCAGCGCGTAGAGCCTGCTGCCGTCCTTCGAGGCCGCCATGCCTTCGAAGCCCTTGGAGCGCTTGACCTGGAAATCGACCGTGCCGCCCGGCGCGCCCGACGTGGTGAGCGCCGGATGGTCGGGCGAGCGCACGGCCTTGCCGTCGACCTCGGTGTCGAACACCGCGAGCACCTTGCCCTTCAGATCGGCCTTGATCAGGAAGGGGCCGAACTCCTCGCCGATCCACAACGCGCCGCCGGCAAACTGGAAGCTCTCGGGGTCGAAGTCGGAGCCGGTCAGGTAGCGCTGCTTCGTGCCTTCATGGACGATGCGGAACGGCACCTTCTTGTCCGGGTCGTGAAGGAAGATGGTGTTCAGGCGGTTGAACCTGCCGCTCTTGAAGTCCACCTTGTAGTGGTTCAGGTAGAGCATGAAGTCGGGCGAGTTGGCCTTGGCGCCGGCGCCGTTGTCGGTGAGGATCCAGAACGTGCCGTCGTCCATCTTCTTGATGCCCGAGTGGCCCTGCAGCGGCTGGCCCTTGAAGGGCAGCGAGACGCCGGTGCCGCGCCCGCCGGAGAGGCCTTCGATGGTGCCCACCGCCTCCACGCGCTTGCCCGAGGTGAACTTGCCGCTCACCTGCAGGTCGGCGGGCGCGTCCTTGGGCGCAGCGACGAAGCTTTGCGCGGGCAGCACGGCGTGGCCCGCGAGCGTGGCGGGGAAGGCGGTCTGTGCAGCGGCATGGCCGCAGGCGAGCGCGGCGGCCAGCGCGATGAAAGAAGAAATGAAAGAGGCAGGACGCGTCATTGGGAAAGAGAGGTTCCGTGTCGAAACGCGAGACCATGCCGGCCACGCGTGACGCGGCCATGACATGGCCGGCAGGCCCCTGCGGCTTCAGCCCAGCGCCGCGCCCGCGACGTGCCCGCGCGTGAACGCCTCCTCGAAGATCGAGTAGCCCGACCAGTCGGCATGCGCGAACGAAAGCCGTCCCGCGACGACGCGGCCACGGTGCGCCGCGTCCGGCGGCATGCGCTGCGCGCCGATCTGCGCGAGCAGCCCCGGCCGCGGGATCGACATGGCGTGGCCGTAGCGCGTGATCTCGATGCGCGTCGCGAGCGCAGGCAGATCGGGATGCGGCACCGAGAGTTCGGCGAGCAGGTCGTCGCGCCAGCCGGTCCAGGGGCGGTCGAGCAGCAGGCGGCGGCCGTCGGCGCCGTCATGGCGGCTCGGGCCGAGCGGGCGGTACCAGCTCAGCACGGTGCCGCGCGGCGTGGGGTCGAGCGTCTGATGGCGCGCATCGACATAGCCGAGGCCGCGCGTGCCGTGGATCACGTTGTCCCAGCTCGGCGCGGCGCCGGGGCGGTCGGCGAGCGGCCCGCGCAGGTGCACGTTGGCCACGAGCCAGGGGGCATAGCGCAGCTGCGCGGCGGCGTTCCTCAACACCTGCGGCGCGTTCTCGACCACGCGCGCGGCGATGAACACCGGCAGCGCGACGATGCAGCGCTCGGCCTGCCAGCGCACCCATGATTTGGACGCGGCGTCCCATGCGTCGACCTCGACGCCGCCGCGCAGCTCGGCAATGCGCGTGACGGCCTGGCCCGTGTGCAGGCGATCGCCGAGCGGCCCGGCCAGCCGCTTCGTGAGCCAGCCGTTGCCCTCTGGCCAGGTCAGCACGCCGTCGCGCTCGGCATTCGAATCGGCGCTGCTGCCCGACGAGCCCGGCGCGTGAAAGCCGTGCCGGCTCGCGAAGTAGTGGATGCCGGCCCAGGCCGAGACTTCCTCGATGCCCGCGCCGTAGTCGTCGCGGCAGCAGTAGTCGAGGTACCAGCGCAGCTGCGCATCGCCGAAGCCCTCGCTGTCGAGCCAGTTCGCGAAGCTCACGGCATCGAGCGCCAGCAGCTCGGGCGTGACGTCGGCCTTGAGCGTGGGAATGACGAAGTGCGCCGCATGCTGCAGCGTGTCGATGCGCTGCGCGAACTTGCGGTACTGCGCATGCGTCTCGGCGCCCACGCCGTGCACGGGCAGCAGGCCTTCCTGCCATTCGCCGCGGAAGAACAGCCGCTCCTGCGGGCTGTGGCAGAGGTGGCGCTCGTCGTATTCCCAGCGGCCCGCCACGCGCCGGCGCAGGCCGAGTTCCTCGAGCAGGTCCTGCACTTCGCGCGCATCGTCGCCGGGCGTCGGCAGGTAGTGCGCGCCGAGCGGACAGGCAATGCCGCTGACCATGCCGCCGCGCGCATTGCCGCCTGCCGCATCCTCGAGCTCGAGCAGCACGAAGTCCTCGACGCCCGCGAGCCGCAGTGCGCGCGCGGCGGCGAGGCCTGCGACACCGCCACCGGCGATCACCACGCGCGTGCGCTTGACGGTTGCCGGAGACGGGCCCTTGAGCGCGCCATCGCGCAGCGCATGGCCGCGCGCCACGTCGATGCCGGTGAAGCCGCCTTCGATGGGCGGCGGCGGGGCCTCGCAGCCGGAGAGCGCAAGGGCACCCGCCGCACCGGCCACGCCGAGGAAATCGCGCCGCTGCATGTCCGGACCTAGGGCCTGTTGACGCTATGGAAGGGGATCGCGTTGCTTCGCCAAGGGGCTGGCTGCAAGGCGCCCGGGCGCAGCAAGGCTTTGGCCTTGCAAGCGCGGGCAACGCCGCAGACGGCCCCTTGGCGAAGCAACCCGCAGGGAAGCTCGCCACAGCCCGCCCCTCGGCGTTGCGCTCCTTGTGCGTGCGCACGCACGCACGGCGTCACGCGCCTTGATGGGCGGGCTGTGGCGAGCTTCGCGACCCCTTGCATAGCGTTAACAGACCCTAGTGCGTCGTGATCACCTTGCCCCACTCCTGCTCGTAGGTGGTGACAAGGGTCTGGTTCGACAGCCGGTTCACTTCGGCCGGCACGCGCGCCATGTCGAGCGGAAAGTCGAACATCAGCGGCAAGGTGGAAGGCGAGAGAAAACGCAGGCCCGAAGGCAGCGCATCGGGCATGCGGTACGGCCGCCGGCTCGCGATGATGTAGCCCCATTCGCCGAAGCTCGGCACATGCGCGTGGTAGGGCGTCGCCTGCAGGCCGACCGATTCGATGGTTGCCGCCACGGTCCAGTAGCTCTTGCGCGCGACCAGCGGCGAAGTGGTCTGGACCACCGCGTAGCCGCTCGCCGAGAGGCGCTTCTCGAGCAGCGCATAGAAGCTGTTGGTGTAGAGCTTGCCGATCGCGAAGTTGGTGGGGTCGGGAAAGTCCACCACGATCACATCAAAAATATCCCCAGGCTGCTGCAGCCACTGGAACGCATCGGTATTGACGATCTTCACCTTCGGCGACGAGAGCGAATGGCCGTTGAGCGCCGCCAGCGTTTCGTGCGTTGTGAAAAGCTGGGTCATGTTCGGATCGAGCTCCACCAGCGTGACCGATTCGACCGAGGGATATTTCAGGATCTCGCGCACCGCCATGCCGTCGCCGCCGCCGAGCACCGCGACCTTCTTCGGTGCGCCCTGCGCAGCCATCACCGGATGGACGAGCGCCTCGTGGTAGCGGTACTCGTCGCGCTCGGCGAACTGCAGGTTGCCGTTCAGGAACAGCCGGTGCCCGAGCTGCCCGCGCGTGACCACGATGCGCTGGTAGGGCGAGGTGGCGCTGAACACGATGCGGTCCTGGTAGAACTTGTCCTCGGCCAGCGTGGTGATGTGGCCGGCCCCGGCGAAGGCGCCGACCAGCGCGGCCAGCGCCAGCAGGCAGGCCAGCGCATGCGCGCCGATGCGGCGCAGCTCATGGCGGAACAGCCACAGCGCCCACACGGCCACGGCGGCATTCATGATGCCGAACAAGAGGCCGGTGCGGATCATGCCCAGCTGCGGCACCAGGATGAGCGGAAAGGCCACCGACACCGCCAGCGCGCCGAGGTAGTCGAAGGTGAGCACCTGCGACACCAGGTTCTTGAGCTGGATGTTGCGCTTGAGGATGCGCATCACCAGCGGGATCTCGAGCCCCACGAGCGTGCCGACCACCACCACGAGCCCGTAGAGCAGCAGGCGGAACGCGCCGGGCACGTAGGCGTTCGCAAGGAAAAGAATGGCCGGCAGCGCGCCGCCGACCAGCGCCACGAGCAGTTCGATGCGCAGGAAGTGCGCCGGCAGCTGGCGCTCGAAGAAGCGCGAGAGCCATGAGCCCACGCCCATCGCGAACAGGTAGGTGCCGATGATGGTGCTGAACTGCAGCACCGAGTCGCCGAGCAGGTACGAGCTCAGCGCGGCCGCGGTCAGCTCGTAGACCAGCCCGCAGGCCGCGACCACGAACACGCTGGCCAGCAGCGCGATCTCGACCGGCTGCGGCCCGCGCGCATCGGCGGAATGCGCGGACACGGCCGCCTCCCCGCTCAATGGATCGCTGCGGCGACGATGACGCAGATGCCGAGGCTCATGGCGGCCACCACCAGGCCCAGCGCCACGTTCTGCTTCTCGACGATCTCACCCCACAGGTCGTAGGGCGTGAGCTTGTCGATGATGAGGAAGCAGAGCCAGAAGATCAGCACGCCAAGCAGCGCATACACGAGCGATCCGAGGACCACGCCCGGTTTCAGCCATTCAAATCCCATGGGGACCTCCAGTCGTAGTTGCAGTAGTGGGTGACATCAGCGCGAAGCCATGTTGCGCTTGTTCATTTGTGGCCGCCGCCGCTCGAATAGCCGCCGTAGGAGCCGCCGTAGCTGCGCGACCCGCCGGACGAGCCACCGCTGCAGGTGCTCAGGATGACCAGCAGCACGATGATGACGATCACGATGAGGATGATGGTGCCGCAGCCCAGGCCCGATGCGGCGCTGACCGGCAGCGCATCGCCGCGCGCGAACATGTCCTTCTTGTCGTCGAGCTTGAAGGCGGCGGACACCAGGCCGCTGTCGAGCTTGCTGCCCGAGGACCAGGTCAGCTCGTTGGCCGAGCGCTCCATCGACAGCAGCGCGTTGCCGCTCGCGAAATCGCGGTTGAAGGTTTTCTGGCCGCGCTCCACCTGCCAGTAGAACTCGCCCGCCACGTAGGTGGTCTCGGCGTTGTAGGCGTATTGCTGCGTGTAGCGCTTGCCCAGGTAGCTCGCGCTGCTGCCGTTCTCGGCCATCACCGGCGCGCCGGTGGTCGGCTTGACCATGCTCCAGCCGTCCTCGGCATCGACCAGGAAGCTGAAGCCGCGCTTCTTGTTGTACAGCAGGTATTCGTTCCAGCCAAAGTGCTCGTCGTCGCCGGGCTCCACGCCCATGCGGTGCTGGAAGCCCACCACCTGCCATTGCGCGCCCTGCAGCTGGCCGGTGCTGCCGATGGGAATGAGCGGGCGCACGGGCTCGTCCTGCGCCGCGTGCTTCAGCTCGCCGCCGATGCCCTGCGACAGGTCGATGATGCTGTTGCACGAGCCGCAGGTGATGCTCTTGCTGTCGGCCAGGTTGACGGTGACGGGCGCGCCGCAATTCGGGCAATTGAAGGCGCGGCCTTTTTCGTCCTTGGCGGATTCGTCGCGCAGGCCGGTGAGCTGCAGGTCCTCCAGCTGCACCGAGCGGCCCAGGTAGGCGCCCGGCGGCTCGGTGCCGTAGTCGATGCTGAGCACCAGTCCCTTGTCGCTGCGCAGCTCGACCATCGGGAAGGGGCGGCCCAGCTCGGGCAGATGCGGCAGTTCGCCCTGGGCGGACAGCAGCGCCACCTGCTCGTTGGACGAGACGGTGTAGCTCTGGCCGTTGAATGCGCTGGTGGCGCCCACGCGCAGGTCCGTGGGCGGCGGCGCGGCGCGCTGCAGCTCGAAGGGCAGCGCGAACACGTAGGCGCCGTTGTCCTCGCTCAGGATGCCGGTGCGGTCGCCGTCCAGCGCGGCGATCCACTCGGTCCAGCGCCCGCCGGGGTTGCTGTATTGCAGCCGGCCGACGATGGTGAACGGCTGGTTCTGGATGCGGCCCGCGGCAAACAGCTGCAGCGGGCTGAAGTCGTCGAACAGCTCCGCCATCTTGCCGACGCGCGCGAGCGTCTCGCCCTGGCGCACGACGGTGCTCTGGCAGTAGGGGCAAACGGCGAAGGCCGATTGCGCGGACCTGAATTCGACCGGTGCGCCGCAGCCAGGGCAGGGCGCACGGTAGGCGCGCTGGGCGCCTGCTTGCTCAGCCATTGCCGGTGCTTAGACCAGCTTTTTGAGCAGTTCCGCCTTCTTGGCGTCGAACTCTTCCTGCGTGAGGATGCCCTTGGTCTTGAGCTCGCCGAGCTTCTCGAGCGTGGTCATCACGTCGGCCGGGCTCACCACGGCCACGGCCGGCTGCTGCTGGGTTGCGGCCGCCTGTGCCGCCGCGCCCGGGCTCAGCCCTTGCGCGAGGTTCTGCGCCAGCACCTGGCCGAGCGCCACGCCGGCGCCCAGGCCCATGGCATCGCCCGCGATGCCGCTGCCGCCGCCCGCGCCTTCGGCGAACTTGGGAATGGCCTGCGCGGTCTGGTACTGCATGAACTTGCCCATGTCGTTGCCGACCATGCCCATGCCGATCTTCTGGTCGAGGATCTTCTGCAGTTCTTCGGGCAGCGAGACGTTCTGGACCGTGATGTTCTCGAGCTTGATGCCGATCTTCTCGAACTCGGGCACCAGCTGGGCCGCCAGCGCCTGGGCGAACTGGATCTGGTTGGCGGCAAGGTCCAGGAACGGCACGCCGCTGGACGCGATGGCGTTGCTGATGTTCTGCAGCACCAGCCCGCGCAGCTGGCCGTCGAGGTCGGCCACGCCGTAGATGTCGCGCGTGCCCGAGATCTCGGTGTGGAACAGCTTGGCATCGCCGATGCGGAAGCTGTAGTTGCCGAAGGCGCGCAGGCGCACGGCGCCGAAGTCCTTGTCGCGGATGGTGATGGGCTGCGGCGTGCCCCACTTCTGGTCGACCTGCTGGCGCGTGCTGAAGAAGTAGACGTCGCTCTTGAACGGGGACTCGAACAGCTTGTCCCAGTTCTTCAGGTACGTGAGCACGGGCAGCGTCTGCGTCGTGAGCTTGTACATGCCCGGGCCGAACACGTCGGCCACCTGGCCTTCGTTGACGAACACCGCCACCTGCGACTCGCGCACGGTGAGCGAGGCGCCGTTCTGGATTTCCATCTCCGCCATCGGGAAGCGCCAGGCCAGCGTGCCGTCGCCGGTCTCGGTCCACTGGATGATGTCGATGAACTGTTTCTTGATGAAATCCATCAGGGCCATGGCTGCTCCTCGTCGGTTTTTTTCCGGATTGCGCATATTGCCACATCGTCTTGACGGGTCTGCGCGCTTTCGGCAGGGCCGATCTGCGCCATGCGGCCTATGGCGCCGCGGGCCGAGGTCTACAATCGGCGCCCCCAGAAGAAGCGCCACCAGGAGCAACGGCCCATGTCCGATTCGACGACCTCATCGACCCCCACGCCCGAAGACAAGCGCGCCGAACTGCGGCGCGCCGCCCTCGAGTACCACGAGCTTCCGGTGCCGGGCAAGATTGCCATTGCCGCCACCAAGCAGATGATCAACCAGCGCGACCTGTCGCTGGCCTATTCGCCCGGCGTGGCCGCGCCCTGCGAAGAGATCGTCAAGGACCCGGCCAACGCCTTCAAGTACACGGCGCGCGGCAACCTGGTGGCGGTGATCACCAACGGCACCGCCGTGCTCGGCCTGGGCGACATCGGCCCGCTGGCCTCCAAGCCGGTGATGGAAGGCAAGGGCGTGCTGTTCAAGAAGTTCGCCGGCGTCGACGTGTTCGACATCGAGATCGACGAGAAGGACCCGGCCAGGCTGGTCGAGGTGATCGCCGCGCTGGAGCCCACCTTCGGCGCCATCAACCTGGAGGACATCAAGGCCCCCGACTGCTTCTACGTCGAGCGCGAGCTGCGCAAGCGCATGAAGATCCCGGTGTTCCACGACGACCAGCACGGCACGGCCATCACCGTGGCGGCGGCCATGCTCAACGGCCTCAAGGTGGCGGGCAAGGACATCAGCGAGGTCAAGCTGGTCACCTCGGGCGCGGGCGCCGCGGCGCTGGCCTGCCTGAACCTGCTGCTCAAGGTGGGCCTCCGGCGCGAGAACGTGTTCGTGACCGACCTGGCCGGCGTGGTCTACGAAGGCCGCGAAGAGCTCATGGACGACGACAAGCGCCAGTACATGCAGAAAACCACGGCGCGCACGCTGGCCGAGGTGATCGAGGGCGCCGACGTGTTCCTGGGCCTGTCGGCCGGCGGTGTGCTCAAGCCCGCCATGGTGGCCAAGATGGCGCCCAAGCCCGTGATCTTCGCGCTGGCCAACCCGAACCCGGAAATCGCTCCCGAGGACGCCCATGCGGTGCGCCCCGACGTGATCATGGCCACCGGCCGCACCGACTACCCGAACCAGGTCAACAACGTCCTGTGCTTCCCGTACATCTTCCGCGGCGCGCTCGATTCGGGCGCCACCACGATCACCGACGAGATGGAAATTGCCGCGGTGCGCGCGATTGCCGATCTCGCCCAGGCCGAGCAGAGCGAGCGCGTCGCTGCCGCCTACGTCGGCGAAAAGCTGACTTTCGGGCCTGAATACCTGATTCCGAAGCCCTTCGATCCGCGCCTCATGATGAAGATCGCGCCCGCGGTGGCCAAGGCCGCCGAGGAGAGCGGCGTGGCCTCGCGCCCGATCAAGGACATGGACGCCTACCGCGACCGCCTGCAGAGCTTCGTCTACGCCTCGGGCACCACGATGAAGCCGATCTTCGACGCCGCCAAGCGGGCGCAGAAGAAGCGCGTGGCCTATTGCGAGGGCGAGGAAGAGCGCGTGCTGCGCGCCGCCCAGATCGTGGTCGACGAAGGCATTGCGCGCCCCACGCTGATCGGCCGCCCGGCCATCATCGCGCAGCGCATCGAGAAGTTCGGCCTGCGGCTGAAGGAAGAGCTCGACTACGACGTGGTCAACGTCGAGCAGGACCACCGCTACCGCGACTTCTGGCAGACCTACCACCGCATGACCGAGCGCAAGGGCCAGACGGTGCAGACCGCCAAGATCGAGATGCGCCGCCGCCTGACGCTGATCGGCGCCATGCTGCTGCACAAGGACGAGGTCGACGGCATGATCTGCGGCACCTGGGGCACCACGCTGATCCACCTGCACTACATCGACCAGGTGATCGGCAAGCGCCCCGGCGGCTGCGAAAGCACGCCGCAGGACGTGCCGGTGTACGCCTGCATGAACGGCCTGCTCTTGCCTGACCGCCAGGTGTTCCTGGTCGACACCCACGTCAACTACGACCCCTCGCCCGAGGAACTGGCCGAGATCACGACCATGGCGGCCGAGGAAATGATGCGCTTCGGCCTCAAGCCCAAGGCCGCGCTGCTGTCGCATTCGAACTTCGGCACCAGCAACGAGCCCAGCGCGGTCAAGATGCGCAAGACGCTCGACCTCTTGCGCGTGCAGGCGCCCTGGCTCGAGGTGGACGGCGAAATGCACGGCGACGTGGCGCTCGACAGCAAGCAGCGCGCGATCGTCATGCCGCACAGCGCGCTGGCGGGCGACGCCAACCTGCTGGTTTTCCCGAACATCGACGCGGCCAATATTTCCTACAACCTGCTCAAGACCGCGGCCGGTGGCAATATCGCGATCGGCCCGGTGCTGCTCGGAGCCGCCAAACCTGTGCATATTCTCACGGCCAGCGCAACAGTTCGGCGCATCGTGAACATGACAGCCTTGACAGTCGCCGACGCAAACGCAGAGCGATAAGCCATTTGGCGAGAGTGGCCGCCAACTTAAAGCGCCACTCGATCCCCTTGCGACTGCTCAAACTTTGGGCAGTCGCTTGCTATTTTCGCCAGCGTGGTGCACACTCGCGGGCTTGAATTTGCGGGTTAACCCCAGGGTTGGCTGCCAATTCGGAACCCCGCTCTTTTCTTGTGGTGCCCCATGGCGGCTTACGCCTCGATCACGTCCTCTGTCACTAAGTTTGCGCTCACCGGCTTGATGCTGGTGGCATTGGCGACGGGGGCCGAGGCCCGCGGATGGTTCGGCACCGGAAAGCCCGCCCAGGAATCGATTGCACTGTCCGAACTGCCGGTTCAGGGCCAGCGAACCTACGAAGCCATCCTGAGTGGCGGCCCCTTCCGATTCGAAAAGGACGGCACGGTATTTGGCAACCGCGAGCGTCTTTTGCCGCCCGCGCGGCGCGGTCACTACCGCGAGTACACGGTGGCAACGCCCGGCTCGCGCGATCGCGGTGCACGGCGCATTGTCTGCGGCGGAGAACAGCGCACCACACCCGAGGCCTGCTGGTACACGGCAGACCACTACGCGAGTTTCAGACGGATTGCACCATGAGCGATGACAAAGACTTGAGCGGCGCCCCGAAGCGCCCCGAAGAAATGATGATGACTATGGAAAGACCAGCGGAGATGACTTTATCCCTTCGTGCCGTACGCCCGAACATCGTGCAGTCGATTCGTGCGTTCCGCGTGAACGACCTGCAGGAAGCCGCCAACGCCGCGGGCCAGCACTTCCTGTACGCCAATCTGGGGAACGCCCAGACCAAGCAGGACGTTCTGGACCTGATCGCCCAGCAGTTCACCTTTCCGGCGCATTTCGGCAAGAATTTCGACGCGCTGTACGACTGCATGACCGACCCGTTGCATAAATCGGGCCCGCAGCCCGGCTTCGTGATCGTGCTCGAGCAGATCCCGGCCAACGCCAAGTTCGACAAGGAAGCGCGCGAGCAGCTGCTCGACATCTTCCGCGATGCCTCCGATTACTGGGGAGACCGGAAAGTCCCGTTCCGCTGCTTCTATTCTTTTCTGTAGCCCGTTCTGCACACACCAGCCAAGCAGAACGGGCGAACGAGGCTCAGCCGAACGGCGCAGCACTCGATGGCATCGAAATCAACGGCAACACCGCCAATGCGGCAGCCGGCACGGAACCCGAAGGCGAAAAGATGCCGACCGACAAACTGGTCGACGTCTCGCCGCTCGCATTGCGCATGAGCAGCCCCTTCAACGCGGGCTACTGGCTCGCGGCGGCCTGAACGAGCCCACCCCCGAAGCGGCTCGCTTCGTGTAGCCGCCTCCCCCTCGAGGGGACAACACCTGCGGCCCGGCGAAGCCGGTTCCGCGGTGTTCACGAATCAAAGCCGAAAGCCCGCCTTTGCCAAGGCGGGCTTTTTTCATGGGCGCGGGGGGACGGCTTGGGCCAGGGCGACGTATTCGGCCACCGGCACTTCCTCGGCCCTGCGCTGGGCATCGAACTGGCCTGCGAAGCCGTGCTCGTCGAGCCACTTGCCCAGTGTGTGCCGCATGATCTTGCGGCGCTGGCTGAAGGCCACCTGCACGATCTCGCCCAGGCGGGCGGCATCCACGGCCGGCGGCTCGGCCAGCGGCACCATGCGCACCACGGCGCTGTCGACGCGCGGCGGCGGATCGAAGCTCTCGGGCGGCACGAACAGCACGTTTTCCATCCTGTAGCGCCACTGCAGCATCACGCTCAGGCGGCTGTAGTCGGAGGTGGCGGGCCGCGCGACCATGCGGTCGATCACTTCCTTCTGCAGCATGAAGTGCTGGTCGGCGATCAGGTGTGCGAAGCCCAGCAGATGGAACAGGATCGGCGTGGAGATGTTGTAGGGCAGGTTGCCCACCACGCGCAGCGGCGCCGCGAACCTGGCGGCCAGCGCCGCGAAATCGACCTTGAGCACGTCGGACTCGATGACCTCGAGCTGCGGATGCTCGCGCAGCCGCTTGGCCAGGTCGCGGTCGAGCTCGATGACCGTCAGGCGCCCGAGCCGCTCCACCAGCGGCTGGGTGAGCGCCGCCAGGCCCGGACCGATCTCGACCATGGCGTCGCCGGGCTGCGGCGCGATCTCCTGCACGATGGCATCGATGATGCCGCCGTCGGACAGGAAGTGCTGCCCGAACCGCTTCCTGGCGATGTGTGCCATCAGGACTGGGGCGGCTCGCGGTATTCGACGTAGGCGCGCGCGCGCGTTTCCTGCACCCACGTGCTGAAGGCTTCCTCGACCCGCTGCTCGCGCAGCACGGCCCGCGCGGCTTCGCGCTGCTCGGCCTGCGTGAGCTTGGATTCGCGCCGGCCGACCACCTGGATCAGGTGCACGCCGAAGCGCGAGACCACCGGGTCGCTGATCTGGCCCGGCGCCAGGCGGTCCATGGCTTCCTCGAACTCGGGCACGAACTGGCCCGGGCGCGACCAGCCCAGGTCGCCGCCCTCCTTGGCGCTCGCATCCTGCGAGTTGTCGCGCGCGAGGCCGGCGAAGTCGGCCGTGCGGGCCTGCAGGCGGCGCTTGAATTCCGCGAGCTGCGCCACGGCCTGGGCGGTGGTGCGCTTCGGGTCGTTGAGCAGCAGGATGTGGCGCACCTGCGTCTGGGTCACGGTGGCGTCGGTGGCGCCGAGCTGGGCCTTGGCCAGCACCTTGAGCACGTGGAAGCCCGCACCCGAGCGGATCGGGCCGGCAATGCCGTTGACCGGCGTCGACTGCGTGGCTTCGACGAACAGCGACGGATAGCGGTCGGCGGTGCGCATGCCGACGGCGCCACCATTGGCGCGGTCCGGCGAATCGGAGTTCTCCTGCACCAGCTTGGCGAAGTCTTCGCCGGCGCGGGCGCGCTGCGCGAGGCCCTGGGCCCGCTGCTGCAAGGTGGCGACCTGCGCCTCGGTGGCGTTCTCGGGCACGGCGACCAGCAGGTGCGCGAGGTTGATGTTCTGCAGCGCCGCGTCCTTGGTGGGGGCGTTGCGCTGGTCGCGCAGGTATTCGTCGGCCTCGGCGTCGCTGATCTTGACCTTGGACTCGACCTCGCGGTCGCGCAGGCGCGTGAGCAGCAGCTGGTCGCGCAGGTCGTTGCGGAATTCGCGCTGCGAAATACCCTCGGCCACCACGCGGCGGCGCAGCTCCTCGACGCTGATCTGGTTCTGCCGCGCCACGGTCTGCTCGGCCTGGTCGATGGCGACCTCGTCCACCTTGATGCCGTTTTCCTTGGCCAGCTGGAGCTGTGCGCGCTCGGAGATCAGGCGTTCGAGCACCAGGCGCGTGAGCTCGGCGCGCGGCACGCGCTCGGCTTCGGCGTTTTCGCGGATCAGGCGCGTGACGCGCGACTGCACCTCGGTGTTGGTGATCGGTTCGGAATTGACCAGTGCGACGATGTATTCGGCCGCGCGCTGCACCGGCGCGGCGGTGGAAGGCGCGGTGCGCGGCGCCGGCGGCGCCAGCCGGGGACCGGCGCGCATGATGTCGGTGATGCCGCTGCCGCCACCGGGACGCAGGCCTTGCGCGCCCGAGGCCGCGGCCAGTGCCGCGAGGCAGCCCAGGGTCAGGATGGAACGGATGTGTTTCATGGCGTTGCTCAATCGTCTCAGTCGTAATTGGTGAAGCGGCTCGGCCCTTCGGTGGGCTGGCGAAGGGGCTGGTAGCGCTGGATGTTGGTCCGCAAGGTCTGCATCGGGCTCGACCCGATGCTGGAGAACCCGACGAATTCGAGCTGGAACATGATGCGGGTGTTGGCCGTCACCGTGCCGGTCGTGATGCGCTGCAGCACCACGCGCCCGATCCAGCAGCAGCCGTCGTACTCGAAGCCCAGCACGCCGTCCGTGAGTTTCTTGTCCTGCAGGCTGTAGTTGAGCCGGCCGACCGCGTACCACCGCCCGCCGCCCTGGCCCTTGCCCGGGCCGAGGTCCTTGCCCTTGTCGCCCCACAGGTCGTTGAGCGGCCACTGCCAGCCCACGTCGAAGGACTTGTTGCCGTCGGTGGCAAGGGGCGTGGTGGGCGCCTGGTAGCGGAAGGCCGCGCTCAGGTTGCGGTAGGGCCCTGGGTTGTAGCGCGCGGTGATGGCCGAGCGGTCCGACTTGTGCGTGTCGGGGTTGTACTGGACGACCGTGTCCAGGCTCCACTTGGGCGTCCAGTTGATCTGGGCGCCCAGCAGCAGGTCGCTCGCGCGGTCGGTCACCGGCGTGCCGCCCGGCAGCGTGACCTTCTGGTCGCTGAAGCGCAGCCGCTGCGCAATGCCGAAGCGCGCCGCCTCGACGCCGGTGTCGGGGTCGATCAGGCGCGAGGTGACGCCGAGCGTGAGCGTGTTGGTGTCGGAGATGCGGTCGTTGCCCGAGAAGGCGTTCTCGGTGTAGATGGTCGCAAAGCTGAAATCGTTGGCCGCCGAATCGTAGTTCGGCAGCATGCTCTGGTTGCGGAACGGCGTGTAGACGTAGTAGGCGCGCGGCTCCAGCGTCTGGCGGAAGGCGCGGCCGAAGTAGTTCGCGTCGCGCTCGAAGATCAGGCCGCTGTCGAGGCTGAAGGTCGGCACCGTCCGGTTGCTCGAGGTCGGGAAGAAATACAGCGAGTTCGGGTTGTAGGGCACGCCGTTGACGTACTGGGTTCCGTTGACGGTGAGCCTCGGAACGTCGGACTGCGGCAGGTAGTAGTTGTACGAAGCCGTGTTCAGCTGCAGCTTGGGGATGACGAAGGAGCTCGGCGTGATGAACGGCCGGCTGATGGTGGCAATGGCCAGGGCGCGGTCGCCGTCGGGCTGCGACTGCTGGTTGATGTCGAAGCCCGGCTGGCCGGCCAGGATGGTGTTGACGCGAAAGCGCGTGTAGTCCAGGTTCAGCGAAACGTCGAAGCCGTGCCAGTCGTACTTGTTGTAGTTGGCCGTGATCTGCGGCATCCGGTCATAGGACGGCACGATCGGCGACAGGCTGTATTGCAGCGTCTGGTAGCGCAGCGCCCGGATGCCGCCGCTCCAGTCGCCCTTGCTCCAGTTGAGCGAGGCGTCGTTCGTCAGCTGGCGCTGCGCCAGGGTGGGCGTGCGCGTGAAGTCGCGCCAGTAGTCGTTGTCGCTGACGCGGTTGATGTTGATGTTGGCCGAGAGCGAATCGAGCCCCAGCGCCTTGGCGTTGAAATCCTGGTGGTGGTTGGCCCAGATGCCCCAGCGCTTGCTGCTGGGCGGCGCGCCGAAATTCAGGGCCGAGGCCTGGATTTCCCCGTTGGCGAGCTGCTGCAGCTGCGCCGCGCGCGTTTCGTTGTAGCGCTGGCCCACGAGGCGGTCGCTGCCCATCAGGTCCAGGCGGATGCTGCCGCTGTATTCCTTCTCGAGGTAGCGGAATTCCGAGCCCAGGTTGAGGCCGCGCTTGCTCATCAGCGTGGGCGTGAAGGTGGCGTCGCGGTTGGGCGCGATGTTCCAGTAGTACGGCTGCGAGATCTCGATGCCGTTGGTGTTGTCGATGCCGATCGTGGGCGGCAGCAGGCCGCTCTTGCGCTCGTTCGACAGCGGAAAGCTCACGCTCGGCAGCGGCGGCGTGCTGATGCCCATGAAGCTCAGCCGCGCGTCGGTGGCCACGCCGACGTTTTCCTCGGTGTCGGTGGTCAGCGTGGCTGCAGACAGCAGCCAGGCCGGCATCCAGCCCGGAAAGTCCTCGCGGCGGCAGGTGGTGTAGGTGGCGGTGCGGGCCACCGACACGTTGCTGTCGACGAAATCGATGCGCTGCGCCTCGCCATGTCCGCCGGTGGCAAGGAAGGAATAGCGCACGTTGTTGAAGAAGCCCTCGAAGGTCTCGAGCTTGAGCTCGAGCTCGGGGCCTTCGTACACATTGCCGGCCTGGTTGACGCGCACGTTGCCGCGCGCCCTGGCGCGGTCGTCGGGCTGGTAGTACTCGAGCCGGTCGGCGGTGATGGCGACTTCGCCGCGGCGCAGCGTGGCATGGCCTTCGACCACGGTTTCGAGATCCTGGCGGCCCGACAGGCGGTCGCCGGTGATCAGGCTGGGCAACTGGCTGCGCTCGGCGGGCGGCAGCGTTTCGGTCAGCTGCGGCGTGCGCTTGAGCGTGAGCGGGCCATCGAGGCCCCCGGCCGGCTGGGCCGAGGCGCCGTGCGCATGCAGCAGCGCCAGCGACAACAGGGCCAATGGCAGGGGCGGGCCGGAACGCCGCAAGGCAACGCGCCGCCTCATCAGGCCTCCCGCCGCATCGTTCCGGAGAAGGTCCGCAGTCTTCCTGGGGAGGGCTGCGAGTGCACAGGGTGCCAAGCGTGGGGGCTTTGGGTCGTAGGCATCGGTCAGGAACGAAGGATCGTCGGGAGGACGGCGCGGCAGGCCGGCAGGTTGCAGGAGCCGGCGGCAACTCTGTTCGACCAGGGAGGACCGCAGGAGTTGCCGCGCCAGGCGGATTTGTAGAATCGATTATCCATGACAGCACCCCCGCTCCCGGCCTCCGAGCCCACACCCTCCGCCACGGCCATTCTCTGGGCAGATCCGCAGCGGGCCGCGGCGTTCCAGAACTGGCTGGCCGGCATCGGCGCCGCGCACGGCCTGCGGCCCGAGACGGTGCGCCTTGCGTCCGCCGATGCGAGCTTTCGCCGCTACTTCCGCATCGACGCCACGGGGAGCGCCGCCAGCCGCATCGTGATGGATGCGCCGCCCGACAAGGAGAACAGCGAGCCCTTCGTGCAGGTCGCCCGCCTGATGGCCGAGGCCGGCGTGACCGCGCCGCAGGTGCTCGAGTGGGACCGGGCCCACGGCTTCCTGCTGCTCGACGACCTGGGCCGCGAGACCATGCTCGACGTGATCGATCCGGCCCGGCCCGACGCCAGCCGCCCGCTCTACGACCAGGCGATTGATGCGCTGATCCGCTGGCAGCTGGCCTCCAGGCCAGGCGTGCTGCCGCCCTACGACAGGGCGCTGCTCGAGCGCGAACTGGCGCTTTTTCCCGAGTGGTACATCGGGCGGCATCGTGGCATCGCGGTGGAGGGCCAGCTCAAGGAGCGGCTGGAACGCAGCTTCAGACTGATCGTCGAGAGCAACCTGGCCTCGCCGAGCGTCTACGTGCACCGCGACTTCATGCCGCGCAACCTGATGGTCAATGTGGCCCCCACGCTCGGCACTGGCGTGTCCTCGCTGCCCCCCGAGGGGGCGCTCGCCGCCTTGGGGCGGCCCGGCGGCGGCTCGGCCCCCACGCTCGGCACTGGCGTGTCCTCGCTGCCCCCCGAGGGGGCGCTCGCCGCCTTGGGGCGGCCCGGCGGCGGCTCGGCTGCCGATCTCGGCGTGCTCGACTTCCAGGACGCGGTCTACGGCCCGATCACCTACGACATTGCGAGCCTGATGCGCGACGCCTTCCTGAGCTGGGACGAGGAATTCGTGCTCGACGTCACCATTCGTTACTGGGAAGCCGCGCGCAAGGCCAAGCTGCCGGTCGATGCCGATTTCGGCGCGTTCTACCGCTCGGTCGAATGGATGGGGCTGCAGCGCCACCTCAAGGTGGCCGGCATCTTCGCCCGCCTCACGCTGCGCGACGGCAAGCCGCGCTATTTGGCGGACACGCCGCGCTTCATCGCCTACATCCGCTCCACCGCCAGCCGCTACATGGAGCTCACGCCGCTGCTGCGGGTGATCGACGAGATCGAAGGCACGTCGGCGCTGACCGGCTTCGCCTACGGCAGGGTCTAGGGCTCTAGATGCCCCGTTTCCATTGCTCGGTACCGTTAACGGCGGGTGCCTCGCTCGAACTGCCTCCCGGCCCCGCGCGCCACGTCCAGGTGCTGCGCATGCAACCCGGCGACGCGCTCACCTTGTTCGACGGCTCGGGCGGCGAATATGCGGCAACCGTGGAGCGCATGGGGCGCAGCGATGTGTCGGTGACGATCGGCGCCCATGCACCGGCCGAGCGCGAAGCCGCGCGCTCGGTGCACCTGGCCGTCGGCATGCCGGCCAACGAACGCATGGACTGGCTGGTCGAAAAAGCCACCGAGCTGGGCGTCGCGAGCATCCAGCCGCTGGCCACGGCCCACGGCGTGCTGCGCCTTTCGGGCGAGCGCGCCGAGAAGAAGAGGGCGCATTGGGAAGCGATTGCGATTGCCGCCTGCGAGCAATGCGGCCGCAACCGCGTGCCGCGGATCCATCCGGTGCGGCCGTTCTCGGGCCCCTCGGCCTGGATCGGCGCGCATGCGGGCGAGGCCCCGCTGCGCCTTGTCCTGAGCCTGGCCGAAGGCACGCGGCGCCTGGCCGATGCCACCGCCTCGGCGCCGGCCGATCGCAGCGTGCTGGTGCTGAGCGGCCCCGAGGGCGGCCTGAGCAGCGCCGAAGAGCAGGAAGCACTGGCCTGCGGCTTTGCGCCGGTCACGCTCGGGCCGCGCGTGCTGCGCGCCGAAACCGCGGCGCTGGCCGCGCTGGTATTGCTCGCGGGCCCTTGAGCCCGCTTTCCGCAACGGCCTGCCCCACTTCATCCCCATCACAAGAAAAGGATCTCCACGCCATGCCTCGTTCGCCACGCGCCCTCCGGCTTGCCCCCCTCGCGCCCCTTGTGCTGGCCCTGCTCTGCGCCGCGCCGGGCGCGCAGGCCCAGAACACCGCCGTCGCCCCCACGCCGGCGCAGGTCACTCCCGAGGTGGAAAAAACCTTCACGCAGCTGATGGCGGCGCCCGCGGTCCAGAAGCTGCTCGACGCGGTCAAGGCCGACCACGAGCGTTCGGTCGAAGACCTGAAGATGCTGACCGAGATCGAAGCGCCGCCGTTCAAGGAAAGCAAGCGCGCCGAGGCCTTCCTGGCGCGCATGAAGGCGCTCGGGCTCGCCGACGCAAAGATCGATGCCGAGGGCAACGTGGTCGGGCTGCGCAAGGGCACCGGCAACGGCCCCAAGCTGCTGGTCTCGGCCCACCTGGACACCGTGTTCCCCGCCGGCACCGACGTGAAGGTGAAGGAGCACGACGGGAAGCTCCACGCGCCCGGCATCGCGGACGATACGCGCGGCCTGTCGGTGCTGCTGTCGTGGCTCAAGGTGCTCAACGACAACAAGGTCCAGACCGTGGGCGACCTGCTCTTCGTTGCCAATGTGGGCGAGGAAGAGCTCGGCAACCTGCGCGGCATGAAGGCCATCTTCCGCGACCACCTCGACATCGACGGCATGGTGGGGCTGGAGCCTTCGCCCGACGGCAACGTGCTGGTGCTCGGCACGGCGAGCCACCGCTACGAAGTCACGTTCAAGGGCCCGGGCGGCCACAGCTTTGCCGCCTTCGGCCAGGTGCCCAGTGCGATCCACGGCATGGGCCGCGCCATTGCCAAGATCGCCGAAGTCCGCACGCCCAGCTTTCCCAAGACCACCTTCACCGTCGGCACCGTCGGCGGCGGCACCTCGGTGAACACCATTGCGCCCGATGCCCGCATGGCCATCGACATCCGTTCGGACGACATGGCGTCGCTGCTGGAGACCGAAAAGAAGATCCTCGCGGCCATCGACGAAGCGGTGGCCGAGGAGAACAAGCGCTGGAACGTGGCGACGCTGAGCGCCAGCAACAAGCTGATCGGCGACCGGCCGGGCGGGCGCACGCCGTCCGATTCGGTGATCGTGGAAGCGGCTGTGCGCTCGAACACCGCCTTCGGCCACAAGACGCTGCTGCGCGGCGGCAGCACCGACGCCAACGTGCCGATGTCGTACGGCATCCCGGCCATCATCATCGGCGGCGGCGGAAAGTCGACCGGCTTCCATGCCCTGAGCGAAGCGATCGACGTGACAGATGCCTGGAAAGGCGCGCAGAATTCGCTGGTGACAGTGCTGGGTCTGGTCGGCGTGCAAGGGGTAAGCCCCGCATTGCTGCCAAAACGCGCACCGCGTCCCAGGTAATTTGTCACGCTGCGGGCTTAAAAGTAAACAAGCTTGTTCGCCCGCGGCCCCTCGCGCTGGGAAAATGCCAGCGGTTCTGTCACACACCAAGGAAACGTCCATGGGAATGCTCGATTCGGTACTCGGCCAGGTTCTCGGGGGCGCCGCCCAGCAGCAGCAGCCGCAAGGCGGCGGCATCGGCGGGCTGGGAGACCTGGGGGGCCTTGCCGGCGCGCTGGGCGGCCTGCTGGCCAACAACGGCGGCGCGGGTGGCCTGGGAGGGCTGGTCTCGAAATTCGAGCAGGCCGGCATGGGCGACGTGATCGGCTCCTGGATCGGCAAGGGCGAAAACCAGCCCGTGTCCGGCGGCCAGCTGGAGAACGCGCTGGGCAGCGACACCATCGCCAGCATCGCCTCCAAGCTCGGCATCAATGCGCAAACGCTGCTGCCCATGCTGGCCACCATGCTGCCGGCCCTGATCGATCAGCTCACGCCGCACGGCAAGGTGCCGGAGCAGGGCCTGGACAACCCGAACGACCTGCTGGCTACGCTCGGCGGCCTGCTGCAGAACAGGCAGCCTTGAGCGAACTGTTTGCTCATCGGAAATTCCGGCGCCCGCGAGGGCGCTTTTTTTTCGCCCGCCGCAGTTCGGCTGGCGCATCCGGGGCGATTCGCGTAGAACCGCAGCCTTCCATGCCGCAACGCGCCTTCGCCGCCATTTCTCCATGAACCGCAACCTCTGGCTGCTCGCCATCTGCCAGGGCCTGTTCCTGACCAACAACGTCACCTTCATCGCCATCAACGGGCTGGTGGGCCTGAGCATCGCGCCGCGCGGCTGGATGGCCACGCTGCCGGTCATGGGCTACGTGGTGGGCGGTGCGCTCACCACCGGGCTGGTGGCGCGCACGCAGCAGCGCTTCGGGCGGCGCGGGTCGTTCCAGATCGGGCTGGCGGTGGGGCTGGGCTCGGCCTTGCTGTGCGCGTTCGCGGCCATCTCGAAGAACTTCTGGCTCCTGTGCCTGGCCACGGTGGTGGCGGGCTACTACAACGCCAACGCGAACCTCTATCGCTTCGCGGCCGCCGAACTCGCGGCCCCGGCCTGGCGCGAGAAGGCGGTGTCGCTGGTGATGGCCGGCGGCTTGATCGGCGCGGTGGCGGGGCCCAACCTGGCGGCCGCCACGCGCGAGGCGTTCGCGGTGCCGTTCGCGGGCGCCTACATCGCGCTGGCGGCGGTGGCGCTGCTGTCGATGGCAGTCATGCGCTTCATCGAGTTTCCCGCCACGCTCACGCGCCAGGAGGCGCTGGGCGGACGGCCGCTGTCGCAGATCGTGCGCCAGCCGGTGTTCATCGTGGCGGCCGCGGCAGGCGCGCTGGGCTTTGGCGTGATGAACCTGCTGATGGCCGCCACGCCCATTGCCATGCAGATCTGCAGCCTGCCTTTTTCCGATGCCGCGCTGGTGCTCGAATGGCACGTGATCGGCATGTTCGCGCCGGGCTTCTTCACCGGCCACCTGATCCGCCGCTTCGGCGCGCTGCCGGTGATGGGCGTGGGGCTTGCGCTCAACTTCGGCTGCATCGCCGTTGCGCTGTCGGGCGTGGAGCTGCAGCACTTCCTCGTGGCGCTGTGCCTCTTGGGCGTGGGATGGAATTTCCTGTTCACGGGCAGCACCACGCTCTCGCTCACGGCCTACACCCCGCAAGAGCGCGACCGGGCGCAGGGCGCGCTCAATTTCTGCGTGTTCGCGACGCTCGCGCTGACTTCGTTCGCTTCGGGCGTACTGGTCACGACGCAGGGCTGGCAGCTGCTGAACTACGGCTCGCTGGTGCCGGTGGCGCTCACGGGTGCGGCGCTGCTGTGGCTTGCGCAGACGCGCCGGCGCGAGGCCGCAGCCGCGAGCGCCTGAAAGGCTTCTTCTTCAGTCCGGCGGAAAGCGCTTGCCGAGCCAGCGCTGCAGCGCGGCGAACACGGGTTCGGCCTCGAGCTCGTTGAATATCTCGTGGTACATCGATTCGAAGCACTGTGCTTCGACCATGCCGCCGGGCGCCGCGGCGGCCGCGAAGGCGCGGCTCGCGGCCGGCACCACCAGCCGGTCGTCGCCCGCATACAGCAGCAGGGTCGGCACCGGCCAGTGTGCCGCGGCCTGCTGCACCACCGCCCCTTCGTGCGCCAAAAAGCGCGCGAGCCGGCCGCCGATGCGGTCGTGCGTGAGCGGATCGTCGCGGTAGGCCTGCACCACGGCCCGGTCGTGCGAAAGAAAGTTGTCGTCCAGGCCGTTGCCGACGCGCAGCCCGGGCGCAATGCGCGGCAGCACCGCGAGCAGCGCCTTCTGGAATCCGCTCAGGCCCGGGTCGAGCCCCGGCGAAGACAGCACCAGGCCGTCGACCGGCCGCACACCGCGTGCCACCAGGCTGGCAGCGACCAGCCCGCCCAGGCTGTGGCCGAGCAGCAGCAGCGGCAAGCCGGGGTTCCCGCGGCGCGCATCGTCGATGACCAGCGCGAGGTCTTCGACCAGCCGCAGTTCGCCGGGCAGTGCGCCGCGCGCGCCGGACGATCCGCCGTGGCCATGGTGGTCGTGGGCCCACACCGCGAAGCCCCATGCATGCAGGCGCGCCGCGAGCTGGTGATAGCGCCCGGCATGCTCGCCGAGGCCATGCACCAGCACGACGACGCCGCGCGATGCGCCGGCCGCCGGAAGGCGGCGCAGCAGCAGCGTTTCGCCGTCCGGCGTGGGCAGCGAAACCCGCTGCGGCAAAGGCAGCGGCGTCGGCGCCGCCGGGCTCAAGCGGCCGCCGGCTCCGCGGAAGCCGCGCGGTGCGCCGCCGGCAGGGCCGCAATCACCTCGGCCACCGCGGCCGTGAGCTTCTTGGCGTAAGGCACGTGCAGGAATTCATTGGGGCCGTGGGCATTGCTCTTCGGACCCAGCACGCCGCAGACCATCATCTGCGCCTTGGGAAAGCCGGCGCTCAGCATGTTCATCAGCGGGATCGTGCCGCCCTGGCCGATGTAGCCGCAGGATGCGCCGAAATGCGCCTGCGAGGCCTTGTTGAGCGCATCCTCGAACCACGGCGTGATGGTCGGCGCATTCCAGCCGGTGGCGCCGCCGCCGCTTTCGAAGGTCACGCGCGCCTGGTAGGGCGCGTTGTCCTCGAGCAGCGTTTTCAGCTGCTGCACCGCCTCGGCCGCATCGACCAGCGGCGGCAGGCGCAGCGACAGCTTGAAGGCGGTGTAGGGGCGCAGCACGTTGCCCGCGTCCTTCAGCGCCGGAAACCCTTCGGCGCCGGTCACCGACAGCGTGGGCTTCCAGGTGCGGTTGAGCAGCGCCTCGACCGGATCGGTGGTGGTCGGCAGCGCGAACACGGTCGAGCCGCCGCAGTCGTAGTGCGCCCACGGAAAACGCTTGTAGACCTCGTCGCCCAGGATCGCCGCGGTGGCTTTGGCCTGCGCGAGGCGGTCGGCCGGCACTTCGCAATGGAAGCTCGCGGGGAGCAGCCGGCCGGTGGCGCTGTCCTCGAGGCGATCGAGCACCTGCCGCATGATGCGGAAGCTCGAGGGCACGAGGCCCGAGGCGTCGCCCGAGTGGATGCCTTCGGTCAGCACTTCGACCTTGAGCGTGCCGCTGGCCATGCCGCGCAGCGAGGTGGTGAGCCACAGCTGGTCGTAGTTGCCGGCGCCGGAGTCCAGGCAGATCACCAGTTCGACATTGCCCAGCCGCGGGCGCAATGCGTCCACATACGGCAGCAGGTCGTAGGAGCCGCTTTCCTCGCAGGTCTCGATCAGCCCGACGATGCGCGGATGCGCCGCGCCCTGGTTCTTGAGCGCCTGCAGCGCGGCGATGCTGGCGTAGACCGCATAGCCGTCGTCGGCGCCGCCGCGGCCGTAGAGCAGGCCGTTCTCGTACTTGGGCGTCCAGGGGCCGAGGTCGTTGCGCCAGCCGGTGAATTCGGGCTGCTTGTCGAGGTGGCCGTACATCAGCACGGTCTCGTCCATGTTGGTGCCGCTGGCGGCCACTTCGAAGAACAGCACCGGCGTGCGGCCTTCCAGGCGCACGATCTCGAGCTTCAGGCCCTCGACCTTCTGCGCCTCGACCCAGGCCGCCGCATTGCGCAGCACGGTTTCGAGGTAGCCGTGGGCCGACCAATCCTTGTCGAAGCCGGGCGACTTGGCGGGAATGGCGATGTAGTCGGTGAGCTGCTTGAGGATGTCGCCGTCCCATTGGGCGCTGACATCGGACAGGGCGCGCTCGGCATCGAGCAGGCCGGCAGGCATTTCGCGGTGCAAGGGGGCGTTCATCGGGTTCTCCGCGGCTAAGGAAAAAATCGCATTTTGCGCCCTTGGGCGAGCGCGCGTAGAGTGCGGCGATCTCAACCCGGAGCGCAATGTGAGCAAGGCAGCATCGACTCGGATCAAGGTGGGCATCGGCGGCTGGACCTACGAGCCCTGGCGCGACAACTTCTATCCCAAGGGGCTCGCGCAGGCGAAGGAACTGCGCTATGCGAGCCGCCAGGTGAGCGCCATCGAGATCAACGGCACCTACTACAGCACCTTCAAGCCCGAGACCTTCCGCAAATGGCACGGCGAGGTGCCGGAAGACTTCATGTTCTCGATGAAGGCCTCGCGCTTTGCCACCAATCGCAAGGTGCTGGCCACCGCGGGCGATTCGATCAAGCGTTTCATCGACAGTGGCGTGAGCGAGCTCGGCGACAAGCTCGGGCCGATCGTGTGGCAGTTCATGCCCACGAAGCCCTTCGATGCGGAAGATTTCGAGGCCTTTCTCGAGCTGCTGCCCAGGAAGGAAGGCAGCCGAGCGTTGCGCCACGTGATGGACGTGCGGCATCCGAGCTTCATCACGCCGGCCTACCAGGCGCTCGCGAAGAAGCACAAGGTCTCGACCGTGTTCACCGATGCGGACAAGTTTCCCTCGTTCGAGGAACCCGAAGGCGACTTCGCCTATGCGCGGCTCATGATGGCCGACGCCAAGCTCAAGACCGGCTATGCGCCGAAGGCGCTCGACGCCTGGGCCGAGCGCGCACAGCGTTGGGCCGAAGCACCCAAGAAGCGCGACGTGTTCGTCTACTTCATCAACGGCGCCAAAGAGAAAGCACCGGCCGCGGCCGGTGCCTTGCTGGAGCGCCTGGGTTGGAAGCCGCCCGAAGAGGCGGCTTGAGCCGAAAGCCTGATCAGGCTGCGGCTTGCAGCGACGGCTTGGCGCCGAAGCTGATTTCGCCCGACAGCTGGCCGCCTTCCTCGATCACGATCTTGCCGTAGCGGATCTTGCCGGTGACCTTGCCGGTCGAGTGGATCACGAGCTTTTCGCGCACCGTGAGGTTGCCGTCGAACACGCCGCGGATCTCGGCGATGTCGATCTCGGCCGAGCCCTTGAACTCGCCCTGTTCGGCGATCTGCATCAGGCGCGAGTCCATGGTCGCCTCGACCAGGCCTTCGACCACGAGCGTGTCGCAATCGGTGATCTCGACGCCCTTGAGCTTGATGTTGGGGCCGACGGTGAGCTTGCTGCCGCCTTCCTTGGCCGGTGCGGCCGCTGCGGAGAGGCCCCCTTGCTGCGCGGTCAGCGACGAAGGATTGACGGGCGAGCCCGAGAGATTGGTGCCCGAGCCCACCAACGGCGCGGGGCGAGAGGTCAACGAGTCGGTATCACGATCACGCTTGCCGAAAAAGGGGGACTGTGTGGCCAATGGGGAGCTCCTCAACAAAACGACTATCGTAAGAACCCGCTCGCGGCCTGCGGCACTTCATTGCGCAATAAACGTAACCGAATAAATCCCGCGGCGCCCGACAATGACACTCTCCAGTGACCCCGGCCCCGCAAGATGACCCGATCGAACACCGCGCCTGCCGCCCGGAGCCTCGCGATCTCCTCGACCATCGATTCGCGCTTCGACAAGCCTGCCAGCGGCTGGCGGCGCCGGCTGTTCACGGTGATCTTCGAGGCCGACACGCGTGCGGGCCTGCTGTTCGACCTGGCCTTGATCGCGGTGATCGTGGCCAGCGTGCTGGTGGTGATCCTCGACAGCGTGCAGTCGATCCGCGAGCAGTGGCGGCCCGTGTTCAACGTGCTCGAATGGGTGTTCACCATTTTGTTCACGCTCGAGTACATCGCGCGGCTCGCCTGCGTGAACAAGCCGCTGCGCTATGCGCTGAGCTTCTACGGCGTGATCGACCTGCTCGCGCTGCTGCCGACCTTCCTGGTGGCGCTCGCGCCCGAGCTCGCCTACCTGATCGACGTGCGCATTCTTCGGCTTTTGCGCGTGTTCCGCATCTTCAAGCTCTCGCGCTATTCGGTGGAATACCGCGCGCTGGTCTCGGCCGTGGCCGCGAGCCGCCGCAAGATCACGGTGTTCGTGGGCTTCGTGATGCTGGTGGTGCTGGTGATGGGCACGCTGATGTACGTGGTGGAAGGCCCGCAGCACGGCTTCACCAGCATTCCGGTGGCGATCTACTGGGCCATCTCGACCATGGCCACCGTGGGTTTCGGCGACCTCGTGCCCAAGACGGACCTCGGCCGCGCGATTGCCTCGGTGATGATGCTGCTGGGCTGGGGCGTGCTCGCCGTGCCGACCGGCATCGTGACGGCCGAGATGGCGCGGCGCGGTCCCGACGACGATACGCCAGTGCCCGTGGCGCTCGCGCCGCGCGGCGTGCTGGCGATGGCGCCGCCCTCGGCCGTGGCCGCGCCCGCGCCTGCGCGCCGGCTCACGCCTGCAGCCAGGCGACGCGCCCTTGCGCAGCATCGTCGAGGCGGGCGATGAAGGCATCCGCGTCGGGCTCGGGCAGCGTGAAGGTGAAGTCCACCGCATCGCCATGCCGCACATCGACCAGCGAAGCGCCGGGCGCCGCGGCAATCTCGCGCCGCACCAGTCCTTCGAGCGCATAGGGCACGGCGCATTGCAGCAGCCGCTGGCGCACCAGCGGCACCAGCGTGGCCCCGAGGCAGGCCTGCGCCACCGCGTCGGTGTAGGCCCGCACGAGTCCGCCCGCACCCAGCTTGACGCCGCCGAAGTACCGCACCACGGTGGCAAGCACGCCTTCGAGCTGCTGGTGCCGCAGCACTTCGAGCATGGGGCGCCCGGCCGTGCCGCCCGGCTCGCCGTCGTCGTTGGCGGCCGACTGGCCGCCCGCCATGAGCGCCCAGCAGACATGCGCGGCGGCGGGATGCTCGCTGCGCAGGGATGCCACCACGGCCAGGGCCGCGGCCCGGTCGGCCACCGGCTGCACGCAGCCGATGAAGCGGCTCTTCTTGATCAGCAGCTCGCTGTGCGCCGGTTGCGAGAGCGTGAAGCTCATGGAGCAGCCGTTGTTTTCAGTCGGGTCGCGGAATCGCTCAGCGCTCCCGCTCGAACTTGAACACGGCTGTGCCCGCGCGCGCGTTGGGCAGCCAGCGCACGCTGCGGCCTTCCTGCACGCCGAAGGCATCGAGCACGCGCAGGCTGTTCTTCTGTGCCAGCACCTCGAAATCCTTGAAGGTGCCGACCCGGATGTTGGGCGTGTCGTACCACTGGTAGGGCAGGCGGCGCGTCACCGGCATGCGGCCGCGCGCAATGCTGATGCGGTTGGGCCAGTGCGCAAAGTTGGGGAAGGCCACGATGCCGATGCGGCCCACGCGCGCGGTTTCGCGCAGCATGATCTCTGCGTTACGCAGATGCTGCAGCGTGTCGATCTGCAGCACCACGTCGAACGAGGCGTCGTCGAACATCGCCAGGCCTTCGTCGAGGTTCAGTTGGATCACGTCGACGCCGCGGCGGATGCACTGCAGCACGTTGCCGTCGGCAATTTCCACGCCGTAGCCGGTGCAGCCGCGCTCGCGCTGCAGCAGGTCGAGCAGGGCGCCGTCGCCGCAGCCGAGGTCGAGCACGCGCGCGCCCTCGGGCACGAGGTTGGCAATGAGCCGCTGGGTCTGGATGTCGCTCACGACGCGCTCCCTTCGGCCTGGATCTCGTGCGCCACGCGCTCGAAGTAGGAGCGCACCACGCCCATGTAGCGCACGTCGTCGAGCAGGAAGGCGTCGTGCCCGTGCGGCGCGTCGATCTCGGCGTAGCTCACGTTGCGGCGGTTGTCCAGCAGCGCCTTCACCAGCTCGCGGCTGCGCGCGGGCGAGAAGCGCCAGTCGGTCTTGAAGCTCACGAGCAGGAACTTGGCCGTGGCGCCGGCGAATGCCGCGCTGAGGTTGCCGCCATGCGAACGCGCGGGGTCGAAGTAGTCGAGCGCGCGCGTGATCAGCAGGTAGGTGTTGGCGTCGAAGTATTCGCTGAACTTGTCGCCCTGGTAGCGCAGGTAGCTCTCGATCTGGAACTCGACGTCCTGCGTGGAATAGCGGTAGTCGAGCCCCGCCGCCTCGCCTTCGACCGCGCTGCGCAGGATGCGGCCGAACTTCGCGTTCATGACGTCGTCGCTCAGGTAGGTGATGTGGCCGATCATCCGCGCGATGCGCAGGCCCCGCTTGGGGATCACGCCGTGCTCGTAGAAATGGCCGCCGTGGAAGTCGGGGTCGGTGACGATGGCGCGGCGCGCCACTTCGTTGAAGGCGATGTTCTCGGCCGTGAGGTTGGGCGCGCTGGCCACCACCACGGCATGCCGCACGCGGTCGGGGTACTGCAGCGTCCACGACAGCGCCTGCATGCCGCCCAGGCTGCCGCCCATCACGGCCGCGAGCGTGCGGATGCCGAGCGCATCGAGCAGCGCCGCCTGCGCATCGACCCAGTCCTCGACCGTGACCACCGGAAAGTCCGCGCCGTAGACGCGGCCGGTGGCGGGATCGACGTGCATCGGGCCGGTGGAGCCGAAGCAGGAGCCGAGGTTGTTCACGCCGATCACGAAGAAACGGTCGGTGTCGACCGGCTTGCCCGGGCCCACCATGTTGTCCCACCAGCCCTCGGACCGCGCCTGGCCTTCGTAGGTGCCGGCCACATGGTGCGAGGCGTTGAGGGCATGGCACACCAGCACCGCGTTGCTGCGCTCGGCGTTCAGGGTGCCGTAGGTTTCGTAGGCGAGCGTGTAGCTGCCGAGCGACGCACCGCTGCGCAGGGCCAGCGGGCCCTCGAACTGCATCGACTGCGGAGTGACGACCAAGGGAGGTGACGACATCAATGAAAAAACCCGGCCTCGCCAAAAACGAGCCGGGTTGCTTGTTCGCCAACTGGACTGTCTTTAGCTGAATTTATTAAGCGCCCGCAAGCTGAAGCAAATCGGCGCAGCTGGCAGTATATCGCCCCGCCGTGCTACCAGCCGACGATCATCACGATGCCGAGCACGAGGAAGATCGCGGCCGAGACGCCGTGCACCAGCTTGATGGGCACGCGCCGTACGATCTTCTCGCCGAGCCACACCACCGGTGCGTTGGCCAGCATCATGCCGAGCGTCGTGCCGGCGACCACCCAGACGTAGTCCTGCGTGAAGCGGGCGGCCAGCATGACGGTCGCGATCTGGGTCTTGTCGCCCATTTCGGCCAGGAAGAACGCGACCAGCGTGGTGCCGAAGACCCCGTAGTGGCTGGCCGCGGGCGCGTCGTCTTCGTCGAGCTTGTCGGGAATCAGCATCCACGCCGCCATGGCGATGAACGAGCCGCCCAGGATCCAGCGCAGCACGTCGGGTCCGAGCCAGTGGGTGATCCAGTTGCCGACCGCGCCGGCCAGCGCGTGGTTGACGATGGTGGCCGCGAAGATCCCGAGCACGATCGGCCAGGGTTTCCGGAAACGCGCCGCGAGCAGAAGAGCCAGCAGTTGGGTCTTGTCGCCCATTTCGGCGAGCGCAACCACGCCGGTTGCAACGAGAAAAGCTTCCATGAAAGAGAGGGTTCCTTGGGCCGAAGGACGCAATTGACCGTGCAACACCTTCGGCCATATTCCCGAAGTTGCACGGTCAAAGGTCTCGCCAGGTGTGTTCACTGCACGCGCCATGTCCTGTGGGGCAGGACAAGTCTGTTGACGCGGGCCCTTCTCGCGATGGAAGGCGGCTACTCCCCAATGACGGGTCGGATTCTACCTGCTGCGCGGCAGCCACCGGCCGGGTTTGTAAGCGTGCGCTAGCTTTCTGTAAATTTTTCGAGGCCCTACAGGATGCAGCAAATTACTGCTTGCATTTCACGTATTTCACCCATAATGCACGAGCCTCCCTCTTCATTTTGCCGGGGAGGAAGTTCGGTGATCGGTCAGTTTCGCGCGACTCGACGGCTCTCGTTTGAGTGATGCTTTCGGGACTCCATCGCTTTTCTTGCTATGTGTTTATAGGAGTCCCTTGATGGGCAACAAACTGTATGTCGGCAACCTGCCTTACTCGGTGCGCGACAGTGATCTCGAACAGGCTTTTGGACAATTCGGCGCGGTGACCAGCGCCAAGGTCATGATGGAACGCGACACGGGCCGCTCGAAGGGCTTCGGCTTCGTCGAGATGGGCAGTGACGCGGAAGCGCAAGCGGCCATCAATGGCATGAACGGCCAGCCGCTCGGCGGCCGCAGCGTCGTCGTCAACGAAGCACGTCCCATGGAAGCACGTCCGCCCCGCAGCGGTGGCGGCGGCTACGGCGGCGGCGGTGGTGGTTATGGCGGCGGTGGTGGCGGTGGCTACGGCGGCGGCGGTGGTGGCGGCTACGGTGGTGGCGGCGGCGGCCGCTCCGGCGGTGGTGGCGGCTATGGCGGCGGTGGCGGTGGCCGCTCCGGCGGCGGTGGTGGTGGCGGCGATGGCGGCTTCCGCAGCCCCTACGGTGCCGGCCCCCGTGGCGGTGGCGGCGGTGGCCGCTCCGGCGGTGGTGGTGGCTACGGCGGCGGCGGCAACAGCGGCTACTGAACGCTGCATCCCGTCACGCACAAGTAAAAAGGCTCCTCAGGGAGCCTTTTTACTTGGAGCCGCCGCTCCGGCGAAGCCATCAGCTTTCGCCGCTGCGCTTCTTGCGGGCGCGGCCCTGCACGGCGCGGTCGAGCAGCGCATTCGGCAGCATGCGCATCAGCTTGGCGACCACGCCCATCTGCCAGGGAATCACGCGGTAGCTGGTGCCCGCCTCGATGGCGCGCAGCGCCTGGTCGGCAAAGTCCCGGGTCTTCATGAGAAAGGGCATGCCGTAGCGGTTGCCCTGGGTCAGCGGCGTGTCGATGTAGCCGGGGCAGAGCGTGACGACCTTGACGCCGCTGTTGTGCAGTTCGCCGCGCAGGCTCTCGCAGTACGCGACCACGCCCGCCTTGCTGGCGCAGTAGGCGCCGTGCCCCGGCAGCCCGCGAATGGCCGCGACGCTCGCGATGCCGACCAGCCGGCCGCTGCCGCGCTGCCGCATCGCGGCCACGAAAGGATGGAAGGTGGCCATCAGGCCGACGTTGTTGGTGGCGAAGGTCCGGGCCATCACCTCGATGTCCTCGCGCTCTGCGGTGTCGATGCCCACGCTGATGCCGGCGTTGGCAATCACCACGTCGGGCAGGCCCTGGCGCGCGATGCAGGCGGCGCCGGCGGCCACGATGCTGTCGGTTTGCGCGACGTCCGCGCCATAGACCTGGTAGCGGGCGGGGTCCAGCTGGCGCTCGCCGGCCCAGGATTCGATCTCCGCGGTGCGCCGCGCCACCAGCGCCAGGCGGTAGCCCGCCTCGTAGAAGCTGGCGGCCAGGGCCTGGCCGATGCCGCTCGATGCGCCGGTGATGAAGACAAGCGGAGACGGGCTCATGCGCGGGTTCAGCGCGGCTTGCCGGCCGCCGAGGGAATCAGCACGCCGCGCACGCGGCCGGTCAGGTTGGCGACGCCGCTCAGGTTGTCGTAGTCGAGGTGGTCGGCGGTGAACTGGTCGCTGCCGCGGATGAGCGTGACCGGCTTGTTCGAGGTCACGCGTTCGGTATCGAGGAAGGCGTGCAGGAAATCGCCGCGGAACTCCAGGCGCGGCGTGGACTTGCCGCTGGGCCCCACCACCGGGTCGCGGATGACGATGGCGTTGCCGAAGAGCTGGATCTCGCTGCCGTCGGAGTTCGAGATGCCGCGATTGGCCGTCGCGTGGGTGGTGTAGCCCTGCGGCGAAACGGAGCGCATGCGCACGTCGTCGACCTCGACGGTGTCGGTGTCGGGATAGTGCCGGCCTTCCTTGCCATGGAGTTCGCTGCGCAGGTCGCCGTTGGGCAGGAAGTTCTTGATCACGAAGCCGCGCATGAAATAGTCGGGCTCGTGCGTGGGCGCGGCCTTGGCGGTGGGTGCGAGCAGCTTGGGCGCGTTGCGCACCAGCCAGTAGGTGCCGAGCGCAACCGCCGCCGTGAGAATGATGGGCAGGTAGATGGTGGCGCGGTCGAGCACGTCGCGCAGCAGGTTCCAGGCACGCTTCATTGCCTCGGACCCCGGGCGGCGTCGAGCAGGCGGCGGTACTGGCCGCAGGCCGTCAGCAGCAGATCGCAGAACTCGCGCGCCGCGCCTTCTCCACCGCGTGCGCGCGTGACGTAGTTGACCGCCTGGCGCACTTCGGCATGCGCATTGGCGGGCGCGGCCGCAAAGCCGGCGCGCGCCAGCACGGGGAGGTCGGGCCAGTCGTCGCCGATGGCCGCGGCCTGCAGCCAGCTGAAACCGAGCTCCTCGAGCATGGCCTGGGCCGCGGGCAGCTTGTCTTCGGTGCCGTAGCGCACGTGCTGGATGCCCAGCGCTTCGAGCCGCACGCGCAGCGGCTTGGAGTCGCGCCCGGTGATCACCGCCGGCGTGATGCCCGCCAGGCGCAGCAGCTTGAGGCCGTAGCCGTCCAGGATGCTGAAGCGCTTGAGGGTTTCGCCATGCTCGGTGAAATACACGCCGCCGTCGGTCAGCACGCCGTCGATGTCGAAGAACGCGATGCGCACGTCCTGCGCGGCGAGCAAGGTCTCGGCCTGGAAGTCGATCGGCATCAGATGACCTTCGCGCGCATCAGGTCGTTGATGCTGAGCGCGCCGATCAGGAGCCCCTCGGGGTCGACGATGAGCACGCTGGTGATGCGGTGTTCTTCCATCAGCTCGGCCGCCTCGACCGCCAGCGCCTCGGCGCGCAGCGTGCGCGGGCCGGGGTGCATCACGTCGGCGGCGGTGAGGCCGCGCAGGTCGCCGCCGGTCTCGACCTGGCGGCGCAGGTCGCCGTCGGTGAAGATGCCGATGGCGCGGCCTTGCGCGTCGACCACGGCGGTGGCGCCCAGGCCCTTGGAGCTCATCTCGCGCATCAGCTCGCTGAGCGTTGCAGTGGGCGCCACGCGCGGCACCTCGTCGCCCGAGCGCATCACGTCGCTCACATGCGTGAGCAGCTTGCGGCCGAGCGCACCGCCGGGGTGCGAGCGCGCGAAGTCCTCGGAGCCGAAGCCGCGCGCGTCGAGCAGCGCCACTGCCAGCGCGTCGCCCATCGCCATCTGGGCGGTGGTGCTTGCGGTGGGGGCGAGGTTGAGCGGGCAGGCCTCCTTGGCCACGCCGGCGTCGATCACGATGTCGGCGTGGCGCGCGAGGGTGGAATCGGTGCGGCCGGTCATCGCGATGAGAGGCACGCCCTGGCGCTTGACCACCGGCAGGATCACGGTGAGCTCGTCGACCTCGCCGCTGTTGGAGATGGCCAGCACCAGGTCGACCGGCTTGATCATGCCGAGATCGCCGTGGCTCGCTTCGGCCGGGTGGACGAACATGGCCGGCGTGCCGGTGGAGGCCAGGGTCGCCGCGATCTTGCGGCCGACGTGGCCGCTCTTGCCCATGCCCATGACGACCACGCGGCCGCGCACGTCCAGGATCTTGCGCACGGCCTCGACGAAGCTCGGACCCACGCGCGACTTCAGGCCGATCACGGCATCGGACTCGATGTCGAAGGTGGCGCGCGCCCGCGCCAGGATTGCGTCGGCGTCGACCACGGGGGGCAGGGGAGCTGAACTCATCGGCGGATTTTACGGGCCGGCCGGCGCGCGCCGCCGCTCGATGCAAGCCGCACGTTCGGGGCATGGACATTGCTCTAGCATCCGGCAATGTCCTCGTTCGATCTCACGCTGATGTATTTGCTGGCCGCAGTGCTCGGCGTGGTGGTCTGCCGCTCGCTGAAACTGCCGCCGATGCTGGGCTATCTGTCGGCCGGCGTGCTGATCGGGCCGCATGCGCTGGCATTGGCGCAGAACTCCGAAGCCATCCGCCACCTCGGCGAATTCGGCGTGGTGTTCCTGATGTTCGTGATCGGGCTCGAATTCAGCCTGCCCAAGCTGCGCGCCATGCGCAAGCACGTGTTCGGCCTGGGCCTGCTGCAGGTGCTGCTGACCATGGCCATTGCCACCGCCGGGGCGCTCGCCATCGCCTCGCAGCTCCCGCCGGCCTGGCGGCTCGGGTGGCAGACCGCGCTGGCGCTGTCGGGCGCCCTCACGATGAGCAGCACCGCGATCGTGGTCAAGCTGATGGCCGAGCGGCTCGAGCTCGAGAGCGAACACGGCAAGCGCGTGATGGGCGTGCTGCTGTTCCAGGATCTGGCGGTGGTGCCGCTGCTGGTGCTGATTCCCGCGCTGGGCGCGCCGCCCGAGGCGCTGGCCAAGGCGATCGGCCTGGCGCTCGTGAAGGCCACGCTGCTGATCGGCGTGCTGCTCTATGGCGGCCCGCGCATCATGCGCTGGTGGCTCACGCTCGTTGCGCGGCGGCGCAGCGAGGAGCTCTTCATCCTGAACGTGCTGCTGGTCACGCTCGGCCTGGCCTGGCTCACCGAACTGGCCGGCCTGAGCCTGGCGCTGGGCGCCTTCATCGCCGGCATGCTGGTGTCGGAGACCGAATACAAGCACCAGGTCGAAACCGACATCCGTCCGTTCCACGACGTGCTGCTGGGCCTGTTCTTCATCACGGTGGGCATGTCGCTCGACTGGCACATCGTGGTGCAGCGCTGGGCGCTGGTGGCCGTGCTGCTGCTGCTGCCGCTGGCGTTCAAGCTGGCGCTGGTGACGCTGCTGGCGCGGGTGCTGGGCGCCACCGCGGGCGTGTCGCTGCGCACCGGCCTCTACCTGGCGCAGGCCGGCGAATTCGGCTTCGTGCTGCTGGCGCTGGCGCAGGAGCGCAGCCTGCTGCCGCCGTGGCTGGCCAACCCGGTGCTGGCGTCGATGGTGCTGTCGATGCTCGCCACGCCCTTCATCGTGATGTACACCAACACCATCGTGCGCAAGCTGGTGGCGAGCGACTGGCTCCAGCAATCGCTGCAGATGACCACGATCGCGCGCAAGACCATCAATACCGCCAAGCACGTGATCATCTGCGGCTACGGGCGCTGCGGCCAGAACCTGGCGCGCATCCTGGAGCGCGAAGGCATTCCCTACATGGCGCTGGACCTCGACCCCGACCGTGTGCGCCAGGCCGCCGCGGCGGGCGATTCGGTGGTGTTCGGCGACGCGGCGCGGCTGCAGGCGCTGATGGCGGCCGGCCTGGCGCGCGCCAGCGCCGTGGTCGTGACCTATCTCGACGTGCCGGGCGCCATGAAGGTGCTGGCCAACATCCGCTCCCACGCACCGCAGGTGCCTGTGATCGTGCGCACGCAGGACGACCTCGACCTCGAGAAGCTGCAGGCCGCCGGCGCGACCGAGGTGGTGCCCGAGGCCATCGAGGGCTCGCTGATGCTCGCGAGCCATGCGCTGGCGCTGGTCGGCGTGCCGATGCGGCGCGTGATCCGCGTGGTGCAGGACCAGCGCGATGCGCGCTACAACCTGCTGCGCGGCTACTTCCACGGCGCGGACGACGACAACGCCGACGAGCTCGACCACGAGCGGCTCAATACCTTCACGCTCACGCCCGGCGCCCGCGCCGTCGGCCAGACCCTGGCGCGGCTGGCGCTCGACAGCCTGGGCGTGCGCGTCGCCAGCCTGCGCCGCCACGACGGCCAGAACCAGGTATTCACCGACGACACGGTGCTGACCGACGGCGACACGCTCGTGCTGTGCGGCAAGCCCGCTGCCCTGGCCGTGGCCATCGAGCGGCTGCAAAAGGGCTGAGCCTCTGCGCCGCAGCGCGCGCTCAGTTCACCAGGGTGGGGTTGCGCTTTTCTTCCTCGATGCGCTGCTGCCGGCGCACGGCTTCGCACTGCGCATGCGGCTTGTATTCGGGCTTGAGGCACTGCGCGGCCATGCACTGGGCCTTCGCGATGAAGTTCCGGTCGCCGCAGAGGGCCTGGGGATCGGTGGGCGCTGGCGCGGCCGGCGATGCAGGCGGCGCGGCGGCGGGAGCCGGTGCGGGATCGGCCATCGCGCCGGCCTGCAAGGGTGCCGCCGGTGCCGGCTTGCGGGACTTGGCGGTGGCGGCTGGCGGCTTGTTATTGGCTGCCGCCGGCGTGTCGCTTGCCGCAGCTGGTGCGGCCGTCTCCGCGGCCGGCGCTTCGGCGGCTGGAGGTTCCGGCAGCGCCGCAGCGGCCGGCTCGGGCAACGGGACAGGTGGTGCGGGCGGCGCGGCAGGCGCTGCTGCAGCAGCAGCCGGCGTCTCTTCGGACGGCTTGCCGGTCCCGTAGCCGTACCAGCCGGCGGCGATCATGAGCAGGCCCACCGCCAGCAGCGCCCCCCACAGCCACATGCCGCGGGAGCGAGGCGGCTTCTTCTGCGCTTCGGCGCCGACGGGCCGCCGCGTCCTGCTCCCGGAAGAAGAAGCAGAAGAAGATTTCTTCCTCGCACGGCCCTCCCGCGGCCGCGAAGGCAGCCGCCCGGAAGACCCCGGCGCAACGATGACGGTCTTGTCCTCGTCCGGCAGGCTCGCGCTCGCGGAAGAGGTAGCGGAAGCCGCGTAGGCACCGGCTTCGAACAGCCCGCCCGGAATGGTGGGCGCACGCAGTTGCGCGGGTGCCGTGGCGGCCCACTCGCGCTCCGATCTGCTGCCGGGCGGCGGAGGCGGCGCCATCGGCGCGGGTGCCGCAGGGGCCAGCTTGCCGCCGCAGCCGCGGCAGAAATTGGCGCCGGCGCGGTTCTCCGCGCTGCACACCGGACAGATCAAGGCCATGACGACGGACTTCTAGGGAAAAACGATTTCAGAAAAAACTGGCGGCGAAGAGCCGTCGAGGGCCGAATTCGAGGCGCGAAGCGGCAGGCCGGTGCTCAGGTCACCGCAACGCGCTTGGAGCGGTGTGCCATGCGCTTGGCGATCACCGCGCCGAGCCCCATGGCAATCTCCAGGGCCAGGTTGGGCTGCCGGTTCGACATTTCCGCGAAACGGATTGCCGTGAGGCGCCACACGCGGCCCGCGCCGGTGACCACCACGTTGGCGGAGTGCGGCTGGCGCGAGAAGAAGGAGCCTTCGCCCACCACCGATCCGGGCATGAGCACGGCCAGCTTCATCTGTTCCTTGCTGCTCACGCGGTGCACGCTGATGGCGCCGCTCTCGAGGAAGTACACCGACCGGTCGTGCGTGCCCTGCTCGATGAGAACGTCCCCCACGCCGGTGTCGATGGGCTGCAGGTAGCCCGCCAGCGTTTCCCACTGCTGTACGTTGAGCGTCAACGCGAAGGCGTCGCTGCTGCTGTTGTTGTCCGCGATTGCGCGGCTCAGGTTCTGGATGGACATGCTTTTCTCAACCCCCGCATCTGTGCCGGAGTATCCGCGAAGGGCGCGGTTTTCGGCTACAACTCTTTACGTTTTTCGGGCGAGCTGTCGCTATTTGCCGATACAGAAGCGAGAAAAGATGACGCCCAGCAGGTCGTCGGCGCCGAATTCGCCGGTGATTTCGTTCAGTGCGTTCTGCGCAAGGCGAAGCTCCTCGGCCAGCAGGTCGAGCAGTTGCGCCTGCGCCGCCAGATGGCTCGCGGCCAGCGCCAGGTGCGTTTCCACCTGGCCCAGCGCCTGCACATGGCGCGCCCGCGCCAGGTAGACGCCCTCGGGCACGGCCTGCCAGCCGGCCATGGCCAGCAGCTGTTCGCGCAGCGCCTCGATGCCGAGGCCGGTCTTGGCGGACAGGGCGATGCCTTGGGCCGCACCCGCCGTCTCCGGCATTGGCGCGGCGTCCTGCTTGTTCCAGACATCGAGCACCGGCACGCTCGCGGGCAGCTTGTGTTGCAGCACGCGCAGGATCTCGGCGTCGGCGGCGGCGTACTCGGGCTGGCCGGTGCGTGTCAGGTCGTGCAGGAACAGCACGGCATCGGCGCCCTCGATCTGGCCCCAGGCGCGGGCCACGCCGATCTGTTCGACCTCGTCGCTGCTTTCGCGCAGGCCGGCCGTGTCCACCACGTGCAGCGGCACGCCGTGGATCTGGATGGTCTCGGACACCACGTCGCGCGTCGTGCCCGCCACCGCGCTCACGATGGCCAGCTCGGCGCCGGCCAGCGCATTGAGCAGCGAACTCTTGCCCGCATTGGGCTGGCCCGCAATGACCACCTTGATGCCTTCGCGCAGCAGCGCACCTTGTTTGGCGCGCTGCTGAACTGCCGCGAGCTGCGCCTGCAGCTTCGCCAGCTGCCCCGTCGCATCGGCCTTCTGGAGAAAGTCGATTTCCTCTTCCGGAAAGTCGAGCGTCGCCTCCACCAGCATGCGCAGGTGGATCAGCGCATCGCGCAGCGCGTGGATCTCGCGCGAAAAGGCACCCGACAGCGAACGCCCGGCGCTGCGCGCGGCCGCCTCGGTGCTGGCGTCGATCAGGTCGGCAATGGCTTCGGCCTGGGCGAGGTCGATCTTGCCGTTGAGAAAGGCGCGCTGGCTGAACTCGCCCGGCTCGGCCACGCGCAGGCCAGGCAGGCGCGGCCGGCCGGTGACCGGATCGGCCTCGGCGGCGGCTTCGAGGCAGCGCGCCAGCAGCAGCTGCAGCACGACCGTTCCGCCATGGGCCTGCAGTTCGAGCACGTCTTCGCCCGTGAACGAATGGGGCGAGGGAAAGTGGATGGCCAGGCCGTGGTCGACCGGCTCGCCGGCCGCATCGCGAAAGGGAAGGTAGGTGGCTTCGCGCGGCTTGAGCGGCCGGCCGCAGAGCGCGTCGACCAGCGGCGCGAGCCGGGCGCCAGACACCCGCACGATGCCGACCGCCCCGCGCCCCGAGGCGGTGGCGATGGCGACGATGGGATCGGTGGTGCGGGCGAGCATGGTGCGGATTCTTTCAGCAAAAAGGGCCGCTGACGCGGCCCTTCGGGGATGGTTCGGAGCGCGGGCGGGCTACTTGGTGCCCAGCACGCCCAGCCGCTTGTTGATGAACCACTGCTGCGCGATCGACAGCACGTTGTTGGTGATCCAGTACAGCACCAGGCCGGCCGGGAAGAAGATGAACATCACGCTGAACGCGAGCGGCATGATCCACATCAGCTTGGCCTGCATCGGATCGGGCGGCGTCGGGTTGAGCCAGGTCTGGAACAGCGAGGTGAGCGTCATCACGACCGGCAGGATGTACCAGGGGTCCGGTGCCGACAGGTCGGTGATCCAGCCAATCCACGGCGCGTGGCGCATTTCGACCGACGACAGCAGCACCCAGTAGAGCGCGATGAACACCGGGATCTGGATCACGATCGGGAAGCAGCCGCCCATCGGATTGACCTTCTCGGTCTTGTAGATCCGCATCATTTCCTGCTGCATTTCCTGCGGCTTGTCCTTCAGCCGCTCGCGCATTTCCATGATCTTGGGGTTGATGGCCTTCATCTTGGCCATGCTTGCGTAGGCCTTGGCATTGAGCCAGTAGAAGGCCGCCTTCAGCAGCACCACCAGCGCCACGATGGCCCAGCCCCAGTTGCCCAGGATGCCGTGCAGCTGCGTGAGCAGCCAGTACAGCGGCTTGGAGATGATCGCGAAGATGCCGTAGTCCTTGACCAGGTCCAGGCCAGGGGCGATGGCTTCGAGCTTCTTTTCTTCCTCGGGGCCGGCGAACAGCGCGCTGTTCACGACCTGCGTGGCGCCCGGAGCGATCTTCGGCAGCGTCGCCACCATGGCGACGGTGTAGAGGTTGTCGCCCAGGTCCTTCACGCGGAACTCGCGGCGCAGCTGTTCGCTGGCCGGGTCGCCCTTGAGCAGCCAGGCCGACGCGAAGTAATGCTGCACCATCGCGATCCAGCCGTCGTTGGCGGGCGGCGGCGGCTCGATCTTGCCCTTGGCAATGTCCTTGAAGTCGAGCTTGTGGAACTTCTTCTCGTTGGTGTAGGCGGCCGGGCCGGTGAAGGTGTTGGTGCCGAACATGGTGCCGGCGGCCACGGTGCCGTGGCGCAGCAGCTGCATGTAGAGCTGCGCATCGCGCGGCTGGTCGCTCACGTTGACGACTTCATGGCGCACGCCGATGGCGTAGTCGCCGCGCTTGAAGACGTAGGTCTTGACGTATTTCAGGCCGCCGACCGGCGCGCTTTCGAAGCTCACTTCCAGCGTGTTCTGGCCTTCGGGCATTTCGCGCGGACCGGCCTTGGGCGCCATCGGCGTCAGGTGGTTGGGGAAGCGCTCGCCCGAATCGACCGGGTTCAGCAGGCCGGTCTGCGCCACGTAGCGGGTGGCCGGCGAGGCGTTCTCGAACAGCACGACGTGCTTGGTGCGGTCGGCCTCGTCGTACTTGAGCAGTTCGAGGTAGTTGACCGTGGCGCCTTCGCTGTCGATCACCGCCTTGAACAGGTCGGTGGTCACGTTGACCTGCTCGCGCGGCGCGGCCGCGGCGGCCTGCGTGGGCACGGCGCCGGCGCTGCCCGTGGCGGCGGACGCGCTGGGCACGCCGTTGCCGGCAGCGGGTGCGGCGGCGCCCGCCGGAGCGGAGGCCACGGCGGCCGGCTTGCTCGAGGGCAGGAAGGTCGGCTTGTTGCCGTTGAAGACCTGCCATTGGTCCCACAGCAGCACCAGCGAGAAACCAAAAATCACCCACAGGATCGTGCGGCGGATATCGTTCATGACGAAGACTTCTTGTCGGAGGAGAGGAGAGACGAAAACAGTGAGCCTGACTTGTCAGTACGACACTGTGATGCCGGAGGAACCGGATCGTGCCCGCCCTGGCACCAGGGCTGGCAGCGCGCGATGCGGTGCAGCGTGAGATAGCTGCCCTTGAGCGCGCCGTGCACTTCCAGCGCCTCGATCGAATACACCGAGCAGGTCGGCGTGAAGCGGCACGACTGGCCGAGCCAGGGGCTCAGCAGCAGGCGATAGCCCTTCACGAGGCCGATCAGCAGGCGTTTCATGTGGAGGAGGAAGAGGGAGAAGAGGGCGCGGCCGGAGCCGCCGGCGCACGCGCGGCGCGCGCCAGCAGCTGCTGGAGCTCGGCCCGAACGGCCGCCTTGAGCTTGTCCGAAGAGGCGCTCACGAACTCCTTGCGGTCGAAACCCGCGCGCAGGCGCACCACGTGCGCAGCACGCGGCAGGCCGGTGTCGGGCGCAGCGCTCACGGTGTAGATCTGGCGCTTGATGGCATTGCGCGTGACCGCACGGCGCGCCCAGCGCTTGGGCACCATGGCGCCCAGCCAGACATCGTCGGACGCGAACAGCGGCTGTGCGCTCGACGAAAGATCGAGCGCACAGCGATGCAATGCGAAATGAGCAGTGCGCGCCACGGTGGCACCTGCGAGGACGGCCTGGAATTGCGCGCGGGTCTTGAGCCGCTGCATGGAAACCGAGCCGAGTCCGCCGTTACGGGTCGGGCCAGAAGCGCTGGCTGCAGGAGCTGGCGCTGGCGGTTCGGCTGCTGGCAACGGCAGGCGGGCTGCCGTCAGACGGCCAGGCGCTTGCGGCCCTTGGCGCGGCGTGCGTTGATGACGGCACGGCCGCCGCGGGTCTTCATGCGGACCAGAAAGCCGTGGGTACGGGCGCGGCGGACTTTGGATGCTTGGTATGTGCGTTTCATGATGGTTCCTGATTCCCTGTTTCCGCAGGCGAAAAAGCCGCGGGCGCCGGAGAGCGTGTTTCGGATTGGCCCCCGAAAGACGCAATGAGGTTTTCAGGGAAACCCGCAATTATCGCAAACATTCGGCCCCTGAACAATCTTCGACTGGATTTGCGGGCCTTTCGCCGCCGCCGGCGGCGTGTGGATAAGGTTTTGACAAGTTAGAATGCGAGGCGCCTTCAGCAGAGAATATCCACAATACATATACCAAAAAATGCCCGAGGGTTTCACCATTTTTTCAAGCGCCCATGTCCACTGACGGCATCGGCGAAAGCCTCTGGCAGGCCTGCGTCGACCAGCTCGCGCAGGAGCTGTCCGAGCAGCAGTTCAACACCTGGATCAAGCCCCTGACAGCGCAGGTCGCGGACGACCTTTCGCGCATGACGGTGTTCGTTGCCAACCGCTTCAAGCTCGACTGGATCCGGGCCCAGTACGCCGGCAAGATCGCCGCCATGGCCGAGAAGATGTACGGCCAGCCGGTCGCGGTTGAGTTAGCGCTTGCTCCGCGAGAAGCGCCCGTGCGCTCTGCCCCGGTTGCCGTGCTGGCCGAAACCGACGTGCCGCGTGACGTGGCCGGCCCGGGCGAGGAGCCCGCCAACGCCGGCTTCAAGAACCGGCTGAATTCGGGCCTCACCTTCGACACCCTGGTGGAGGGCACGGCCAACCGCATGGCGCGCGCCGCCGCCATGCACGTGGCCGGCATGCCGGGCCACCTGTACAACCCGCTGTTCATCTACGGCGGCGTCGGCCTGGGCAAGACCCACCTGATGCACGCGGTGGGCAACCGGCTGCTGGCCGACCGCCCGGATTCCAAAGTTCTCTACATCCATGCCGAGCAGTTCGTCTCGGATGTGGTCAAAGCCTATCAGCGCAAGACTTTCGACGAGTTCAAGGAGCGCTACCACTCGCTCGACCTGCTCCTGATCGACGATGTGCAGTTCTTCGCCAACAAGGACCGCACGCAGGAAGAATTCTTCAATGCGTTCGAGGCCCTGCTGGCCAAGAAGTCGCACATCGTGATGACCAGCGACACCTATCCCAAGGGCCTGGCCGACATCCACGAGCGGCTGGTCTCGCGCTTCGATTCGGGCCTCACGGTGGCCATCGAGCCGCCCGAGCTCGAAATGCGCGTGGCCATCCTGATCAACAAGGCGCGCGCCGAATCGGCCGAAATGCCGGAAGAAGTGGCCTTCTTCGTGGCCAAGAACGTGCGCTCCAACGTGCGCGAGCTCGAAGGGGCGCTGCGCAAGATCCTGGCCTACTCGCGCTTCAACCAGAAGGAGATCTCGATCGCCCTGGCGCGCGAGGCGCTGCGCGACCTGCTGTCGATCCAGAATCGGCAGATCTCGGTCGAAAATATCCAGAAGACGGTGGCCGACTACTACAAGATCAAGGTCGCCGACATGTACAGCAAGAAGCGCCCGGCCAGCATTGCGCGGCCGCGGCAGATCGCGATGTACCTGGCCAAGGAGCTCACGCAGAAGAGCCTGCCCGAAATCGGCGAGCTGTTCGGCGGGCGCGACCACACGACGGTGCTGCACGCGGTGCGCAAGATCTCGGGCGAGCGCCAGCAGCTCACCGAGCTCAACCAGCAGCTGCACGTGCTCGAGCAGACGCTCAAGGGCTGATCCCGGATGTCGCCAGGCATTCCCCTCGCAACAGCGGAGAATGGCGTCTCAATGGCGGATTCAAAGAGATAAGAGAAGAGGAAGAAGACATGATCGTTTTGAAGGCAACCCAAGACAAGGTCCTCGCCGCGCTGCAGTCGGTGGCTGGCATCGTGGAGCGGCGCCACACCTTGCCGATCCTGGCCAACGTGCTGATCCGCAAGACCGGCGGCCAGCTGCAGCTGACCACCAGCGACCTCGAGATCCAGATCCGCACCACGGCCGAGCTCGGCGGCGATGAAGGCAACTTCACCACCACCATCGGCGCGCGCAAGCTGATCGACATCCTGCGCACCATGCCGGCCGACCAGACCGTGAGCCTCGAATCGAGCGCGAGCAAGCTGGTGCTCAAGGGCGGCAAGAGCCGCTTCACGCTGCAGTCGCTGCCGGCCGAGGACTTTCCGCTGGTGCAGGAAGCCGCCAACTTCGGCCCGGTGTTCAGCGTGCCGCAAAAGACGCTGAAGGACCTGCTCTCGCAGGTTTCCTTTGCCATGGCCGTGCACGACATCCGCTACTACCTGAACGGCATCCTGTTCGTGGCCGAAGGCAAGCAGCTGAGCCTGGTGGCCACCGACGGCCACCGCCTGGCGTTCTCGTCGGCCACGCTCGACGTCGAGGTGCCGCGCCAGGAAGTCATTCTTCCGCGCAAGACCGTGCTCGAGATGCAGCGCCTGCTGTCGGACGCCGAAGGCGCCATCGAGATGCAGTTTGCGAACAACCAGGCCAAGTTCAGCTTCGGCGGCATGGAGTTCGTCACCAAGCTGGTCGAGGGCAAGTTCCCCGACTACAACCGCGTGATCCCCAAGAACCACAAGAACAGCGTCACGCTCGGCCGCGCGCCGCTTCTGGCCAGCCTGCAGCGCACCGCCATCCTGACGAGCGAGAAGTTCAAGGGCGTGCGCCTGAACATCGAGCCCGGCACGCTGCGCATCGCGTCGAACAACGCCGAGCAGGAAGAGGCGCAGGATGAACTCGACATCGACTACGGCGGCGACGCCATCGAGATCGGCTTCAACGTGACCTACCTGATCGACGCGCTGTCCAACATGGACCAGGACATGGTCAAGCTGGACCTGGCCGACTCCAACAGCTCGGCCCTTTTGACCATCCCCGAGAACGCATCCTTCAAGTACGTCGTGATGCCGATGCGAATCTAGAAGCCAGAAAACACAGCGCCTTGCGCAGACAGCCCGCGGCCCTCCGCGGGTTTGCGCTTTCAAGAGGCAGGAAAAACCGGCTCCGAGAGCCCGAGAAATCCCGTGAATGCCGTGAGAGATAGAGGAATATCCGAATGAGTGCAGAAGAGAACAAGCCCGAAGTACCCCACACCGAGCCGGTCTACACGCCCGAGATCGAGAGTGCGGTACCGATCGAGATCACGCCCGCCGACACCAGCTACGGCGAAGGCTCGATCACGATCCTCGAAGGGCTCGAGGCGGTGCGCAAGCGCCCCGGCATGTACATCGGCGACACCTCCGACGGCACGGGCCTGCACCACCTGGTGTTCGAGGTGGTCGACAACTCCATCGACGAGGCGCTGGCCGGCCACTGCGACGACATCGTCGTGACCATCCACACCGACAACTCGATCTCCGTCACCGACAACGGCCGCGGCATTCCCACGGGCGTGAAGATGGACGACAAGCACGAGCCCAAGCGCTCGGCCTCCGAAATCGCGCTCACCGAGCTGCACGCGGGCGGCAAGTTCAACCAGAACAGCTACAAGGTGTCGGGCGGCCTGCACGGCGTGGGCGTGAGCTGCGTGAACGCGCTGAGCGTGATGCTGCGCCTGGTGGTGCGGCGCGAAGGCAAGATCCACGAGCTCGAATTCAGCCGCGGCTTCGTGCAGAACCGCCTGATCGAGACCGTGAACGGCGTCGAGGTGTCGCCGATGCGGATCATCGGGGAGACCGACAAGCGCGGCACCGAAGTCCACTTCCTGCCCGACACCGAGATCTTCAAGGAGAACGCCGATTTCCACTACGAAATCCTCTCCAAGCGGCTGCGCGAGCTGAGCTTCCTGAACAACGGCGTGCGCATCCGCCTGAAGGACGAGCGCAGCGGCAAGGAAGACGACTTCTCGGGCGCCGGCGGCGTCAAGGGCTTTGTCGATTTCATCAACAAGGGCAAGACCGTCCTGCACCCCAACGTGTTCTACGCAATGGGCGAGAAGCCGGCCGACACCTACGGCGGCATCCCGGGCACGCACATCGGCGTCGAAGTGGCGATGCAGTGGAACAGCGGCTACAACGAGCAGGTGCTGTGCTTCACCAACAACATCCCGCAGCGTGACGGCGGCACCCACCTCACGGGCCTGCGCGCCGCGATGACCCGCGTCATCAACAAGTACATCGAAGAGAACGAGTTCGCCAAGAAGGCCAAGGTCGAAGTCACCGGCGACGACATGCGCGAAGGCCTGTGCTGCGTGCTGAGCGTGAAGGTGCCCGAGCCCAAGTTCTCGAGCCAGACCAAGGACAAGCTGGTGTCCAGCGAAGTGCGCGCGCCGGTGGAAGACATCGTCGGGCGCCTCCTGACCGACTACCTGCAGGAACGCCCGAACGACGCCAAGATCATCTGCGGCAAGATCGTCGAGGCCGCCCGCGCCCGCGAGGCTGCGCGCAAGGCCCGCGAGATGACGCGCCGCAAGGGCGTGCTCGACGGCATGGGCCTGCCCGGCAAGCTGGCCGACTGCCAGGAAAAGGATCCCGCGCTGTGCGAGGTCTACCTGGTGGAGGGCGACTCCGCCGGCGGCTCCGCCAAGCAGGGCCGCGACCGGAAGTTCCAGGCCATCCTGCCGCTGCGCGGCAAGATCCTGAACGTGGAAAAGGCGCGCTACGAGAAGCTGCTCACCAGCAACGAAATCCTCACCATGATCACGGCGCTGGGCACCGGCATCGGCCGTGCCGGCGCCACCAGCGCGGGCGGCGGGGCGGACGACTTCAACGTTGCCAAGCTGCGCTACCACCGCATCATCATCATGACCGACGCCGACGTCGACGGCGCCCACATCCGCACGCTGCTGCTCACCTTCTTCTACCGGCAGATGCCGGAGCTGGTCGAGCGCGGCCACATCTACATCGCGCAGCCGCCGCTGTACAAGGTGAAGGTCGGCAAGGAAGAGCAGTACCTGAAGGACGGCCCCGCGCTGGACGCCTTCCTGCTCAAGGTGGCGCTGAAGGACGCGAGCATCGAGACCGGCGGCCCCAACTCGACCACCCTCTCCGGCGACACGCTGGCCGAGCTCGCGCGCAAGCACCAGCTGGCCGAAGCCGTGATCGCGCGGCTGCGCAACTTCATGGATGCCGAGGCCCTGCGCGCCATTGCCGACGGCGTGGCGCTCGACCTCGACACCACGCCCGCGGCTGAAGCCTCGGCCGTGGCGCTGCAGGCCAAGCTGCGCGAGCTCAACACCACCGGCGTGCCGGCCGAGGTAAGCAGCGAATTCGACGCCCGCACCGACAAGCCGCTGCTGCGCATCAGCCGCCGCCACCACGGCAACATCAAGAGCAGCGTGCTCACGCAGGACTTCGTGCACGGCGCCGACTACGCCGCGCTCGCCGAAGCCGCCAACACCTTCCGCAACCTCCTGAGCAGCGAAGGCGCCACCGTCCGCCGCGGCGAAGGCGAACGCGCCAAGGAAGAAAAGGTGGCCGACTTCCGCATCGCCATGAAGTGGCTCATCGGCCAGGCCGAGAACGCCACCTCGCGCCAGCGCTACAAGGGCCTGGGCGAAATGAACCCCGCACAGCTGTGGGAAACCACCATGGACCCGACCGTGCGCCGCCTGCTGCGCGTGCAGATCGACGACGCGATCGAAGCCGACCGCGTGTTCACGATGCTGATGGGCGACGAGGTCGAGCCGCGCCGCGAATTCATCGAGCAGAACGCGCTGCGGGCGGCGAATATCGACGTCTGATCGCTGAAGAATTCCCGACAGCGTCGGTGAAACAAAAAAGGGCGCCCGGCAATGCTGGGCGCTTTTTTTGTTTCTTCGAGCCATCGGCCCGCCAACCTGTCGTGCGCGCCAACCCACTCCGATAGCCCTTTAGTCGCCCATAGGTACTTTCACCAATAAGCCCTGTTTTGTCAGGCAAAAGTCAGCAGTTAATCTCAGAATTGAGTTCCAAAGTATTACTTTTGCTCGCGGACTTTGCCTTGACCTTGTTTGAGGGAAAAGGCGCCCAGAAGCGATCTGGAGGGTGCGATGTGCGTCACCAGCATGAATTCCGTCGGGGCTTCGGAAACGACGTATCGGGTGTGGACGGACGATCCCGGCAGCTTCTCTACCCAGAGGATCACGCCGATGCACCACAACTTCCACGAGCATCCGCTGTTCCAGGTGCCCGAACTCGTGAGGCTCGGGATGGAACTCTCGAAGCTGGACCAGTGCAGGTTCATGAACCCGGACAGGACGGTCGCGTCCAGGCTCGCGCACGACAGCCGGCCGCCCGACGGGCGCAGCATCGCGGAATTCTTCAAGCGCGTGGAGGAGCCAGGTTCGTCGGTGGCCTTCTACAACATCGAAGTCATCCCGCGCTACCAGGCCCTGCTGATGTCGGTGGTGAATTCGATGCGCTCCCTCGTCGAGCGCGAGCAGCCGGACATCTTCAGGGTGAACGGATTCGTTTTCTTCTCTGCGCCGCCTTCCGTCACGCCCTTTCACATCGATCGCGAGAACAACTTCTGGCTGCAGCTGCATGGCCACAAGATCCTCAACGTCTGGGACCACCGCGACCGCAGCATCGTGCCGGCGGAAGCGGTGGAGGATTTCATCGTCACGCAGTCGCTCCAGAAAGTGCGCTTCAACCAAGCGTTCTTGCCGCGCGGGCTGGAATTCGATGCGCAGCCCGGCGATGCCGTCTATTTCCCGAGCACCTCGCCCCACATGACGAGATCCACGGCCGACCGGGCCGCCACCCCTGGCGGTCGCCTGTCGATCTCGATCGGCGTGACCTTCTACACCGCTGCGACGCGCAAGGTGGCACGCATTCACCAAGTGAACCGGCTGATGCGCAAGTGCGGAATGTCTCCCTCCTATCCGAGCGAATCGCCCACCGCAGATACCGCCAAATCCGCCGTCGGTGGCTTGGTGGGCGCCTGCCGCGCACGGCTCGGCGCTGCGCGGGCCCGGTTCATCTGCATGACCTCGGCACGGCGAGTCAAGCACGCGCCGCCGCCGGGCTCCTACTGAAACACCCGGGCATTCCGCCGATCATTCGCCCGATCAGCGGCAGCCCAGGCGGAACCGCCCGGAGTTCAGCCGCCTCTTTCAGCAAATAGGCGGCCTGGCTCAAATGGACCGGTGGACGTGAACGCGGCCTCTGCCTGCGCTCCGCTCGCCCCGGCCACCGTGCATCATTTGCGCGACGCGTGCCAGCCCGCCGGTTCCGCTGGCCGCGCGGCCGACCAGCGCACCGCCGGCGGCGCCCGCCAGCAGGCGGCGCGCCAGGGAGTGGCTGCGCCCCGCGGTCAGCAGCAGCAGGACACCTGTGCCGAGCACGGCAAGGTGCTCGCCCGGGAAGCCGGGCCGCCGCGCGTCCTTCTGCTTGATTGCCTCGATCCTGGATCCAATGGTCATTTGAAGCTCCTTTCTGCTGTACGAACTTTCTTCATAACGAGCGGTACGGTGCACCTCTGTAGGCGCCGATGACGTGCACCGCGTCGAATCGGGCCCACAGCGGCGGCTTCTCAGGGTTTTCATAGGGAGGAGCCTCCGAAAGGGCGCCGACGCCCGTCACACGTCTGTCACCAGCTATTAAAACAATAGCGTTCAGTACTTCCCCGAAGATCCTTCCTCGTAAACGCTATATCTAGCCCGACTCTTGCTAAGCAAAATCCTCGACGGATTTCACGTCACCCCATGATCGAGGACTCGAAGCAATGAACCTTATGCGTCTGCGGCAGCCAATGGCTGCATTGGTACTGGGCGGCACAGCAGCATTCTTCGGGGCGATGACATCGGCCCATGCGTTCTCGAACCCGCCCATCCAGATGGCGCAGGGCGTCGAATACATGTGCGGCGGCACGAACAAGGCCGAGGCGGCCTTCATGCAGATGGTCTCGCCGCGCTGGGCAGCCACCATCGAGTTCGGTATCAACGACAGCGCGCAACGCGGCAGTTTCCCCGCGCGCGCGGCGGTCCAGGTGCGTGAGAAGTACACGGGCCGCCCCGTGATGGAGGCGCAGTCGCAGGGGCCCTACATGCTCGCGCGGCTGGACCCGGGCGCCTACGACGTGAACGTGACGCTCGGCGGCCTCACGATGACGCAGACGCTGACGGTGATTGCAGGCGTGCCGGCCCGGGCAGTGTTCATGTGGCCGTCGAACTTCGACATGGCCTCGGTGATGCCGCCGATGCCGCAGGCGCTCGCGCAGACCTCGGCGGCGCGCTGAGCTTCCTCCCTTTCCTTCCCGGCCCGGCCGGGCCTGGACCTTTTCGTTAAGCCTTGCCTAAGCCGTGCGCCGCACAGTGGCGCACGTGGCCTTCCCCGGCCACGCAGACAAGGAAGAAAGGACCCAGACATGACCCCCCGGATTTCATCGCATGCGCGGCCTCTCGCGGCCGCCATGCTGTGCGGCGCCGTTCTCCTCGCGGCGCTTTCTTCTTCGGCACACGCGACGGTCAACCCGCCGATCCGCATGACGCACGGCATCGAATACATGAGCGGCGGCATCGGCAGCGACGAGGCCAAGCTGATGGAGACGGTGGCGCCGCGCTGGCCGGCCACCTTCGAATTCGCGATCAAGGACCACGCGGGCGCCGAGTTCGCCTCCGACGTGCGCGTGACCGTGCGCGACAGCCATGGCACGGTGCTGCTCGACAACGTGGAGTCGGCCGGTCCGTTCATGGTGGCGCGGCTCGACCCCGGCATCTATGAAGTGGAGGCTCGCTTGCGTGGAAACACGCTCAAGCAGACGCTGCAGGTCAGGCCCGGCGCGCCCGCTCGGATGGCATTCGTCTGGCCGGCGGGCACCGATATGGCTTCTGCCGGCACGCGCGCGGTGCAGTGACTGGCGAGCGCCGGCCCGGTGGCGGCGCGGCGCAACGGGAGCCTCGCCGCCCGCTTCGACCGCAGCGCACGCTATCCGGCTGCCCGGCGCTATAGAAAAAATAGCGGGGCAGCAGCCGGAGACCGCCTTGAATGCGCGGCATGCGCCTTGCAGATGCCGTGTCCCGGGCCACGCCCGTTCCCATTGCCCCCATGCCGATACGTTCCCTGAGCGTGCTCACCGCGCTCCTGCATGTCTACATTGCGCTGCGGCTGCTGCCCGCGCTGGCCATGCTCACGCCGGCCTGGCCGCTCGCGCTGGCCGCGCTCGCCATCTCGGCCCTGACGATCCCGCTGCCCTTTGTCTCGCGCGGCAGGGAGCGCGGCGCCTCGGTGGGCGAACTGCTCCAGTGGACGGGGCTCATCAGCATGGGCTGGTTCTCCTCGCTGTTCGTGTCGACGCTGCTGCGCGACGCGGGCCTGCTGCTCGCCTGGCTGGCGAGCGTGCTGTTCGGCGCGCCGGTGCCCTGGCATGCCGTGCTGCCATGGAGCGCAATGGCCGTGCTGGTGCTGGCCACGCTGGTGTCGATGGTGGGTTTTCTCAATGCCCGCCGCACCGCGGACGTGAAGCGCGTGGAGGTTCCGATCCGCGGCCTGCCGGCGGCGCTCGAGGGCTTCACGATCGCGCAGCTCAGCGACATCCACGTCGGCCCCACGATCAGGAGCGCCTACATCCAGCGCATCGTCGATGCGGTGAACCGGCTCGGCGCCGATGCCATCGCGATCACCGGCGACCTGGTGGACGGCAGCGTGGCCGAGCTGCGCGAGCACATCGCGCCGCTGGCGGGGCTGCGTGCGAAGCACGGCACTTTCGTGGTCACCGGCAATCACGAGTACTACGCCGGCGCGCACGCATGGATCGACGAGCTGCGCAGGCTGGGCCTGAAGGTGCTGCTCAACGAGCACGTGGTGCTGCAGACGCGCAACGTGCGGGGCGCCCAGAACGACGAAGAGCTGTTCGAGAGCCAGCTGGTGCTGGCGGGCGTGACCGACTACACCGCCGGCCATTTCGATGCCGCGCACGCCAGCGATCCGCACCTGGCGCTGTTCGACGCGCCGCCGCTGGTGCACACGCGGGTGCTGCTCGCGCACCAGCCGCGCAGCGCGACGCTGGCGGCCCAGGCCGGCTACCAGCTGCAGCTGTCGGGCCACACGCACGGCGGCCAGTTCTTTCCGTGGAACCTGTTCGTGCCGATGCAGCAGCCCTTCACCGCCGGCCTGCACCGGCTGCACGACATGTGGGTCTACGTGAGCCGCGGCACCGGCTACTGGGGGCCGCCCAAGCGCTTTGGCGCGCCGTCCGAGATCACGCTGCTGACGCTGGTGATGGCGCGCGGCTGACGCGCCGGCGCGCTCAGCCGCGCAGTTCGGCAGCCAGCCGCCGGGCGTTCGAGGTGGCGGCGGCGTGGATCGGCTTCAGTCCTTCGCGCGCGATGCGCACCGCCGCGCCCGAGAGCCGGCTGGCCGTGCCCGCCGCCCGGGCCGTGGCCTGCACGAAGGCGTCGCTGCGCTCCGCGGCCTGCGCCGGCGTGACGCTGCCGGCCATCGACAGAAAGGCCCCTGCACTCAGGAGCCATTGCTGCAGCGCGCGGTTCGCCAGCGAGACGTGGCTGCTGTGCCATTGCCGGACCATGGCGGCCCCGGACTGGCCTGCGGCGGCAATTTTTTCATCGCCCATGAGCTGGAACTCCGCGAGATCGGCCGCGCTGGGCGCGAGCCCCGCCTTGGCCATGCGCCCGGTGCGCATCTGGATCACGGAGCCGGAGGACAGCAGCATCTCCTGGGTCTTGAGGGCCACGTCGACCCACAGCATCAGCGGGTTGGACAGGCGGGCGACGGAGGTGAGGGATGGCATGGGGCGCGATCTATGAGGACGGACGAGCCCCACTATAGACGCGAGGCGCGGCAATTGCTGCACCGCAACAAAACCGATTCCGCAATTCTGTTGAACAAGTCCTACTTTCCGACATGGCAATAGCCTCGGGCCCAGGCGCGGACTGCAGCGGAAAGTAATTATTTCTTTTCTTTTCTTTCATTATTTGCAGTTAACAACCACATCATGAAAACACACAGGTCCGCGTCCCTCGGGGCCGCCGTGTTCGCAGGCGTCCTGAGCCTGCTGGGCGCACCGGCTCATGCGTTCGAAGACAGCGCGCGCGGCTACTACTTCGAGGGCGGCCATGCGCCGCATGGCGACCAGGGCGGCACCGAGTCGGCCACGGTGGGCGTCACGCTGCCGTGGTCGCCGCGCCAGCCGGTGCATGAAGGGGCGCTCACTTCTTACTGGGATCTGTTCGCGAGCCATTGGCATGCGCCGGCCCTGGGCGGCGGTTCGCGCAACTACACGCAGATCGGCGCGATCTACACCTGGCGCTACCGCTTCGACAGCGGCGGTTCGCCGTGGTTTGCCGAAGGTGGCGTGGGCGGCACGGTGATGGACCACCTCTACCGGACGCCCGACCGCAGCTTCAGCACCGCGTTCCAGTTCACCGAAGTGCTGGGCGTGGGACGCAGCTTCGGCGAGAACGGCAGGCACGAACTCACATTGCGGCTGCAGCATTTTTCGAATGCCGGCATCAAGAAGCCCAACCCGGGCGAAAACTTTGTGCGGCTGCGCTACACCTATCACTTCTAGCGCTTCAACGTCGCGGCATGCCGCCAGCGCCGCGCACGCAGCTCGGTGACGAAGTACGCCACCGTGGCCACGCCGAGCGGCAACAGGTAGTAAAGCCCGCGGTAGACCAGCAGCACGCCCAGCAGCCGGCCCTGCGCCACCTCATGCGAGAGCAGCGCAAGGAACACCGCCTCCAGCACGCCCAGGCCCGCCGGCACGTGCGTGACCACGCCGGCCACCGCGGCCACCAGCAGCACCGCGAGCACCGTGTGGTAGGCCACCGCGCCCTGCAGCAGGACCCAGATCACGCTGCCGATCAGCGCCCAGTTCAGGCACGACAGGGCCAGCTGGAGCCAGGCCATCCGAAGGGACGGCACCTTGAAGGGATAGTGGCGCAGCCGGAACACATGCCCGCTGGCCAGGGCGCACAGCACGAAGTAGCCCGCGGCCAGCAGCAGCAGCACCGCGCCCAGGATGCGCAGCCCGCCGTTGCCGACCTTCCATTCGGCCGGCAGCACCAGCGGCCAGAAGCAGAAGGCCACTCCCGCCACCACCAGGTAGCCGAGCCAGTTGGTCAGCATGCTGAAGCCGAGCACGCGCGTGATGGTGCCGTTGGGAAGGCCCAGCCGCGAATAGAGCCGGTAGCGGAACGCCACGCCGCCCACCAGTGAACCGAGGTTCAGGTTGAAGGCATAGCTGATGAAGGTCACGCCCATGACGGTGCGGGCGCCGAGCGGGTGGCGCGTGAGATGGCGGCCCAGCAGGTCGTAGGTGCTGTAGGTGGCAAAGCTGCCGGCGGCCAGCGCGCCGGCCAGCCACAGCGTGGCCGCGGGCAGCGCGCGCATGGCGTCGAACACCTCCTGCCAGTCGATGGCACGCGCCTGGCTCACGAGCAGCCAGGCGATCAGGCCGAAGAAGGCCCAGACCGCGATGCGCCGCAGCCAGGGCCACCAGGGCCGGTGCGCGGGCTTCGCAGTGGAGATGCTCATGCCGCTTCCGTCGGCGTGGCCCCGTTGTCGCCGGCGCCTTCGCGCTTTTCGCGCTTCTCGGCAAGCTCGATGGTCTCGGCCGGGGTGAGGCGCGGCACCTGCCGCGGCAGCCAGCCGAGCCACGACGGATACCAGCGCAGGAAGTGGAAGATGAAGAAGCTGCGCACCAGCCGCCAGCCGCTCCATCCGCTCTCCAGGTCGGCCTCGCCGATCTGCTGGCAGCTCTCGCGCATGAGCTTGTCCATGCGTTCCCACAGCAGCTGGTTGAAGGCCCTGCCGCGCGCAAACACGTTGGCCTCCAGGTTGAGCGACAGGCTCAGCGGATCGAGATTGCTCGAGCCGACCGTGGTCCATTCGTCGTCCATCAGCGCGACCTTGGCGTGCAGCGGGCGGTCGCAGTATTCGTAGATGCGCACGCCCGCATGCAGCAGGTGGTGGTAGAGCATGGTGGCGGCCGTCTTGACGATCGGCATGTCGGGCTCGCCTTGCAGGATGAGCCGCACGTCCACGCCGCGCCGGGCAGCGCGGCGCAGCTCCTTGATGAGCCTGTAGCCGGGAAAGAAATACGCGTTGGCAATCACGATGCGCTTGCGTGCGGCGCGGATCGCGGCCAGGTACTCGCGTTCGATGTCGCTGGTGTGGCGGCGGTTGTCGCGCGTGATGAGCACCGCCTCCACATCGCCGACGGACTCGCGGTCGACGGGCGGCGCCTGCTTGAGCCGGCGGCGGAACCAGCGCGGCCCCTTGTCGCCGAGCGCGATGGCGCGCAGCACGAACTGGTGGATCTGCGCCACGACGGGTCCGCGCAGCTCCACCGCGTAGTCCTGCTTGGCCTTGGGCCCGTAGTCCAGCAGGTGGTCGGCCGAATAGTTGATGCCGCCCACGAACGCGAGTTCTCCATCGACCACCACGATCTTGCGGTGCATCCGCCGAAACACGTTGAGCCGCTTGCCGAGGACGGGTTGCCCCGGATCGAACACCCGCACCCGCACGCCCACGGCGCTCAGCTGCGAGATGAATTCGCGCGAGAGATCCGGCGAGCCGAAGCCGTCGACCAGCAGATCGATCTTCACGCCGCGCTGGGCCGCCGAGCGCATGGCGGCATGCAGCGCCAAGCCGACCTTGTCCTCGAACAGGATGAAGGTCTCGATGATGACTTCGCGCTGCGCCCCGCGAATGGCATCGAACACGCGCGGGAAGAACTCCTCGCCGTTCTCGAGCAGCGCGATGCGGTTGCCGCCCACCCATTGGCCGACGTTATCCATGGCGTTCACCGCAGGTCATGGCTCGTGTCCGCTTCAAAGATCGATGTTCGCCACCAGCGGCGCATGGTCCGACAGGTGCGACCAGGGCTTGCGCGGCAGCACCACGGGCGCATGCACGCCCGCGTTGCGAACATAGATGCGGTCCAGAGGCAGCAGCGGAAAGCGCGCCGGAAAGGTCTTGGCGGCCGAGCCGTTCGCATGCACGAAGACCTCGCGCAGCGCGGCGCCTTCCTCCAGCACCTGGTGGGCGCGGCCGCGCCAGTCGTTGAAGTCGCCCGCGACGATCAGCGGCGCGTCGGCCGGCACCTCGTCGCGCACGATGTGCAGCAGCAGTTCGAGCTGCTGCTGCCGGTGCGCCTCGGCCAGGCCGAGATGTGCGCAGATCGCGTGGACGTCGACCGTGCGGCCCGGCAGGCGCAGCACGCAATGGAGCAGGCCGCGCTTTTCGGGCCCGGCCACCGACACGTCATGGTTGCGGAAATGCACGATCGGAAACTTGGACAGCACCGCGTTGCCGTGATGGCCCCTCGGGTACACGGCGTTGCGGCCATAGGCGAACTGCGGCCACATGGTGTCGGCCAGGAATTCGTAGTGCGGCGCCTCGGGCCAGTTGTTGACCTTGCGCGAGTGGCGCGAATGGGTGCCGAGCACTTCCTGCAGAAACACCACGTCGGCTCCCACCGTGCGCACCGCGTCGCGCAGCTCCGGCAGGATGAACTTGCGGTTGAGCGCGGTGAAGCCCTTGTGGGTGTTCACCGTCATGACCTTGAGCGAAGTCGGCGCCGCGGCGGCAAGTGGAATCGGTGAGGAAGACATCGGTGTTGTGGTTGTACGTTGCCGCGCCCGGCGCGCCTGTAGGAACGCGCCACCTTCTTTGCCGCCTTTCGCGAGGCGACGGCCGGCTCCTACAGGCGTGCCTGCCACACCCCGACACGGGCCGCATGGCGGGCCTCCTACGGTGGTTTTCAGGCCGCAGCAAAAACGAGCCGGCGGTCCTCTTCATCATCATTTTTCAAAGGAACGCACCATGAAGCACGCAATCCTTCACGCCACGGCGCTGGCCGGCCTGATGGCCGCGGCCGGTGCCGCCATGGCGCAAGCCACGTCGATACCTGCGCAGCCGGACCCCGCCGTGAGCGGCCAGGCCAGCACGCAGACGCCCTCCGGCGTGCCCAACCCGCCGCAGCGCCCCGACGCCAGCATGCCGGTGTCGCGCGAAGCCGTGAAGGCCGAGGCGCGCGCCCACAACCGCAACAACGCCAACAACCCGGTGCCCAAGGGCGAGGCCAGCACCACCGTGAATGCGCAGCCGAACGCGATGCCGCAACCCACCGGCGAAATGTCGCGCGCCGAAGTGAGCCAGATGGCTCGCAAGACCAAGCCCCGGTTCGGCCAGCCCGGCGAGCGGCCGGACGTGCCCACCAATCCGTCCGAAAGGACCGGCACGCCCCAATAGCCGTCCATGTACGAAGAAAGAAAGCCCGCGGTGCTCAAGGCATCGCGGGCTTTTTCATGCGTGGGCGCCGGTTCCGGCGCCCCGGCGGCGGGTCAGCTCTTGGCGGGTGTTGCCGAAGGTTGCCCGTCAGCGCCGCCGTGGCCGTGGTGGCCGCGGTGGCCATGCATGCCGACATGCACCGTCTCCGCGTCGAAGGTCTTCTGCTGCTCGGGCGTCAGCGCGGCATAGAAGGCCTTGGTGGCTTCGGCGCGCTTGGCGAACCTGGCGCTGCGCTCGGCCTGGCGGGCCTGCATGCGCTCCAGGCGCTCGGGCGTGGTGAGCTTGGCGAATTCCGCGCGGTCCATGCGCTGCGTGCGGGCCGGCGGCTGGCTGGCCGCTGCGAAGGTGGTCCACGCGCTTTCCTGTCCGGCATTCAGCTTGAGCTTTTCCTTCAGCGCGGCAAGCCGCTTGGTGCGGTGCTCCTGCATGCGCTCCATACGCTGGGCCGGGTCCATGCGCTTGTGCTGCGCCTTGGGTGCCGCGCCGCCCTCGGCCTGCGCAACGGCGGCCGTGGGCGTGGAGGGCGAAGTGCCGGGTGCCACCGGGGCCTGTTGTGCGAAAGCGCCCGAAGAGGCGAGGGCGGCCGAGCCCAGAAGGCTGGCCCAGACGATGCGTTGGCGAAGAGAGATCATGAGAAGTGCTTCCTTTCGAAGAAGCCCGCCGCCAAAGGGCAGCAGGTGAGACGAAGTGTGGAAGACCTCTGTATCGGCCAGGTGAGCCGCAAGTGAGCCTGCGTAAAGAATCATGAACGGGCGCGCGGCTTCCGGCGGCGCGGCATGCCTCATTTGAGCCGCGGCGGCTTCAGCCCGCGGTCGGGCGCCTGCAGCTTGCCCGCGCGCAGTTCGCCCACGGCCAGTGCCACGGCACGGGCCACGTTGCGCACTTCCTCCTGCACGCCTTCGTCGGCATCGAGGCTGTCGTGGCTGGTGGCGTAGGGCTCGTAGTAGCCGATGTAGCGGTCGAGCCGGGCCTGCGCACCCGCGTCGATGAGGCCCATCCAGTCGAGCCAGTCCGACAGGTTGCGCCGCACGCTCTCGGCGCCGGCCACGTCGCCGTGCACCACCAGGCCGTAGACCCGCCCCGCCAGGTGCTTGGGATAGCCCCAGCCCTGGAGTTCGAGGGCCTTGGCTTCGTCGGGCTTCTTGCCGTGGGTGCTGGTGGGGTCGGGGTTGCCGCCGTCGGCGCACACCAGCCGGTCGGTCATGAGCTTGAGCGGGCTGGCGGACTGGTACCAGTGCGTGGGCGTGAACAGGATCACGCCGTGCGCGGCCACCCAGCGCTCGTAGATCTCGTTCATCCAGTCGCCGGTCTGGCGCAACGCATGGTTGGGATAGCAGCTGCAGGGCCAGTGGCACAGCGGCATGGCGGTGGACACGCAGCCCTTGCAGGGATGGATGTGGCGCCCGTAGTCGGAGGCGAGCAGGCTCAGGTCGAGCACGTCGACCTCGATGCCGCAGCCATCGAGCACCTCGCGCGCGAGCTGCAGCAGCCGCCAGCTCTTGGAGATCTCCCCCGGGCAGGTGCCGTCGTTGCGCGGCGAGCCGTTGACGAGCAGCACGCGCGAGCGCGTCTGCGGGCTGCCCCAGGCGGCCTGCGCGGCGTCGATGCGCGCCCTGGCTTCGAGCCAGTCGACCGAAAGTTCGTAGTCGGGGTCGGCATGGCCCGGACCGGCCTTGCGCGTGACGGGCGACTTGCGGCCCTGTTCGTAGGCCTCCCATGCGATGAGCTCGATGCGCCGCAGCGCCTCCTTTTCGGACCGGAAGGCGGGGTCCTGGAAGGGCTGCATGAAGCGCTCGTGGAACTGGTCGCGCTTCAGTGTTTCGGGCGCCTGGCCCTTGCGGACCTCGGGGGCTTTGGTCGTGCGATGCGGCATGGCGGCCAATCTATGCCCCATGCGTGCGCCCGTGACCTGCGGGCGATGCCGATTTTCGGTAGGCCTGCGACTACATCAGGCCCCGAACTTGCCGCTCTGGAAGTCCTGCACGGCCTCCTTCAGCTGCTCCTGCGTGTTCATCACGAAGGGGCCGTACTGCGCGATCGGCTCGTGCAGCGGCTTGCCGGCAATCAGCAATGCGCGCGCCGGGCTGTGGTTGGTGGCGCCGGCGCGCAGCACCACGCCATCGCTGCCGGGATCGTTCGCCAGAATGGCCATGCGGCGCGTGGGCACCTCGCTGCCCGCGATCCACACCGACTCGCGGAACGCATAGACGAGCGCGTTGTGGTCGTCGGGCAGGGGCTGGGCGAACTCGGCGCCGGGCGGCAGCGTGATGTCGAGGTAGAGCGGCTCGGTGTGCTCGCGCCGCACCGCGCCCTCGATGCCGTGGCTCGCACCCGCGATCACGCGCACGTGCACGCCCGCGGCGGTGGTGTATTCCGGAATCTCCTCGCTCTGGATGTCGCGATACCAGGGCTCGCGCATCTTGTCCTTGGCCGGCAGGTTGAGCCAGAGCTGGAAGCCTTCCATGAGGCCGTCCTCCTGCTCGGGCAGTTCGCTGTGGACGAGGCCGCGGCCGGCCGTCATCCATTGCACGCCGCCGTTCTGCAGCAGCCCTTCGTGGCCGGCGCTGTCGCGGTGCCGCATGCGGCCCGCGATCATGTAGGTCACGGTTTCGAAGCCGCGGTGCGGATGGCTCGGAAAGCCGCCGATGTAGTCGCCCGGGTTGTCGCTGCCGAAGGCGTCGAGCATCAGGTAGGGGTCGAGCCTTTTCTGCAGCGGCTGCTGCAGCACGCGGGTGAGCTTGACGCCGTCGCCATCGCTGGTGGAAACACCGGCCACGATGTGGTCGATGCCGCGCGGCGTGGCCACGGGATCGGTCGGGTGGTTGGCGTGGTGGTTTGCATTCGTCATGCAGCCATGGTGGCACTAACGGCCCGACCGCGCCACCCGGTAGGAATTGCCCGTCTTCAGCGCGGCCACTGCTGGCGCTGCCAGTAGCGGTACTGCCACCGGGTCGAGAAACCGGCGCGCCGGTAGAGCGCATGGGCCGGCAGGTTGTGCGCGTCGACCTGCAGGAACACCTGCTCGAAGCCGCGCGCGAGCGCCGCCTGCGCAAGGGCTGCCAGCACGCGCCCGGCCAGGCCCCGGCCGCGCTGCGACTGCTCGGTCCGCATGCCGTGCACGCTGGCCCATCCGTGGCCGAAGGCCATGGCGCCGGCCGCCACGGTCCGGCGGCCCTCGCGCACGCTGGCATAGAGCGAGCCCTGGGCGCGCGAGAGCGCACGCACGCGGTGGGCGCCGTCCACCGGATCGAAGCCCTCGCCGAGGAACAGGGTGGCCCAGGCGTCGTCGGGCGCCAGGTCGACATCGGCCAGCGGGGCGCCGGCCGCGGCCATCTCGCGCATGCGCCGTGCGGAGCCGACCTGCACGCAGGTCGGCGAGTCGCCGACGTAGTGCCGCTGCTCCAGCTCCGACTGCAGCGCCACGAAGGAGGGCACATCGGCCAGGCGGAAGGCGGGCACGAAGTGCCGGCGGTCGTAGCGGTCCTCGATGCGGTCGATCGTGCGGCCGGCGACCGGCTCGCGATGCAGCGGCACGGCCGACCTCGCGCGCTTGACGGTGCCGTCGTCGAAGGGCAGCAGCCAGCCGTCGAGCTCTTCGACGACCAGCGGCGACACGGCGGCCACGGTGGCGCGCTCGATGGCCTCGACCTCGTTCATGGAGAGGCCTCCGGTGCGGTGAATCTGGCAGCCGCCACGCTCTTGAGCAGCGACTCGCGCTGGTTGCGGCTGATGCCGCGCACGCTCTCGGCGACCCACTTGGTGCGGTCCGGGTCGATCTGCCCGTCGCGCCGCCATTGCTCGAGCACCGCCTGCGGCTTGTGCAGCATGGACGCGAGCCAGACCGCCTGCGCGGGCTCCAGGCTGCGCGCGGACCGCTTGAAATAGCGCCGGGCGGCGGCTTCGGCGCCGCACAGGTTGCCGCCCCACGGCGCGTTGTCCAGGTAGAGCTGCAGGATGCGCGCCTTGCCCAGAGTTTGTTCCATCTCGACCGCGTAGAGTAGCTCGCGCAGCTTGCGTTCCGCGGTGCGGTCGCTGCCGGTCACCAGCATCTTGGCGAGCTGCTGCGTGAGCGTGCTGCCGCCGCGCTTGGGCTGGCCTTCCTTCTGGTTGTTGTCGATCGACGCGACGATCTCCGTCAGGTCGTAGCCGGCGTGGGTGAAGAAGCGCTGGTCTTCGGCCGCGATGACGGCGCGCGCCAGCCAGCTGTCGTTGGCCAGCTTCGACGGCGCGCCGCAGCTGGTGCGCGCGCCGAGCATGGCTTCGGTGCCCAGCCCCTCGACGGTGAACTGGCTCACGGTGGGCTGCACCGCAAACGTGGCCTCGGGCAGCATGACCTGCCCGCGCAGCGCCAGCGTGCCGCCGATGCGCGCGCGCTGCAGCTCGGGCAGGCTGGGCGCGAGCACGGCATACCAGCGGGCAATGGGCGCGTCCTTGATGTCGACGCTGAGCTGCAGGCCCTTGCCCTTGGGCACCAGCTGTCCTTGCCACTGGCCCTGGAGCACGGCGGCGGCCTCGGCGCTGCGCGGCGTGGCCTCGATGGTGCCGGCCAGCGTGTTGCCTTCGCGCTTCACGGTGGCGACCAGGCCCTCGAACACGATCGGCTGCGTGCCGAGCGCGGCAACCTCGGCGCTGCAGGGCGAGCAGCGCACTTCGAGCACGCCCGCCGCGTCCTTCCAGGCGAAGTGCAGGGTGCCGAAGCGACTGTCGAATGAATGCCCGTCCAGCCGCGGCGCGAACCAGGACGACGTGGCCAGGCGCACCGCCGTGGGCACGCCCACCGCAAAGCGCAGCGGGCCGGCCTCGACCGTGGTGCTCCACTCCCCCGCGGCCGGTGCAAGCACCAGTTTTACTATCAGGAAGATAGCAACGCAGGTTGTCACGACAAGGGCCAGCAGCCCGTAGATCACGAATCGCAGAAACTGTTTCACAAAACTCTCATCACATCGGCCTCGCCACCGTCACAGCTTGCCACGGACCGCTCGAGCGTCCACTGGCCGCCGCCCAGTACCAGGCTGAAGTGTCGGTGAAAGCCGTGCCTTCGGCATCGACGATGCGCTCACAGACACGGATCTTTTGCGCACTGTGCCGTTGCGCAACAAAACAGCGCCACAGCCGCTCCTGCGCATCGCGCTCGAGCCGCGCCTGTTCGATGCGAAAACCCAGCGCGCGGTAGCAGTCGGCCGCCGGATGCAGCATGCGCGTGGGGGCGTTCACCGCGCGCATCACGATGGTCTGCGTGCCGTCGGTCATGCGGCCGATGGCACCCGGAAAGCGGTCGGCAAAGCGCTGCTCGACGTCGCCGAGCGCCAACGGCCGCAGTGGAACGCCGTCCCACTGGCTCGGCCATTCGTGCGAGGCCATGGCCATCGAGGGTTCGGGCGGCGCACGCAGCGCCGCCGCGGTCGACCACAGCATGCACAGCAGCATCAGGAGCGCAAAGGCGGTCTTGTGGCCGATGCGGTTGATGAAATGGTTGGCAAACAGGACTTCAAAGAACCGTGTCGACATGGCGGCCTCCTTGCGTGGTGATCAGGCCCGGGATCGGCCGGTCGGCGAACGCGGGCTCGGTGCGCACCGGCACCATCAGGCGGGCGATGCCGCCGCACACCGCGGCCAGAATCAACAGCCCGAGCAGGTTGTGCGCCCAGGGCGCGAGCGGGTGGCCCGCGCCTTCGAACGCGATCAGCATGCTGTTGCGCAGGATGTTGCCGCCCAGCACCATGAGGCCGACCATCGGCAGCCGGCGCAGGAAGCCGCGGTCGCTGCGGCGGGCCCAGAGCGCCACCGCGCAGGCCGTGAAGTAGCCGAGCCACACCATCTGCACGCCCGAGCACGGCGCGTCGACGATCACCAGCCGGCCATCGACCACCAGGCTGCTTCCCTCGCGCGCCACGCTGAAGCCCGGTGCCAGCAGCCAGCGGCTCGCCTCGGCCGTGACCACGCGCAGCGGATAGCCCGCATAGAACTGCAGCGACGACAGCAGCGGCAGCGCGAGCACCGCCAGGCCGGCCACCGGCAGCGCGGCCACGCGCCGCGGCAGGAAGGCCAGCAGGCCGCAGGCCAGTGCCAGCACGGCCACCAGGCCCGTGGCGAGCGGCGGCAGCGCGGGCAGGGCGCCGAGCCCCGTGCGCAGCGCGGTCGCCAGCACGGTGCCGGCGCCTGCCAGTGCCAGCCAGCCCAGCTGCGGCGCAGCGCGCAATTCGCGCCGGCAATGCCAGGCCAGCGCGGCCAGGGCAGCCAGCGCCAGCAGGCCCAGCGGATCGTCGGAACCGTCGCGCAGCCGCCGGGCCATCCAGGCCCAGGTCGGCGCGAGCGCGGCGAATTGCAGTGCGAGCCAGCCGGCAGCCGGTGCGCGGTCGACGTGGATGCCCCAATCCACGATGCGCGGATGGCGATGGGCGAGTGCGGCCAATGACATTTTTTCTTTTCCCCTGGCTCAGGCCGTGAAGCGGCGCGGATCGTTGCGGCGCGCGCGGCGGCGCAGCATCGCGAGCATCGACAGCACCACGGCAATCGCGCCCAGCGTCTCGGGTTCCGGCGTGCTCGGCACCTCGGCGCCGAGTGCGAGTTCGCTCACGCCCTGCGGCAATGGCAGCGGCTGGTTCACGCCCACGCTGTTCTGCGGCGCGGGGTTGCGCACCACCTTGTCGACGGCGATGAAGCTGGTGTACTGGGTCAGCAGGCTGTACTTCAGGCCGAGCTCGGTGATGCGCTCCTTGAACGCGCTGCCGCCTTCGAGCGTTTCCTGGTCGCTCAGGCTCTGGATGCGGTGGCGCGCCCACAGCGTGCGCAGCGCGGCCGTGTCCTGGCGCAGCTGCGGGTCGATGCGCAGTTCCTGGCGGTACGGGCCGTTGGCGCCCTGGCCTTCGACGATCACGCGGCCCTTGGCCTTGCCTTCCGCGTCCGCGCGCCACTTGCCGAACACGATCACCGGGCGCTCGCCCAGCACGTCGGGCAGCGCCTGCGGTTCCACGTCGTACACGTCGAGCCCGCCGAAAGTCACCTTCACATTGGTGAGCACCGGCGACTCCACCATGCGGCGGAAGCGCGCGGCCTGCTCGGGCGCCTGGATCGGGTCGGTGATGATGAAGGGCTCGCCCATGCCGGCGCGCGCAATGCCTTCCATCAGGCTGCGGTTGACCGACGAACCGATGCCGAAGGCGAACACATTGGCCTTCGAAAGGTTCTTGCGCACCAGCTCGAAAGCCTCGCGCTCCACGCTCACGTAGCCGTCCGTCACCAGCACCACGGTGCGCGAGACCTTCTCCTCCTTCGGCTCGGCGTAGACGCGCTTGAGCGCGGGAATCAGCTCGGTGCTGCCGCTGCCGCCGTAGTTCTGGATGGTGGCCAGCGCCTGCTCGATGTTGGCGCGCGTGGCCGGCACCGACCGGGGCGAGAGCATCTTGTTGCTGCCCGAGAACAGTAGCACGTTGAAGGTGTCGCTGGGCCTGAGGCCGCCAATCAGGCGTTCGAGCACCGTCTTGGCGGTGTCGAGCGGAAAGCCGTGCATCGACCCCGAGATGTCGACCACGAAGATGTAGTCGCGCGGCGAGATCGCGCTGGCGGCCACGGCCTTGGGCGGCTCGACCATCGCGAGGAAGAAGTTCTCGGCGCTGCCGTCGGTGTTCTGGCCCTTGTAGAGCATCAGGCCCGATTCGATCCTTTCGCCCGCAAGGCGGTAGTCCAGCACGAAGTCGCGGTTGTCCGCGGGCCGGCCATCGGCCGCGAGCACGATGTCGGCGTGCCGGTCTTCATCGCTCTTCTTCACCTCGATGGTGTGGGACGAGGAGCGCACCTCCTTCAGCCCCATGGGCGTGTCGATGCTGGCCTTGAGCCTGAAGCTGGTGTCCGGCGCCACGTCCGCGCGCAGCGTGGGCTGCGCCACCCACTTGGCCTGGGCGTTCTCCGACTGCGGGCTGTTGTAGCGCGGGCCCACCACGGTGGGAAAGACGAACGCGTAGTTGCCGGACTGAGGCACCAGCAGTTCGGTATAGCGCAGCTCCACCTTCACGTCGTCGCCCGGCAGGATGTTGGCGACGTTCATCTGGAACACGTTGGGCAGGTGCTGCTCGAGCAGCGCGGCGGTCTTGCCTTCCTTCTTGGCGCTGTCGTATTCGATCTGCGCCTGCTGCTTCTCGCGGATCTGCGCGGTGATCAGCCGGTCGGCCAGGCGCACGTTGAGGCCGCTCACGGCCGCCTTGGTCGAGCCGGGGAACACGTACTTGGCCTCGATGGCGCGCTGGCCTTCGTTGCGGTAGGTCTGCGTGACGGTCACGTCGGCAATGACGCCCGAGATCTTCACCGCCACCTCGGTGGCCTTGAGCGGCAGGCGGTCGACCGCGGGATCGTCGCTCTTCACGAAGAAGTACGGGCTCTCGGTCTTCAGCCGCGGGCCCGGTGCTTCCTGGGCATGCACGGGGTTGAGGCTGAGCGCGACGAAGCCCGCCGTGGCCAGGCTCACGGTGGCGAGCCAGAGCCAGCGGCCGGGACGGGTGGAGGTGTGGGCATCCATGGCGGTGTGGGTGTTGGTGTCCGTGCGAACTTGCACAGCCGCAACTGTCGGCACCGCGCGAGAAGGAAATTGGAAGGCTCCTTGAAGTCCGGCGCGTGGATGCGGCGTTGTATGAAGCCTGTGTGAAGTCCGCCGGCGGCTGCGCTTCACACGCGCTTCGGATGGCGCAGCGAGCATCGCGGCTTCGACAACCGACGAGGAGAAAAAAACATGTTCCAGTTGCTGAAGGCCCTGCAGGGTTCGATGCTGGTCAAGGTGGCCGGACTGCTGATGCTCACGCTCCTGCTGTGCATTCCGCTGGCCGAGATCAATGCGATCAACCGCGAGCGCGGCAGCAGCCAGCGCGAGGCGGCCGCGGAGCTCGCGGCCACCTATGCGGGCCCGCAGACCGTGGTGGGTCCGCTGCTGCTGGTGCCCTATGTGGAGCGCTGGATGGAGCCGCTGCGCAATGCGCAGGGCCAGGTGATCGGCCAGGAGGCGCGCAGCAAGGAAATGACCCATGTGGTGTTTCCCGACAAGCTGCACATCGAAGGTTCGATGGCACCGCACGAGCGCTACCGGGGCATCTTCAGGATCCCGTTCTATACGCTCAGCGCCACGCTCGGCGGCGGCTTTTCGGCCTTCGATCCCAAGTCGGTGGCGCACAGCGAAACCGATTCGCGCATCGAGTTCAAGGCACCGTTCGCCGTCTTCGGCGCGAGCGACCTGCGCGGGCTCGACGGTTCGCCTTCGATCGCGATGAACGGCGAGGCCTTGCGTTTCAGGCAGCGCGTGCCCGGCCTGGCGGATGACGCCCTGCTGGCCGACGGCATCCACGCACCGCTCACCGGCGCCGCGCTCGCTGCATGGGAGGCGAAGGCACCGTTGTCCTTCGAGATGAAGCTCGGCCTGGTCGGGCAGGACACGCTCTCGATGGTGCCGATTGCCGAGGAGACCACCGCCCATCTGAAGTCGCCCTGGGCGCATCCGAGTTTCGGCGGCCGTTTTCTCGCCACCCAGCGCGAAGTGACGCCGCAGGGCTTCGATGCGCACTGGCGCGTGTCTTCGCTCGTGACCTCGGCGCGCGAGCAGGTGCGCGCCGGGCTGCCGGGCCGCGGCGATGCCGCCAGTGCCGCAACGGCGGCGGCCGTGGCTGCAACCAGCCATGCGCAGCGCAACCTCGGCCCCCTGCAGACCTTCGACGTGTCGCTCGCGCAGCCGGTCAACGTGTATTCGATGAGCACGCGCGCCGGCAAGTACGGCGCGCTCTTCATCGGCCTGGTGATCATGGCGGCCTTCATGTTCGAGCTGTTCCGCAGGCAGCGCATGCACCCGGTGCAGTACGGCCTGGTCGGCCTCTCGATCGCGCTGTTCTTCCTGCTGCTGCTGGCCCTGTCCGAGAAGCTGGCCTTCTGGCTGGCCTATGCCAGCGCGGCCGGCGCGAGCGTGCTGCTGCTGGGCATCTATTTCAGCGCGGTCTTGCAAAGCTGGACACGCGGCGCGGGCTTCGGGGCCTATGTCGCGGTACTCTATGGCGCGCTCTACGGCCTGCTGGCATCGGAAAGCAATGCGCTGCTGCTCGGCGCCCTGCTGACATTCGGCATGCTGACGGTGCTGATGCTCGCCACGCGCAAGGTCGACTGGTATGCGCTGTCGGCCGGGAACCCCCGAATGCCCGAGCCGGTCTTACCTGAGGCGGCCGCGTCCGTGTAACCAACGCTACGGACTGTTTTTTTCCTTACCTTTTTGCCACTGATTCCCATGGACGATTCTTCTCCCTCCGCCGAGCCCGCGCGCCCGCAGCGTTCAGCGAAGCTGCGGCGCGCGGCGCGGTGGAGCGCCATCGCGCTCGGCTGCGGCGCGCTGGTGCTGCTGGTGGCCGCCGTCGTTGCGGTGGCCTCCATCTATCCCCGGCTGCCCGACATTTCCGAACTGGCCGACTACCGGCCCAAGCTGCCCCTGCGCGTGTACACGGTCGAAGGCACGCTGATCGGCGAGTTCGGCGAAGAGCGCCGCATGCTCACGCCCTTTGCGAGCATTCCCAAGGTCATGAAGGACGCCGTGCTCGCGGTGGAAGACGCGCGCTTCTACGACCATGGCGGCGTCGACTACAAGGGCTTCGCGCGCGCGGCCGTGGCCAGCCTCAAGGGCGGCCGCAAGCAGGGCGCCTCGACCATCACGATGCAGGTGGCGCGCAACGTCTACCTGAGCTCCGAACGCACGCTGAGCCGCAAGGCCTACGAGATATTGCTGGCGCTGCGCCTGGAACAGCAGCTCAGCAAGGACCAGATCCTGGAGATCTACCTGAACCAGATCTACCTGGGCAACCGCGCCTATGGTTTTGCCGCCGCATCGGAAGCGTATTTCGGCAAGCCGCTACAGAACGTCACGCTGGCCGAGGCCGCCATGCTGGCCGGCCTGCCCAAGGCGCCCGGCGCCAACAACCCGGTGGCCAATCCGCGGCGCGCCCGCGCCCGCCAGCTCTACGTGATCGACCGCATGCACGAAACCGGCTTCATCACCGCCGAGCAGGCGGCCGAGGCCAAGAAGGAAGAGCTGCACCTGCGCGATGCCGCCGACCCGGAGCGGCTGCATGCGGAATACGTGGCCGAGACGGTGCGCCAGATGATGTACGCGCAGTACGGCGACAGCATCTACACCAGCGGCATGAAGGTCTATACCTCGCTGGTCGCGGCCGACCAGGCGGCGGCCTACAGGTCGCTGCGCAAGGGCATCATGGACTACGAGCGGCGCCAGCCCTATCGCGGGCCCGAGCGCTTCGTCGACCTGCCGGACGATCCCAAGGAAGTCGACGAGGCGGTGGACGACGCGCTGGCCGAGCATCCCGACAACGGCGACGTGATGGCCGCGGTGGTGCTGGAGGCCGGCAGCAAGGAAATCAACGCGGTGCGCGCGAACGGCGAAACCGTGCAGATCACCGGCGAAGGCCTCCGGCCTGCGCAGTCGGGGCTTGCGGCGAAGGCGCCGCCGCACATCAAGATCCGCCGCGGCGCGGTGATCCGCGTGGCCCGCACGCCGAAGAACACCTGGGAGATCACGCAGCTGCCCGAAGTGGAGGGCGCCTTCATCGGCATGGATCCGCGCAGCGGCGCCATCAAGTCGCTGGTGGGGGGCTTCGACTTCGGCAAGAACAAGTTCAACCACGTGACGCAGGCCTGGCGCCAGCCGGGCTCGAGCTTCAAGCCCTTCATCTATTCGGCCGCGCTCGAAAAAGGCTTCACGCCCGCGACCATCGTCAACGATGCGCCGCTGCACTTCGAGCCGGGCACCCCGGGCGGGCAGCCCTGGGAACCGAAGAACTTCGATGGCGGCTTCGAAGGGCCGATGCCGCTGCGCACCGCGCTCATGAAGTCGAAGAACCTGGTGACGGTGCGCCTGCTGCAGGCCATCGGCGCGCCGTATGCGCAGGAGTGGATCACCCGCTTCGGCTTCGACAAGGACAAGCACCCGGCCTACCTGCCGATGGCACTGGGCGCCGGCTCGGTCACGCCGATGCAGATGGCCACGGCGTACTCGGTGTTCGCCAACGGCGGCTACAAGGTCAATCCGTACCTGGTCACGCGCATCACCGACCTGCGCGACAAGGTGCTGGTCGAGACCGAGCCGCCGGTGCTCGACGAAAGCCGCCGCGCCATTCCCGAGCGCAACGCCTTCATCATGGATTCGCTGTTGCAGAGCGTGGTGAAGGGCGGCACCGCCGCGCGCGCCTACCAGGCGCTCAAGCGCGACGACCTGTTCGGCAAGACCGGCACCACCAACGATTCCTTCGACACCTGGTTCGCGGGCTTCCAGCCCACCACCGTGGGCATTGCATGGATCGGCTACGACACGCCGCGCCAGCTGGGCGTGCGCGGCGAAACCGGCGGCAGCCTGAGCCTGCCGATCTGGATCGGCTACATGCAGGCCGCGCTCAAGGGGGTGCCGGTCAGCAAGATGGCCGAGCCGCCGGGCGTCGTCAACATCGACGGCGAGTGGTACTTCGACGACTTCACCCCAGGCCACAGCGTGGCCAGCCTGGGCGTGGAGAGCGAGCCGCCGCCCGTGCCGGCCGAAGAACTCACGGGTGTGCCACCGGCCGCCGTCCCGGTGCCGCTGGGCCCGCCGCCGCAGCCCGAAGAGCGCAACCGCATCCTCGATTTCTTCCGCTGAGGCATGGCGGGAAGAAGCCGCAGCGAGTCTCTACACTCGGTGCGGCTTCTTTCGCTTGACCTTCCCACGCTTCTTCCCCATGGAAATCCTCACCCTGGCGACATTGATCGTCGTCGGCGCCTACATCCTCAAGTCCAGGGACCAGCGCCAGCGCATCGCGCTGCTGGGCAGCCACCTGGGCCGATACCAGATCGAAAGGCTGATGGAGAGCCTCACCGAAGGCTACCTGCGCTGCCTGGGCGAGGACAACGCCGAGCGGCGCCAGCAGATCTGGAGCCTGCTCGATTCCACCGAGGAAAAGCTCTCGGCCCAGTTCGACAGCTTTGCCGCCGAGTTCGCGCGGGTCGACGCGGCCGATGCGCGCGTGAGCAAGCTGCCGGTGGCCATTCCGTTCGCGCACAGGCTGTTTCCGGCCGCCACCTTCGACCTGCGCCAGGCGCTGGCGATCCACGCGCGCGGCATTGCCGAGGTCATGCGCAACGACGCGGGCCGCACGCCCAAGGCCAAGGCCTTCACCATGTCGGCCGAGCTGTTCCTGATGCAGCACACCTGTCACTGGTTCTGCAAGTCGAAGACGGTGGCTTCGGCGCGCATGCTGGCGCGGCACAAGACCTCGTACGAGCAACTGCTCGAGGCCGTGAGCCCCGCAACGCGCCGGGCCTACGCGGCGCTCACGGGCCAGTGACCCCTTCAGTGGTGTGACGGCAGCAGCGGCAGCGTGAGCGTGGCCACCGCGCCGCCGCGCGCCGCATTGCCGAGCTCGATGCGCCCGCGGTGCAGCGCGGCAATCTCCTTCACGAAGGCCAGCCCGAGCCCGGTGCTCTTCTTCTGGCTGTGCGGCCGCGCGAGCGAATAGAACTTCTGGAAGACCTTTTCCTGTGCGTAGTCCGGAATGCCCGGGCCGTGGTCGCGCACGCTCACGCGCGCCAGCTTCGAGGTGGTTTCCAGCGTCAGCAGCACCTCGCTGCCCTGCGGTGAAAAATCGATCGCGTTGTCCAGCAGGTTGCTGATGGCGCGCCGCAGCAGGAACGGATCGCCCTCCGCGCGCGCCTCGGCGCGAATGTTCACGCGCACGCCGATGTTGCGCTTGGCCGCCGCAGGCTGCGCGCTGATGGCGATGTCCTCGATCAGCGAGGCCAGCGCCACCGGCTCCGTGCGGTCGAGCCCGTGGCGGGTTTCCAGCGCGGTGAGCTCCATCATGCGGTCGACGATTTCCTGGATGCGCTGCGTTTCGCGCTCGATGTTCTTCAGGAAACGCTCGCGCTCCGCATGCGGCATCGACGGTTCCTGCAGCAGCTCGGCCGCGCCGCGGATCGCCGAGAGCGGGCTCTTCACTTCGTGCGTGAAAGTCTGCACGTAGTCGGCCACGTAGTTGCGGCCGGTCAGCGCGTCGCGCATTTCGCTGAAGCCGGTGCGCACCGCATCCACCGCGCGCCGCGCCATGCGCGAAAGGCTCAGCGTGCGCTGCGCGCGCACCCAGGCCCAGTAGTCCGAGATCAGCCCGAAGGGCCGCACCAGCCAGACCGAGACGATCACCGCCAGCAGCAGCAGTGCCAGCCCCGAACCCACGCCCACCCACAGCGTGCGGGCCCGCGCGTCCTCCACGAACTGGCCGAAGCTCTGCACCGGCTTGCCGACGCTCACCATGCCGACGATCTCGTTGTTCCACCGGATCGGCGCGCCCACGTACATCACCGAGGTGCGCGGATCGCCGTCGACGTCGCGCGAGGTGCGCGCACCGTACAGGCCGGCGAGCGTGCGGCTCACGTCGCTCCACTGCGAGTAGTCGGCGCCCAGGTGCCTGCCGAGCGAATCGAACACCACGCGGCCGCTGCGGTCGGTGACGTACACGCGCAGCTCGACGCGGTTCTTGTGCAGGTTGTAGATCTGCGCGGAGAACTCGCGCGCATAGACCGTGCGGAACAGCGGCTCGAGCCGCGCGGTGTTGAGGGCGCCCGCGATCACGTCCTGTTCGACCAGGCTGGCCATGAGCTGCGAGGTCTCGACCAGCGATTCCTCGGCCGATTCGCGGTAGCGCGGATCGATGTCCGACACCACGCGGTAGAGCAGGAAGGCGATGCCCGCCGTGTAGATCAGCAGGATGCCGATAAAAATCCGCGTGCGCCGGCTCACGGCGTCTGGGGCAGTTCTTCGTTCAGCGCATAGCCGGTGCCGCGCAGCGTGCGGATCGGCTCCACCTCGGGCGCGACGGCCTTGAGCTTGGCGCGCAGGGTCTTCACATGGGCATCGACCGTGCGGTCGAAGCTGTCGCTCGCGTCGTCCCAGACCAGCTGCAGCAGTTCGTCGCGCGTGAAGACGCGTCCGGGCCGCTGCACCAGGAGCCGTAGCAGCCCGTATTCGTAGCGCGAGAGCTCGAGCAGGCGTCCGTAGTAGCGGATCTGCATGCGCTCGTTGTCCAGCGCAAACGGCATTGCGGGGGGCTGGACGGGCGCTGGAGGCGCCGCGCCCGGAATTCGAGGGGGTACCCCATCGCCCGGCCCGGCGGGCGCTCCAGCGGCCGCTCGTGCGCTGCGCCGCAGGATGGTACGGACCCGCGCCACCAGTTCGCGCGGCGAAAAGGGCTTGGCGATGTAGTCGTCGGCGCCAAGTTCCAGCCCCACCACGCGGTCGATCTCGTCGCTTCTTGCCGTGAGAAACAGCATCGGCACCTCGGCACCGCCCTGCGACTGGTTCAGCGCGCGCAGGCGCTTGAACAGCTCGAAGCCGTTGAGATCGGGCAGGCCGACATCCAGGATCGCGAGCGCCGGCGGCTCCTGCGCGAATTGCGCGATGGCGTCTTCGGCCGTGGCGCACCAGACCGGCGTGAAGCCATCGCTCTTCAGCACGTACTGGAGGGTGTCGGCAATGCCCGATTCGTCTTCGGCGATCAGGATCCGCGGTTTGAAGCTCATCCCCGGATGTTAGCGAGCGGGCGCCGTCCGGCGAGGCTGGTTTGGCTGCGTGGCGCCGCGAACACGGCGCAGCCGTCCACGGACTTTTTTTCGGGCGCGGCGCTGTCCCCGTTTCTATTTCTTATTTCTCTTATTCAAATTAGTAGTAGTAGATAAGGGCAGCGCCGGTCTGTGGACATGGCACTTTTTTCCTTGCGTGACATGGACTTGTCATGCCCGCGTCACTGTGCGCAGCTGCGCTTCCGTGCTGTCGCGCCAAAAGGAACAACATTGCCGGAAGCGCCGGCCCTGTGGATAACGCCCTGCTTGTGCCGGAAATCTCCCCAGAGTTGTCCTTTGACAGGCTCCGGAAAATCTGCCAAAGGCGTTTTCCGGCGCGAGAAATTCATTGCCTCATATTTGGGCAGACTGTAGATTTTCCTTAAAGATCAACCACTTAGCTTTCTCTTACAAGGAAGTGCGAGTGTTATCCACAGAGTTGCCCAAGCTTTGTGGGGAGAACCGGCGGCGGAACCTTCGGGCGCCCTGCCGAACGAACTTTGTCCCTCAACCAGTGGAAATTCGAACGTGACACCTTCCGAAACCCGGGCCATCGTGTCCCTCAGCCTGCTGGCCGCCTTTGTCGACGGCGAGAAGCACGAGCGCGAACGCGCCGAGATCAAGCGCATTGCCGAAGGTCTTTCGCAAGCCGACGGCGTGAACCTGCCCACGCTCTACCAGGACGTGCTGATGAAGCGCGTCTCGCTGGCCTCGGTCGCGGGCGAGCTCAAGAGCACGGAATCGAAGCAGCTGGCCTACGAGATGGCGGTGTGCGTGTGCGATGCGGATGGCACGCAGTCCGATGCCGAGCGCATGTTCCTGGCGGACGTGCGCAGCTCGCTCGGGCTCGATGCCTCGGCGGCGCAGTTCTCGCAGCAGGCGGAAGAGATTGCCGCGGCGGTGCCGGCGCCGGCCGCCGGCACCGCTACAACTGTCGCGCCTGTTGCTGCTGCTGCGCCATCGCCCGACAGCGCGGAGCTCGACAAGTCGATCCTCAACGCCTCCATCCTCAACGGCGCGCTCGAATTGCTGCCCGAGACGCTCTCGACCATGGCGATCATTCCGCTGCAGATGAAGCTGGTCTACCGCATCGGCAAGGCCTACGGCTACGAGCTCGACAGCGGCCATGTGAAGGATTTTCTGGCGACGGTCGGCGTGGGCCTGACTTCGCAGTACCTGGAGCAGGCCGGGCGCAAGCTGCTCGGCGGCCTGCTCGGCAAGATGGGTGGCGGGCTGCTGCGCGGCCTCGGCAACCAGGCGGTGAGCTCGGGCATGAGCTTCGCCTCGACCTACGCGCTCGGGCACGTGGCCAAGCGCTACTACGCCGGCGGCCGCACGCTCTCGGCGCAGATGCTCAAGGAAACTTTCTCGGGCGTGGTGCAGGAAGGCAAGAGCCTGCAGACCCAGTACCTGCCGGCGATCCAGGAAAAGGCCCGCACCCTCGACGCCGGAAAGGTGCTGTCGCTCGTCAGGGGAGCGTGAGTCTTTCTTCGCTTATTTCGCGAGATCGTCGAGGATGGGGCAGTCGGGGCGCGCGTCGCCGTGGCAGCAGTGCACCAGGTGCGCGAGTGTGCTGCGCATCGACTGCATGTCGGCAATGCGCTGCTCCAGTTCGCCCAGGTGCCTTTGCGCGATGCGCTTCACGCTGGCGCTCGCACGGCGGCGGTTGTGCCACAGGCCCACGAGCTCGGCGATCTCTTCCATCGAGAAGCCGAGATCGCGCGAGCGCTTGATGAAGCGCAGCGTGTGGATGTCGGCATCGCCGTACTGGCGGTAGCCGCTGTCGGTGCGCGCCACCGGGGGCAGCAGGCCCAGCCCTTCGTAGTGGCGCACCATGCGCGCCGAGACACCCGAGAGCCGCGCGGCCTCGCCAATGGAAACGGTGCCGAAGCCGCTCATTGGACCCGGTAGCCGGCGTTCTCGATGGCCGCCACGATGTCCTTTCGGGGCTGCGCGCTCACCACGTCGACATGGCCGGTTTCAAGATCCACCGTGACCTGCGCTTCGGGGTCCACCGTCTGTACCGCGTTCTGCACCGCGCTCACGCAGTGGCCGCAGCTCATGCCCGATACCTGGAATTTCTGGCTCATCGTGTTTGCTCCTTTTGGATGAAATGAAGTGAACGAAGCGCCAGTTTGAACCTTCTCATGATGTCAATGTCCAGCGCAGGGACACTGCGCGTGCCGGCTTGACCTTGCCATGATGTGAGACTTTAGCCTCGGGGCATGGACAATCTGCTGCACAACCTACACGACCCGATGAGCACCCTCGATCTTTCCGTTGGCGGCATGACCTGCGCCTCTTGCGTGATGCGCGTGGAACGCGCGCTCAAGAACGTGCCGGGCGTGCAGGACGTGAGCGTCAACCTGGCGACCGAATCGGCGCGCGTGGTGACCGCCGCCGGCGGCGAAGACATGAACGCCCGCCTGCGCCGCGCCGTGCGTGCTGCCGGCTACGAGCCGCGCGCGGCCAGCAGCGCGGCCGACGACGCCGCTGCGCTGTCGCCCTGGCACGGCTTCGGGCCCGTGGGCGTCGGGCTGCTGCTGTCGATACCGCTCTTGGCACCGATGCTCGGCCAACCCTTCGGGCAGGACTGGATGCTGGCGCCCTGGCTGCAGCTGCTGCTGGCGGCGCCAGTGCAGTTCTGGCTCGGCGCGCGCTTCTACCGCGCGGGCTGGCATGCCGCAAGGGCGGGCACCGGCAACATGGACCTGCTGGTGGCGCTCGGCACCAGCGCGGCATTCGGCCTGTCGCTCTGGCTCTGGTGGCGCGCGGCCACGGGCGAGCATGCTGGGCACGGCGGCATGCCGCATCTGTATTTCGAAGCCTCGGCCGTGGTGATCACGCTGGTGCTGCTCGGCAAGTGGCTGGAGGCGCGCGCCAAGCGGCAGGCCACCTCGGCGATCCGCGCGCTGCAGCAGCTGCGGCCCGAGACCGCGCACCTGGTGGGCCCGCGCGGCGAAAGCGACGTGCCGTTGGCCGAGGTGATGGTGGGCGACCGGCTCGCGGTGCGCCCGGGCGAGCGCGTGCCCGCCGATGCGCGCGTGATCGAGGGGCAGTCCGAGGTCGACGAATCGATGCTCACGGGCGAGCCGCTGCCGGTGCCGAAGGGACCTGGCGATCCGCTGACGGGCGGCGCCGTGAACGGCGACGGCCGCATGGTCGTCGAGGTGAGCGCGGTGGGCGCCGAGAGCGTGCTGGCGCGCATCATCCGCCTGGTCGAGGATGCGCAGGCCGCCAAGGCGCCGATCCAGCGGCTGGTGGACCAGGTCGCGGCCGTGTTCGTGCCGGTGGTGCTGGCGATCGCGCTGGCCACGCTGGCGGGCTGGCTGCTGGCAGGCGCCGGTATCGAGCTTGCGATGATCCACGCAGTGGCCGTGCTGGTCATTGCCTGTCCCTGTGCGCTGGGCCTGGCGACGCCGGTCGCGGTGATGGCCGGCACCGGCGTGGCGGCGCGCCGCGGCATCCTCATCAAGGACGCGCGGGCGCTGGAGCTGGCGCACCGTGTCGGCACCGTGGCCTTCGACAAGACCGGCACGCTGACACTGGGCCGCCCGGTGCTCACGGCGCTGGTGCCGATGGCGGGCAGCGGCGACGAAGCCGCATTGCTTGCAACTGCCGCCAGCCTGCAAGGCGGCAGCGAGCATCCGCTGGCACGCGCCGTGATGGCGGCTGCCAAACAGCGCGGCGTGCAGCCGCTGCCCTTGAGCGCGATGCAGGCGATGCCGGGCCGCGGCGTGCGCGGCCTGGTGGATGGCGAGCCCTGGGCCATTGCCAGCCTGCGCTGGTGCGCGGAGCTCGGCGCCGTGCCCGACGCCGTACAGCTCGAGCGCCTGCATGCGCAGGGCGCCACGGTGTCCGCGTTGCTGCGTTTCGACGCGGCCGGCGCTGCCCGGGTGCAGGCGCTGCTGGCCTTTGCCGACGAGCCCAAGCCCGAGGCCGCGCAAGCCATCCGCACGCTGCATGCACGCGGCCTGCGCGTGGTGATGATCTCGGGCGACAACCTGCGCGCCGCGCAGGCGATGGCCGCGCGGCTCGGCATTGCGGCCGAGGACGTGCGCGCCGAGGTGCTGCCCGCCGACAAGGCGGCGCAGGTCAGCGCCCTGAAGAAGAACGGCCAGGTGGTCGCGATGATCGGCGACGGTGCCAACGACGCACCCGCACTGGCCGCGGCCGACGTGGGCATTGCGATGGCGCCTGCGGGCGGCGGCACCGACGTGGCAATGGAAGCGGCGGGCATCACGCTGATGCGCGGCGACCTGGCGCTCGTGGCCGAGGCGCTCGAGCTCTCGGCACGCACGGTGGCCAAGATCCGGCAGAACCTGTTCTGGGCCTTTGCCTACAACGTGGCCGGCATTCCGCTGGCCGCCTTCGGGCTGCTGAGCCCGGTGGTGGCGGGTGCGGCGATGGCGCTGTCGAGCGTCAGCGTGATGGCCAACGCGCTGCTGCTGCGGCGCTGGAAGCCCTGAGCCTTCGCCGATCTCAATCGATCAGCAGCGCCAGCAGGTGGTCGTCGATGTAGTCAGCCTCGCCGGCGCGCTTGTAGAACCTGCGCAGGGTGCCTTCGTACTCGAAGCCCAGCTTCTCGTAGAAGCGCAGGCCCGGCGCGTTGTCGCTCTCGGCATAGAGCTCGATGCGCTTGACGCCCTCGGCCTTGAGCCTGGCGATGGCATCGCTCACCATGGCCTGCGCAATGCCCTTGCCGTGCAGCGAGGGATCGACCGCCAGCGTGCCGAAGCAGGCCACGTGCCGCGCGCGGCCCGGGTAGCGCGTCGCGCGGTAGAAGCCCGCGACGCGGCCATCGACTTCATAGACATGGAAGCTGCGGCTGTCGACCAGCTCCTTGTAGATGGCGCGGAATTCATCGAGCGGCATCGGGTCGTAGCCGAGGAACGGGACCACGCTCTCGTGCATGTAGATGGTGAAGACCGCTTCGAGGTCCTGGGGTGTGGCGAGCCTGCGCATGGATGACGGGTTTTCTGCGGATGCGGCGAAGGCGCCAGCATACCCAGTCCCGCCGGCACGCTGTTCTTCAACGGCCCGCAACCAGCACGGCGTTGGTGCCTCCGAACGCGAACGAATTGGAAAGCACGTAGCGCAGGTGGCGGGCTTCGCGCGGCTCGCCGCGCACGAAGTCCAGATCGAAGGCCGCATCGGGCACGCGCAGGTTGGCGGTCGGCGGAAGCACCCCTTGCGCCAGCGTTCGCAGCGCCGCCACCAGCTCGATGGCACCGCCGCCGCCCAGCGCATGGCCGTGGATGGCCTTGGTGGCGCTCACCGGCGTGGCACGGCCGAACACCTCGCGGATGGACGCCGCCTCGGCGGCGTCGCCCGCCGTGGTGGCGGTGCCGTGCGCATTGATGTGGCCGACCTGCGCGGCCTCGATGCCCGCATCGCGCAGCGCCGCGCGCATGGCACGCACCTGGCCGGCGGAGTCGGGGTTGGTGATGTGCGTGGCGTCGCAATTGGTGGCATAGCCCGCCAGGAAGAGCGAAGAGGCATTCACGGCGCCTCGCGCGCTGGCATGCGCTTCCGATTCGAGCACCAGCGCCGCCGCGCCTTCGCCGAGTGCGAAGCCCGCGCGGTCGCTCGAGAACGGCCGACAGGCGCTGGCGGGTGCACCGGGCGGCGGCGGCGCCGTGACGCGCATCGCATGCCAGCTGGCCATCACGCCCGGCGTGAGCATGGCCTCGTGTCCCCCGACGATGGCCACATCGATCCAGCCGCCCCGGATGGCGCGCATCGCCTCGCCGATGGCCACGGCCGAGGAGGCGCAGGCGCAGGCGTATGCAATGGCCGCGCCCTGTGCGCCGAACTGCAATGCGAGCTCCGCCACCGCCGCGTTGGGCATCACGGTGAGCACGGTGGTCGGCCGCATGCGGCGCTGCTCACCGTAGAGCGCGCGCGTGGTGTCGTCGAAGCTGCCGGCGCCCGCCAGCCCGCTGCCCCAGAAGATGCCCAGGCGTTCGGGATCGACGCTGCCGGCAGCCAGGCCCGCCTGCGCGGCGGCATCGCGCGCGGCCGCGAGTGCCATGGCGGTGCCTCGATCGAGCGGCAGGCGCGAATTGCTGCGCACGGCGGCCGCGTCGAAATCGCAGGCGGCAACGGCCAGCGTGATCGGATCGAGGCCCGCGATCTCGAGCGCTCGCGCGCGCACCGCGGAACGGCCGCTGAAGAGCGCATCGTCGAAGGATTCGACGGTGCCGCCCAGCGGTGTGACCAAGCCGATGCCGGTGACGTGAACGCGGGCGCCGCTCACGCCTGCGCGGCCATCGGCGAATCGAGCTTGCAGTCGATCTGGGCTTCGATCGCCTCGCACAGGTGGCCGAGCGTGATGCCGGCCTCGCGCGGATCGAGCCGGTCTTCGGGCAGGCGCAGATGGAAGGCGTCTTCCACCGCGAACACGAATTCCATCAGCGACAGCGAATCCAGGCCGAGTTCGGACAAGGCCGCGCCGGGCGCGATGGCATCGCGCGCCACGTCGAACTGGTTCACCAGGATGGCGGCGATGCTGTTGAAGACGGTGGAAGACGAGGAGGAGGAGGAAGAAGACATGGCGTGCTTTCTTTCTTTCAGGCGGCCAGCGGGCGCGCGGACAGGGCGCCGAAGGGCTCGGGCGTGCCGTGGGCCACGGCATCGGCGAAGGCGCAGGTTTCGCGCACCACCTGGTGGCGGTCGTTGTCGATCGTGATCATGTGGTAGCTGTTGCCCAGCACCACGCTGCGGAAGGACGGGCAGCGAAGGCCGCGCGCAAGGAGGTCGACATTGGCGAGGCTGGCCACCTCGTCCTCGCGCGCATGCAGCGCGAGCACGCTGGCGCATTGCACGCGGTGCAGGTTGCGCCGCACGTGGCGGATCAGCCGGTCGTGCTCGCGCAGATGGCCCACGCCGATCACCGCGCTGCCGGCGCTCGACACCTTGCGGTGGCGCAGCTCGCGCTCGATCCAGGCACGCACGCGTTCGTTCTTCACGCCGTAGGGCGCACGTTCGCGGTATTGCCAGAAGCGCCCGAGCGGCGTGTAGAAGGCCAGCGGCAGCAGCACCTGCGTTCGCGGCACGGCCCAGCCGTCGAAGCGCAGCGTGGTCGACATCAGCACCAGCGCATCGACGCCGTTGCCGCAGCGGATGGCCGCGCCCAGCGCCAGCGACGAACCGGCCGAGATGCCCACCAGCATCACGCGATCGTGCGCTGTGCGCAGCGCCTTCACCCGTGCTTCGATGGCGTCGATCCAGCGTTCGTACGGCAGCGCCTGCTGCACCGGTGCGGCGGCATCGAAGGAGTAGCCGTCGACGCGCATCGGATGCACCGGGTAGCCGCTCGCGCGCAGGGACGACTGCACGGTCAGGAGCTCGTCAGGTGTGCTGCATAAACCATGCAGCAGCACAATGGCCGTGCGCCGCACCGCGGGATGCACGACGCTCAGGAGATCGGAGGGATCGCGGGCGCTCATCGCGTGGTGCGAGCGGCCCGGAAAGAGACCCGTGCCGCAGGTTGCTGTCGTATGCTCATGGCGCGTTTATCGCCGGGGTGTGCTGACCGGCCGCTGACCCTCCTTCGCGCAAGAATAGGCACTTCCAACCACCACACACACCATGCGAATCCTGCTTGTCGAAGACGATGCCGTGCTGCGCGACGTGATGCTGCGCAGCCTTGCGGATGCCGGCCACCGGGTCGACGTGTCGACCAACATCGAGGACGCCGACCACCTCTGGCGCGTGCAGCCCTTCGATGCGGTGCTGCTCGACCTGAACCTGCCGGCCACGGCCAGCCCCACCAGCGGCCTGGCGAGCGGCCTCAACGCCCTGCGCCAGGCGCGCGCCCGCGGCGACCGCACGCCGGTGCTGGTGCTGACGGCACGCGGCCGCACCGAGGAGCGCATTGCGGGCCTCGATGCCGGCGCCGACGACTACCTGGGCAAGCCCTTCGACCTGGCCGAGGTCGAGGCACGGCTGCGCGCACTGGTGCGGCGGGCCAAGGGCACCGAGGACATCGTGCTGCTGGGCCAGCTCAAGCTGGACCGCAAGGCGCGCCGCTTTTCCACCGCGAGCGGGCCGCTCGACCTGCCGGCGCGCGAGTTCGAGGTGCTGTGGGAGCTGATGAGCCCGCCGGGCCGCACGGTGAGCAAGCGGGCGCTGTCCGACAAGCTCTCCAGCTTCGACGAATCGCTGGGCGACAACGCGCTGGAGGCCTTCATCTCGCGGCTGCGCAAGAAGCTGGCCGGTTCGGGCGCGGGCATCCGCACGCTGCGCGGCATCGGCTACCTGCTCGAAGCCGAAGTGTGAGCCGCACGCAGCCGGCCGCGCCCGGGCCATCGAAGGCGGCGCCTTCGCTCACGCGGCGCGTGCTGCGCAACGTGCTGGTGCCGCTGGCGCTCACGTGGATGGTGGGCGCGGTGATCGCGCTGGTCATCGCCAACTATTTTTCCGAGCAGGCCTTCGACCGCGCGATGCTCGACGACGCCTATGCGCTTTCGGCCAACGTGCAGGCGGGCGAGCGCGGCATCGAGCTGCTGCTCACGCCGCGCGAAGTGGCCACGGTGCTGTTCGACCAGGTCGACAAGATCTACTTCGCGGTGCAGCGGCTCGACGGCACGCTGATCTCGGGGCAGGCGGGCCTGAACGCGCCGCTGCCCACGGGCGATGCGCGCTACCGCTTCTCGGACGTCAACTTCGACGGCAAGGTCCTGCGCGCGGTGGTGCTCGAGCCGGTTGCCGAGGCGGGCACTCTGATGCCCTACCGGGTGGTGATTGCGCAGACCACGCTGAGCCGCGCGGCGCTGGTGCAGCGGCTGCTCGGCTATGCGCTGGCGCCGCAGGTGCTGCTGCTGGTTCTGCTCGCGGTATGGCTCTGGCATGGCATTCGCAGCGACCTGCGTCCGCTCGGCGAACTCCAGCAGGCGCTGGACCGGCGCGATGTGTACGACCTCTCCCCGGTCGCGGTGGTGCGCACCTCGCGCGAGGTGCAGCGCCTGGGCGATGCCGTCAACGCGCTGTTCGACCGGCTGAACCACAGCGTGCGTGCGCAGCGCGAATTCGTGGGCAACGTCGCGCATGAGCTGCGCACGCCGCTTGCGGGCATTCGCGCACTGGCCGAATACGGGCTCGCGCAGCACGACTCCACCGTGTGGCGCGAGCAGCTCGCGCGCGTGGCCGAGCGGCAGGCGCGCGCGAGCCACCTGATCGACCAGCTGCTGGCGCTCGCGCTCGCGGATGAAGCGCGCACCGGCCTCGCGCGCGAGCCGGTGCGGCTCGACATGCTGGCCGAGCAGACGGTGCTGCGGCACCTGGCCCGCGCCGACGCGCACGGCGTCGACCTGGGCGCGCGCGGCCTCGACGAGCGCGTGACGGTGCTTGCCAACGAAGCGCTGGTCGAGGGCATTCTCGACAACCTGATCGACAACGCGCTGCGCTACGGCGGACGCACCATCACCGTCGAGCTGGCGGGCCGCACCCTGAGCGTGATCGACGACGGCCCCGGCATTCCGCTGGAAGCGCAGCGCGACCTGATGCAGCGCTGGTCGCAGGGCCCGGCGGGCCAGAAGCTCGGGCAGGGCTCGGGCCTGGGCCTGTCGATCGTCGCGCGCTATGCGGAGCTGCTGGGCGCCGAGCTGCGGCTCGATGCGGCCGAGCCCACGGGGCTGCGCGTGAGCATCAGCTTCGCGGAACTGCGCCTGGCGGCGGCCGGCGATTAATCCCCGAACTCCGCTTCGCCTTCGATCTCGACCGGGAGGTTGAACGGAAGCTCCGCCATGCCGACGGCACTGCGTGCGTGAGCGCCGATCTCCGGGCCGAAGAGTTCGAGCACGAGGTCCGAGAAGCCGTTGATGACGGCGGGCTGCCTGTCGAAGCCCGGTGCCGAAGCCACCATGCCGAACACGCGCGTCCAGGCGGTGATGCGGTCGAGGTCGCCGAGCGCGCGCTGCAGGCTGCCGAGCATCGCCAGCGCGGTGAGCCGCGCCGCCCTGTAGCCCTGTTCGACCGTCAGCTCGCGGCCCAGCTTGCCGAGCGGCGCGGCAATGGTGCCGTCGGCATTCAGCGGGCCGTGGCCCGAGATGATGGCGCGGCGCCCGGCGATGCGCACGAAGGCGAAAGGCAGCACCACGCCCGGCGGCGGCGTGACCGGCGGCGGCAGCACGAGGCCGAGCGTGGCGAGTCGCTGTTCGATGCGGGCCATGGCGTTTTTTTTCTCCTGCGAACTCAGTCCAGCGCCGGATAGTCCGTGTAGCCCTTGGTGCCGCCGCCGTACATGGTGGCCTTGTCCACGGCGTTGAGCGGCGCGTTCTCGCGCAGGCGGCGCACCAGGTCGGGGTTGGCGATGAAGGGCTTGCCGAAGGCGACGAGGTCGTCGCCTTCCTTGACGGCCTGGTCCGCCAGCGGCTTGTCGTAGCCGTTGTTGACCATCCATGCGCCCTTGCCGCCGGCCTCGCGGTAGGCGGCCTTGAGTGCCTCGTAGTCGAAGGGGCGGTCCTCGATCTCGCGCGGGCCGCCGGTGGCGCCTTCGATCACGTGGATGTAGGCCAGGCCGAGCGGGGCGAGCTGCTTCACCACGTAGGTGAAGAGCGGCTGCGGATCGGAGTCGTGCACGTCGTTGGCCGGCGTGACGGGCGACAGGCGGATGCCGGTCTTGCCGCCGCCGACCGCGTCGACCACGGCGCGCGTGGCCTCCAGCAGCAGGCGGGCGCGGTTCTCGATGCTGCCGCCGTAGTCGTCGGTGCGCTTGTTGCTGCCGTCCTTCAGGAACTGGTCGAGCAGGTAGCCGTTGGCGCCGTGGAGTTCCACGCCGTCGAAGCCGGCGGTTTCCACCGCGTTGCGCGCGGCGGCTGCATAGGTGTGGACGATGCCGGGCAGCTCCTCGGCATCAAGGGCGCGCGGTTCGGAGGTTTCGACGAAGGTCGGCACGCCCTCCTTGATGAGCACGGTCTTGGTTTTGGCGGTGATGGCCGAGGGCGCGACGGGCTTGCCGCCGCCGGGCTGCAGTTCGCTGTGCGAGACGCGGCCCACGTGCCAGAGCTGCACCACGATCTTGCCGCCCTTGGCATGCACCGCATCGGTCACGCGCTTCCAGGCGTCGAGCTGCTCGGTGCCGTAGAGGCCCGGCACGTCGGCATAGCCCTGGCCCTGGTGGCTGATGGCGGTGGCTTCGGTGATGAGCAGGCCGGCGCTGGCGCGCTGCGCGTAGTAGGTGGCGGCAATGTCCTGGGGAATCGCGTTGGGCGAACGGTTGCGCGTGAGCGGCGCCATCACGATGCGGTTGGCGAGCTGCAGGTCACCGGCCTGTACGGGATCGAAGAGGGAGGGCATGGCGAAACGTCAAAGAGTGGGACAGAGGCCGCGAGGCTAAACCTGCACAGTCAAACCTGCTGTCGCACGGTTGTCCGTTTGCTGCTAGGCGTTCAGGGCGCTGCGATCGGACCCTGCGAGCGCGAGCAGTTCCGCGCCCACGCGCACGGGCATCGCAAGCAGGATCTGCCCCATGCCCTTGCCGAGCGGATCGTTGCGCAGCGAGGCCATGCCGCCGCCGCCGAGCGCCTGCCCGCAGACGAAGTTGAAGGCGCCGATGCCCGGCACTTCGTAGCGCGTCACCGGTCCCTTGACGAGGTGCGCGAGCCATTCGGCCACGCGCGCTTCGCTGAGCTGGCTGCGCAACAGCGGCAGCAGGGCAGGGTGGCGCGCGATGACGCCGATGTTCGAGGTGTCGCCCTTGTCGCCGCTGCGGGCCCAGGCCAGGCGGATGAGCGGCACTTCGATGGCGTCGGCATCGATGGAGACCACGGCATTCGCATCGACGGCGGCCTGCCGTGGCGAAGGCGCGTCGGCCGCCGCCGCAACCACGATGTCGCGCGGGATCTCGATGTGCTGTCCGTCGATGCTCACGCGCGCTTCGACCATCGTCTTGTCGAGCAGGAAGGCGTACTGCCGGATCGACGCCGCTACCGAGGGCCGCCCGCCCGCGCCCGTGGTGCCCGGCGCCCACGAGGTGCCGGCCGGTGCCACTTCGCGCGCGAAGAGTTCGAGTGCCTCCTTGCGCGCATGCGTGACCGCGAGCCGCAGCACGGCCTCGCGCGTTTGCAGGGCCTGCGCATGCGGGCCATAGCAGGATTCGGCGCCGAGCACTTCGAGCTGCGTGCCGCTGTAGGGACCAAGGCCTTGCTGGTCGAACAGCGCACCGGTGCGCGCAAGGATCGCCTCGCCGGTGCGCCGGGCCTTGGCCACGGCGTCGAAGCCGACGATGGTGAGCTGCGCCGCGGCCTTGAAGCCCTCTGCATAGGTGGCGCAGACCTTGTGGCTCGCGGTGGGCGCGCGGCCCCGCGCGCCATGCACGCGCACGCGGTGCTCGTCGGCCTGTTCGATGCGCACCTGCGTGAAGTCGGCCACCACGTCGGGCAGCAGGTAGGCCGACGGATCGCCGATCTCGTAGAGTAGCTGCTCGCCCACCACGGCCGGCGTGAGCTTGCCGCCGGTGCCCGCGGGCTTGGTGACGACGAAGCTGCCATCGGCGCTGCACTCGACGATCGGATAGCCGATGTTCGGCCAGTCGGGCACGGTGTCCCAGTCGGTGTGCAGCCCGCCCGTGGCCTGGCAGCCGCATTCGATGATGTGGCCCGCGAGGCTGCCGGCGGCGAGCAGGTCGTGGTCGCCGGGTTGCCAGCCGAACGCATGCATCAGCACGCCGAGCGTCACGGCCGAATCGACGCAGCGGCCGGTGATGACCACCTGCGCGCCCGCATCGAGCGCGGCCTGGATCGGCCGTGCGCCCAGGTAGGCATTGGCCGTGAGCACGCGCTCGGGCAGCGGCGCGCCGCTCTGCAGTTCGCGCACGGGGGGCTGCTGCTGGCGCAACTGCGGCAGCAGCGGCGACACGTCGTCGCCGCTGACCACCGCGATCTTCAGCGCGATGCCCTGCTCGGCCGCGAGCGCGGCCAGTGCATCGGCGCAGCCCTGCGGATTGACGCCGCCCGCATTGCTCACCACGCGGATGCCCTGCTGCACGACATCCTTCAGCACCGCCTTCATCGCGATGGAGACGAAGTCGGTGGCGTAGCCGAGCTCCGGCTTCCTGAGCCGCGCGCCCGCGAGGATCGACATCGTGAGCTCGGCCAGGTAGTCGAACACCAGGTAGTCGATCTGGCCGCTGGCCACGAGCTGCGGCGCGCCCACGCTGCTGTCGCCCCAGAAGCCCGAGGCGCCGCCGATGCGCACGATGCGTTCGCTGCTGTTGTTGTTGTTGTTGCTGCGCGCGCTCATCGGCCGCTCCATTGCGGCTTGCGCTTTTCGCGGAAGGCGAGCTGGCCTTCGGCCGCATCTTCGGTGAGCGCGAAGAGGCCCATCTGGCTCTCGGTGAAGGCGATCGATTCCTCGAAGGCCATGGCCTCGATCTTCTTCATCGTGTAGAGGCCCCGGCGGATGGCGGCGGGCGACTTGTCGAGCATGCGGCCGAGCAGCCAGTCCAGGCTTTCGTCGACGTCCTCGCTCACGCGGTTCACGAGCCCGTGCTCGAGCGCCTGCGCGGCGGTGATGGGCTCGCCCGTGAGGCACATCTGGGCCAGCACGCGGCGCGGCAGCAGGTTGCCGAGCACGCTGAGCACCTGGGCGGGAAAGAGGCCGACCTTGACTTCGGGCAGGCCGAACGCGGCGTGGCTGCCGGCAACCGCCATGTCGCACATGCCCAGGAGGCCCATGCCGCCCGCCATGCAGGCACCGTTGACGCGCGCGACCAGCGGCACCGTCAGCTGCCGGGCCTGGCGCAGGAGGTTGGCGAAGCCCTGGTACGGCTCGGCAGGGTCGAACCTGAAAGAGGCGCCGCCTTGCAGGTCGGCACCGGCGCAGAAGGCGCGCGTGCCGGCGCCGGTGATGACCACGGCGCGCACCGTGCGGTCGGCACCGGCGCGGGACAGTGCCGACGAGAGCGCCGCGAGCACGCCGGGGCTGATGGCGTTGCGGCGCTCCTCGCGGTCGACGGTGAGCCACATCACGGGCCCGCGCATCTCCTCGCGCAGTTCCTGGTGATGAGAATGAAGGGCAGGGGCTTCGGCCATCGTCGGGTCCTTCGCTACGGGGTCTGGAAGAGGCCCGTAGCGTGACCCGAAAAAAAAGCCGCGGCATGCGGCTTGTGGCTGAAGCAGCCCGGGTTTTCCCGGGGCTCGGGCGGGCTGCCTCAGGGCTCTTGCGAGCTTCTGCCGGCTTCTTCTTACTTCAGCAGGCCTTCGGCCTTCATCGCCGATTGAACGGCGGGACGGGCGGCCACACGCGCATGCCAGGCCTGGAGGTTGGCGAAGCCCGAAATGTCGACGCCCGTGGGCTTGGCCCAGTTGGTGACGGTGAACAGGTAGCCGTCGGCCACGCTGAACTGCTCGCCCATCAAATACTGCTTGTCGGCAAGCTGGCCGTCGAGCCATTGATAGCGCGACTTGAGCTTGTCCTTGAAGATGGCCTTGGCTTCTTCGGGCATGTTCGGGTTGAACAGCGGGCTGTAGCCCTTGTGCATCTCGGTGCCGATGAAGGTCAGCCATTCCTGCAGGCGGTAGCGCTGCAGCGTGCCGGCGGCCGGCGCGAGGTTCTTGGTGGGGGCCAGGTCGGCGATGTACTGGACGATGGCCGGGCCTTCGCGCAGGCGCGTGCCGTCGTCGAGCTCGAGCATGGGCACGTAGCCCAGCGGATTGATGCCGTAGTAGTCGGTGCCGTCCTGCAGCTTGTGGGTCTTGGTGCTTGCCAGCACGGGCTCGAAGGCAAGGCCTGCCTCGTGCAGCGCGATGTGGGGCGAAAGGGAGCAGGCACCGGGCGAGTAATACAGCTTCATGCGAAGAAATCTCCAATGTTGGGAATATGGATAGCGGGAATCGATCCATCGACCCACGGGATGCTAGCGGGTTTGCGCGCTGGGCGTTTGTCCTACGGATGCTCGCGCGGCGCGACTATCGGGGCGGCAGTGGCCGGTTCCTAAGCTCCCCCGCACGGCGGGCGAGGCTCGCCGCAAGGAGTTTTCAGATGTTGAAGTACGCGATTATTTTTGCCTTGATCTCGCTGGTGGCCGGGGTGCTGGGCTTCGGCGGCATTGCGGCAGGCGCAGCCGGCATCGCAAAGCTGCTGTTCGGGCTGTTCCTGGTCCTGGCGGTGGTGTTCGTGGTCCTGGCGGCGCTGGGGATTGGCGCGGTGAAAAAGGTGATCGACTGATGCCGCATCCGGCACCCGTCTGGCCGCGGCCCCGTCCGCTCGGCCTGCTGCTGCAAAGCCCGGCACATCGCGTGGTGCGCGTGCTGCTGGTGACGCAGACGCACTGGCAGCTTCCAGAGCATCGCTCGCGCCGGCGGCACGCCTGAGCGCCGCCGCTTTTTGCTATTAAATCAATAGCAAACTATCCAATCTACAAGAGGGTTTGGCCGAGATGGCGAGGTGGTTTAGGCGCCATTAACCATATTGCCCGCATTTCGAACGCAAACCGGCACCCCCGATTAAAATCGGTGCCCCCTTTGCGCAGCGCACGCGTCAGTAGTGCGCCCCCTCTTTCAAATGCTGTACCCCGAAGAATTCGATGTGATCGTCGTCGGCGGTGGCCATGCCGGCACCGAAGCCGCGCTGGCCGCTGCGCGCATGGGCGCCAAGACGCTGCTGCTCTCCCACAACATCGAGACGCTGGGGCAGATGAGCTGCAACCCGTCGATCGGCGGCATCGGCAAGGGCCACCTCGTGAAAGAGGTGGATGCGCTGGGCGGTGCCATGGCCATTGCCACCGATGAGGCGGGCATCCAGTTCCGCATTCTCAATTCGAGCAAGGGCCCGGCGGTGCGCGCGACCCGCGCGCAGGCCGACCGCGTGCTGTACAAGGCCGCGATCCGCCGCCGCCTGGAGAACCAGCCGAACCTGAGCCTGTTCCAGCAGGCGGTCGATGACCTGATGGTGGAGGGCGACCGCGTGGTCGGCGCCGTCACGCAGGTGGGCATTGCCTTTCGTGCGCGCACGGTGGTGCTCACCGCCGGGACTTTTCTCGACGGCCGCATCCATGTGGGCCTGGACAACTACCAGGCCGGCCGCGCGGGCGATCCGCCGGCGGTCAGCCTGTCGGCCCGGCTCAAGGAGCTCAAGCTGCCGCAGGGCCGGCTGAAGACCGGCACGCCCCCGCGGCTGGACGGCCGGAGCATCGACTTTTCGAAGTGCACCGAGCAACCCGGCGACGGCATGCCGGGCGGGGCAGGGCCAATGCCGGTGTTCAGCTTCATGGGCCGGGCCGACATGCATCCGCAGCAGATGCCGTGCTGGATCACCCACACCAATGCGCGCACGCACGACATCATCCGCTCGGGCTTCGACCGCAGCCCGATGTTCACCGGCAAGATCGACGGCGTCGGTCCGCGCTACTGCCCGAGCGTCGAAGACAAGATCAACCGCTTTGCCGACAAGGAAAGCCACCAGATCTTTCTCGAGCCCGAAGGCCTGACGACCAACGAGTACTACCCCAACGGCATCTCGACCAGCCTGCCGTTCGACATCCAGTACCAGCTTGTGCGCTCGATGCCCGGGCTGGAGAACGCCCACATCCTTCGGCCCGGCTACGCCATCGAGTACGACTACTTCGATCCGCGCGAACTCAAGAGCAGCTTCGAGACGCGCTCGATCAAGGGCCTGTTCTTTGCCGGACAGATCAACGGCACCACTGGCTACGAAGAGGCGGCGGCCCAGGGCCTGTTTGCCGGCATCAATGCCGCGCTCCAGTGCCGCGGCGAAGAAGCCTGGCTGCCGCGCCGCGACGAGGCCTACCTGGGCGTGCTGGTCGACGACCTGATCACCAAGGGCGTGACCGAGCCTTACCGCATGTTCACGAGCCGCGCCGAGTTCCGGCTGCAGCTGCGCGAGGACAACGCCGACATGCGCCTGACCGAGGCAGGGCGCAAGCTGGGCCTGGTGGACGATGCGCGCTGGGATGCTTTCAGCCGCAAGCGCGACACTGTTTCACGTGAAACAGAACGGCTCAAGTCGATCTGGGTGAATCCGCGCAACCTCCCGGCTGCCGAGTCGGAGCGCGTGCTCGGCAAGGCCATCGAGCACGAGTACAACCTGGCCGACCTGCTGCGCCGGCCCGATGTGAACTACGAAACGCTGATGTCGCTGGACGGTGGAAAGTACAGCGCCGGATCGCCCCTCAGTGAAACCGAGATCGAGCAGATCGAGATCTCGGCCAAGTACTCGGGCTACATCGAGCGCCAGCACGACGAAGTGGAGCGCGCGGCGCATTTCGAAAACCTGCGCCTGCCGGCCGATTTCGACTACAGCCAGGTCAAGGCGCTGAGTTTCGAAGTGCGCCAGAAGCTCGACAAGCACCGGCCCGAGACGCTGGGCCTGGCATCGCGCATCTCGGGCGTCACGCCGGCCGCCATTTCCTTGCTGATGATCCACTTGCGCAAAGGCGGCCACAAGGCATTCAACCGCGACGCCGCCACGGAAGCCGCCGCAGAATCGCAGCCCGCCCAATGAGCGCGCCCATCGACACGCTGCGCCAGGGCGCGGCCGCCCTGGGCACGGCCTTGTCCGATGCGCAGGCGGAACAGCTGCTGGCCTACGGCACGCTGATGCTCAAGTGGAACAAGGTCTACAACCTCACGGCGCTGCGCGATCCGGCCAGCGTGCTGACGCACCATCTGCTCGACAGCCTCGCGGCCGTGGCGCCGCTGCAGCGCGAATGGGCAGGGAAGGGCAAGCTGCTCGACGTGGGATCGGGCGGTGGCCTGCCGGGCGTGGTGATTGCCGTCCTGCGGCCAGACCTCGAGGTGAGCTGCCTCGACGCCGTGGCCAAGAAGGCGGCCTTCGTCCAGCAGGTGGCGGCCGAGCTCGAATTGCCCAACCTGCGCGGTCTGCATGCGCGCGTCGAATCGCTGACGGGCAGCTATGAAGTCATCAGCTCCCGGGCCTTTGCCTCCTTGCCCGATTTCTTCAACGGTTCGCGGCACCTGCTGGCGTCGGGCGGTGTCTGGCTGGCCATGAAAGGCAAGATGCCCACCGATGAGCTCGCCGCCTTGCCCCAGGGTATCGCGGTGTTTCACGTGGAACAATTGACTGTTCCCGGCTTGGACGCCGAGCGCTGCATTGTCTGGGCGCGCCAGGAAGCGGCCTGAATCGCCAAAAAAGAGGTCGCCGCATCGGTGAAAGCCGGTGCCGAACGATCCTCGCCGGGCCGGCCTCGCTTAGACTCGACGCCTCCCCCTGGCTCTCCTTCTCGAGGCAAATCCCATGTTCGGCATTGCTGACTACGGCGCATTCGTCGCCGCCATCGTCCTCTTTCTCCTGATTCCCGGTCCGGGCAACCTCGCGTTGATCACCTCGACCAGCAAAGGCGGAATCCGTGGCGGCCTGGCGGCCACCTTGGGCGTGATCGTCGGCGACCAGTTCCTGATGTGGGCGGCGGTGGCGGGCGTGGCGGCCGTGCTGGCGGCCTATCCGGCCGCGTTCAAGGCGGTGCAGTGGCTGGGCGCCGTCTATCTGGCATGGCTGGGCGCCAAGATGCTGCTGGCTAAGCCCGGCGCGGCACCCATCCTCAACATCCGCCCCAGCCACTTCATGCGCCAGGCGCTGGCCATCACCTTGCTGAATCCCAAGGCCATCGTGTTCTACATGGCCTTCTTTCCGCTGTTCGTCGACCCTGCGCGCCACCAGGGCGTGGTCACTTTCGGTGCCATGGCGGTGACAATCGCCGCGCTGACCTTTCTCTACGGCCTCACGTCGACGCTGCTCACGCACTTCCTGGCGGAGCGCATCCGCGCCAATCCGCGCATTTCGGGCAGGCTCGAAAAGCTCGCGGGCGTCTTCCTGATCGCCTTCGGCATCAAGCTCGCCATTTCCCGCTGATCCTCATATGGCCAAGATTTTCTGCATTGCCAACCAAAAGGGCGGCGTCGGCAAGACCACCACCACCGTCAACCTGGCCGCCGGCCTGGCCAAGGTGGGCCAGCGGGTGCTGATGATCGACCTCGATCCCCAGGGCAATGCAACCATGGGTTCGGGCATCGACAAGCGCCAGCTGGAGCTCACGGTGTACGACGTGCTGCTCGAGTCGGCTTCGGTGGCCGAGGCGCGCGTCAAGGCCGACAAGCTGGTGGAGGGCGGCTGCGGCTACGACGTGCTGGGCGCCAACCGCGAGCTGGCCGGCGCCGAAGTCGAAATGGTGGCGCTCGACCGCCGCGAAAAGCGCTTGCGCACCGCGCTTGCGACAGTGGGCGCCGAGTACGACTTCGTGCTGATCGACTGCCCGCCGAGCCTGAGCCTGCTGACGCTCAACGGCCTGTGCGCCGCCCACGGCGTGATCGTGCCGATGCAGTGCGAGTACTTCGCGCTCGAGGGGCTCACGGACCTGGTCAACACCATCAAGCAGGTGCACGCCAACCTCAACAAGAACCTGCAGATCATCGGCCTGCTGCGCGTGATGTTCGATCCGCGCATCACGCTGCAGCAGCAGGTGAGCGAGCAGCTCAAGGCCCACTTCGGCGACAAGGTGTTCGACACCGTGATCCCGCGCAACGTGCGGCTGGCCGAGGCGCCCAGCTATGGCCTGCCGGGCGTGGTGTTCGATCCGGCCGCGCGCGGCAGCCAGGCCTTCGTTGCCTTTGCCAAGGAACTGGTCGAGAAGATGCCGCCCGCCAGCGCCTTCGCATCCGGTGCCGTTGCGCCGCCCATTGCGCCGGTCGGGCCGGTCGCGCCGCCCAACCTGGCGGTCCCGGAGGATGTGCTGTCGCCGGCAGGCGGCCCCGATTCGGGCGAGAAAAGCTTCTGATGGCCGTGTTGTCTCGCGTCTTCCTGCTGCCGGGCTGGCAGAACAGCGGCCCCGGCCATTGGCAGACCCGCTGGGAGTCGGTCCACGGCGACCACCGCGTCGAGCAGCACGATTGGATGCGGCCGCTGCGCGGCGACTGGTCCGCGCGGCTCGAGGAAGAGGTGCTGGCGGCATCCGAGCCCGTGGTCTTTGCAGCGCACAGCCTGGGATGCATCCTCGTTGCGGCCTGGGCTGCGCATTCGCGCAATACGCACAAGGTGCGGGGCGCGCTGCTGGTGGCACCCGGCGACGTCGAACGCGACGACCTGCGCCAGCTGATTCCGGGCTGGGCGCCGATCGTGCGCCAGCCGCTGCCCTTTGCCTCGGTGCTGATCGCCGCCAACGACGACCCCTACTGCGAGGCCGCGCGCTCGCGCCAGATGGCTGCTGACTGGGGCGCGCGCTTCGTCGACGCCGGTGCGGGTGGCCACCTGAACGCCGAATCCGGCCTGGGCGACTGGTCCCAGGGCCGGCAACTACTGAACGAAATCTCGACGAAAGACACGCACTGATGGCGACCAAGAAACCCAAGGGCCTGGGGCGCGGCCTCGAAGCGCTGCTCGGCCCCACGGCCGCGCCGTCCGCCGACCCCAGCGGTGCCGACGAAGGCGCCGCCGCGCAGAACCCGAACACGCTGATGCTCGACGAGATGGTGGCCGGCGTCTACCAGCCGCGCACCCGCATGGACGAAGGCGCGCTCTACGAGCTGGCCGAGAGCATCAAGGCGCAGGGCATCATGCAGCCGATCCTGGTGCGCCGGCTCGATGCCGAATCGGCCGCCGCCAAGAACGCCGAGTACGAAATAATCGCGGGCGAGCGCCGCTTCCGCGCCGCCCGGCTCGCGGGCCTCGACCGCGTGCCGGTGCTGGTGCGCGACGTGCCCAACGAGGCCGCGGCGGCCATGTCGCTGATCGAGAACATCCAGCGCGAAGATCTCAACCCGCTCGAAGAAGCTCAAGGCCTGCAACGCCTGGTCTCAGAGTTTGGGCTCACTCACGAAGCGGCTGCACAGGCCGTGGGCCGGTCGCGCAGCGCGGCCAGCAACCTGCTGCGGCTGCTGAACCTGGCCGAGCCGGCGCAGCAGATGCTGATGGCCGGCGACATCGACATGGGCCATGCCCGCGCGCTGCTCTCGCTGGACCGCGGCACGCAGATCACGGCCGCCAACCAGATCGCGGCCAAGAAGATGTCGGTGCGCGAAGCCGAGGCGCTGGTCAAAAGGCTGGCGGCCGAGTTCACCCTCACGCCGTCCCGCCGCAGCAACGACGGCGAGAAGTCGCGCGACCTGCAGCGCGTGGAAGAGGAACTGGCCGACCTGCTGACCGCCGAGGTCGAGGTCCGCATCAAGAAGCGCAGCAAGCGCGGCGGCAAGGTGGAGGAGAGCGGCGAGCTGGCGATCCACTTCGGCTCGATCGAGGCGCTCAACGGGCTGATCGAGCGCATCCGCCGAACGGCCTAGGTGCGGGCGCGTCCAGTCGGACATTCGCGCGATTGATTCTTGCAATCTTTTACGCGTATCCTCGCCGCTGACGTTTCAACACCAGATCTCGAGGAGAGGGAGTTCATCATGAAGTTCAGGACAAGGTTTCCGTTCGCGGCCGTGGCCGTCGGCGCACTGCTGCTGACCGGTTGCGCGACCACCGACATGCAGATGGGCAGCCAGTCGGCCAAGACCATGGCCACGGGCAGCGCCGCGGGTTCCGCCACCGCCGGCGAAAGCAGCCAGCTCGAGCGCTGCGATTCGCCGCTCGGCACCGTCTCGCTGATCGAGAACGTCAATGCCGGCTGGTACACCATCCTCACCGGCGAGTACCGCCTGCCGCCCACGGCCAACCTGCTGCGCCTTCTGGTGCAGCAGTCGAACTGCTTCGTGGTGGTCGAGCGCGGCGCGGCCGGCATGAACGCCATGACGCGCGAGCGCGCGCTCATGCAGTCGGGCGAAATGCGCGGCGGCAGCAACTTCGGCCGCGGCCAGATGGTGGCGTCCGACTACGGCCTGTCGCCCGAGATCGTGTTCAGCAACAGCGATGCCGGCGGCATCGGCGGCGCGCTGGGCGGGCTGGTCGGCGGCGGCCGGGGCCGCGCGCTGGCCACCATCGGCGGCAACATGCAGACCAAGGAAGCCAGCGCGCTGCTGACGCTCATCGACAACCGCTCGGGCGTGCAGGTCGCGGCTTCGGAAGGCAGCGCCTCCAAGACCGATTTCGGCGCCTTCGGTGCACTGGCCGGCCGCAGTGCCGGCGGCGGCCTCGGCGGCTACACCAACACGGCGCAAGGCAAGGTGATTGCCGCGGCCTTCATGGATGCCTTCAACCAGATGGTGCGTTCGCTGCGCAGCTACAAGGCGCAGACGGTGCGCGGCCAGGGCCTGGGCGGCGGCGGCCGGCTCGGCGTGGATGGCGGCGCGGCGCCTTCGCAGACCTACGTGCCGGCCGAGCAGCCGGCGCCCGCACGCCGCCGCAGGTAAGGCAAGGCGTTCGGCCAGCGGCAAAAAAGCCCGGGGCTCTTGCGAGCCGCCGGGCTTTTTCATGGGCGTGCTTCCGAAAGATCAGAGCGCGAAGATCTTCCCGGGATTCATGATGTTCTTCGGGTCGAGCGCGCGCTTGATCGTGCGCATCATGTCGATCGCACCCACACCTGCTTCGGTCACCAGGAAGTCCATCTTGTGCAGCCCCACGCCGTGCTCGCCGGTGCAGGTGCCCTCGAGCGCCAGTGCGCGGCTCACGAGCGAATGGTTCAGTTCCTCGGCCTTCACGCGCTCTTCGGGAATGTTCGGGTCGAGCAGGTAGCCGAAGTGGAAATTGCCGTCGCCCACGTGGCCGACCAGGAAGTAGGGGATGCCGCTGGCATCGGCTTCGGCCACGGAGTCGAGCAGGCAGTCGGCCAGGCGCGAGATGGGCACGCAGGTGTCGGTCGAGATCACGCGGCAGCCGGGGCGCGACTGCACGGCCGCAAAGTAGGCGTTGTGCCGCGCGGTCCACAGGCGCGTGCGCTCTTCCGGCGTGCTGGCCCATTCGAAGGCGTTGCCGCCATGGCCGCTCGCGAGCTCCTGCACCGTCTCGGCCTGCTCCTTCACGCCGGCCGGCGAGCCGTGGAATTCCATCAGCAGCATCGGCTCTTCGCGCAGGTCGAGCTTGGCGTAGGTGTTGACCATGCGCACCGTGTTCACGTCGATCAGCTCCACGCGCGCGATCGGCACGCCGAGCTGGATGGTCTCGATGGTGGTGCGCACCGCGGCCTCGATGCTCGGGAACGAGCAGATCGCGGCCGACACCGCCTCGGGCAGCGGGTAGATGCGCAGCGTGACTTCGGTGACCACGCCCAGCGTGCCCTCGCTGCCCACCATGAGGCGCGTGAGGTCGTAGCCGGCGGACGACTTCTTTGCGCGCGTGCCGGTGCGGATCACGTCGCCGCTCGCCGTGACCACTTCGAGCGCCAGCACGTTCTCGCGCATGGTGCCGTAGCGCACCGCGTTCGTGCCGCTCGCGCGCGTGGCGGTCATGCCGCCGATGGAAGCGTCCGCACCCGGATCGATGGGAAAGAACAGGCCCGTGCTCTTGATCTCGTCATTGAGCTGCTTGCGCGTGACGCCGGGCTGCACGGTCACGGTGAGGTCGTCGGCATTGACCGACAGTACGCGGTTCATGCGCGAGACGTCGATGCTGATGCCGCCCTGCACCGCCAGCAGGTGGCCTTCGAGCGACGAGCCCACGCCAAAGGGAATGACCGGCACGCTGTGCTCGCTTGCGAGCTTCACCGCGTCGGCCACGTCCTGCGTGCTTTCGGCAAACACCACGGCCGAGGGAGGCGGCGCATCGAACGAGGACTCGTCGCGGCCATGCTGGGTGCGCACGGCCATGGCCGTGGAACAGTTGCCGCCGAAGCGCGCTTTCAGGCCCTCGATCAGGCTGTCGGGCACATTGCGCAGATGAAGCTCCGGCAGCAGGTGCGAGGTTGGGGTCGGGGCGTTCATCGGGCGTCTCCTGGGCGTGAAAGGGGGGCGGGGCTCTGTCCGGCCATTTTACGGAGCGCGCACCATAATGCGCTTCGGAAAAAGCCATGAACCCCACGACCCTCGCAGCGCTTGCCGCATTTCCTTCGCAGCTCGAAGCCCACTACGCGGCCATTCCCCACGCCTTCAGGCACTGGGCGCCGCCCTCGTGGGAGGGTGTGCCCAGCGAGGCCTTTACGGCCATCGAGCAGCTCTGCCATGTGCGCGACATCGAGGTCGAGGGCTATCACGTGCGCTTTCGCCGCACGCTGGAAGAAAGCCATCCGACGCTGGCTTCGATCGACAGCGAGCCGCTCGCCATTGCGCGTGCCTATGGCATGGCCGACGCGGAAAAGGTGCTCGCTGAATTCCGCATTGCGCGTGCCCGGACCATGGACATCGTCTCGAACCTGACGGACGTGCAACTTGCGCGCACGGCCGTGTTCGAAGGCTATGGGCCACTCACGATGCGCAGCCTTGTCCACTACCTCTGCAGCCACGACCAGCAGCATCTGGCGGGCCTGCAATGGCTGGCCGGCAAGATCGATGCGTCGAAGGCCGCGGTCGCCGCATAAACCAGGAGCACCCATCATGGGCAACCGACTCTCGCAGATCGCCACCCGCACCGGCGACGACGGCACCACCGGCCTCGGCGACAACACCCGCGTGCCCAAGGACCACCTGCGCGTGCACGCGATGGGCGACGTGGACGAGCTCAACTCGCAGATCGGCCTGTTGCTCTGCGAGCCCATGCCGGAGCCCGTGCGCGAGCTGCTGGTCGACGTGCAGCACCAGCTCTTCAACCTGGGCGGCGAGCTTTCGATGCCGGGCTACACGCTGCTGAAGGCCGATGCGCTGCTGCAGCTGGACAACGCGCTGGCCGAGCACAACGCCGCCTTGCCGCGCCTGGCCGAATTCATCCTGCCCGCGGGCACGCGCGCGGCCTCGCTCGCGCATGTGTGCCGCACGGTGGCACGGCGGGCCGAACGCGCCGTGGTGGCGCTCGGCGCAACGGCCGAGCTCAACGATGCACTGCGCCAATATCTCAACCGGCTCAGCGACCTGCTCTTCGTGCTCGCGCGCGTGCTCAACCGGATGAACGGCGGCGACGACGTCTACTGGAAGAGCGAACGCATGGCGCGCGCCGCGGCGGCGGATGCAGCCGAGCCCATCGACGAAGAAGGAAGTCCATCATGACGATGAAGAAAACACCTGCCCATGGATTCGCGCTGGCCGCGGCAAGCGCCGCGCTCCTGCTGCTGTCCGCCGCCACCGTTCACGCGCAGAGCGCCGACAACCCGCCCAGGGCGCAGCCGGCGCACACGCTCAAGCCGCCGCCGCGTGACAGCAAGGTCGTGAACAGCGTGCAGCGCGGCACCAACGCCGCCGGCCGCGGCATCGACCGCGCCGAGAACGCGACGCGGCGCGGCGTCAACAACGTTTCGGAAAAAGCCAGCCGGCCGGTGCGCCGGGTCGGCGAAGCCTTCGGACGCAAGCTCGCGCCGGGTTCGAGCGGGCGCACTGCGCCGCCGCCTGTGGGGCCGCAGGGTAGCGCGCCTTGATGTGAGCGCTTTGTTCGTGTGAGCGCTTTGTTCGGGGCGCGCTCCCGCCGACGGGATACCTTGCTCCGCGAATGTCCTCCGGCCTGCGGCCTCCCCCTTGATTTCGCTGCGCAAGGCACCCCATCAGCGGGAGCGTTGGACAGAGCATTGGTTGATCAGCGGTACACCAGCGGCGTGCCCAGGTGCACAGGGCATCGGGTGCTCCCCGCAGCGAAATCAAGGAGGAGGGGCGTAGCCCCGGGGGACATTCGCGGAGGGGAGTACCCGGTGGCCTGTGCACGCGCCCCGAACAAGAGCTCAAAAAAAGCAAGACACGAACCACCAGAAAATGGCAAGAAACATAGAGATCAAGGCCCGCATCGACAGCGTCGAACGCGTGGCACTCATCGCCGCGAAGCTCGCCGATTCAGGCCCTCTCGAAATCGCGCAGGACGACACTTTCTTCCGCTGCGACAACAACGCCGACCGCCTCAAGCTGCGCACCTTCGCGCCCGACCGCGCCGAACTGATCTTCTATCGCCGCGCCAACAGCAGCGGCCCGAAGGAATCGTTCTACCTGATCTCGCCCACCACCACGCCCGACGCGTTGCGCGAATCGCTCACGCTCGCCTGGGGCCAGGCCGGCCGCGTGCGCAAGCAGCGAAGGCTCTTCATCGTGGGCCGCACGCGCGTGCACCTCGACCGCGTGGAGGGCCTGGGCGAATTTCTCGAACTCGAGGTGGTGCTGAAAGATGGCGAGCCTGCCGAGGTTGGCACGGCCGAAGCGCATGCGCTCATGGCGCAGCTGGGCATTGCGTCCGAGCAGCTCGTGCAGGGTGCCTACGTCGACCTGCTGCAGGCTGCCTGAGCCCCGCCGTCACCGCCAGCCGGCGGCCTTGAACTGGTCGGCGAGCTGCTGCGCAATGCGCGCATAGCCTTCGGCATTGGCATGGATGCGGTCGGAGCGCAGCGATGCGTCCGACAGCACGCTCGAATACACATTGGGCACGAGCAGCGCCTGCCCCGACTTCGCCACCTCCTCGTAGAACAGTGCATCGCTCAGCGAGCCGACGGCCGCGCGCATCGCGTCGGGCGAGGGCGTGGCCAGCAGCGCCACGTAGGGTGTGTGTGCGCGCGCCTGGCTCACGAGGGCCGCGAGGTTCTCGCGCGTGGCCGCTGGCGACACGCCGCGCAGCATGTCATTGCCGCCAATGCCGATCAATACCGCGTCGTAGCTGCCGGCAGCCAGCAGCGGCGCGAGGCGCTCCAGCGCGCCGGCCGAGGTGTCGCCATTGAGGCCCGCGTTCTCGATCTGCCAACCGGTGAGCTCGCCCAGCTTCACGGGCCAGGCGGCCTCGGGCGGCGCGCCGTAGCCGAAAGTCAGGCTGTCGCCGAGCGCGAGCACGCGGGCATCGGATTTCAGCGCGGCGGCGGAGGGCTTGCGCTTGCCGCAGGCGGCCACAAGGGCGGCTGCGGGCACGCCGGCCAATAGGTGGAGGAGGTGACGTCGCTTCATGCTGCGCGTCGCCTCAGTCGGGACGCTTGAAGAAGCGGTACAGGCCCGCAACCAGCATGACCGCGCCCAGCAGGGCCATGGCGGTCTGGCCGCCTTGGTAGCCGCCGATGCCGGCCGGCGGGCCCGACATGAGCCACCTCAGGAGCATGCCGCCGCCCCACACTATACCGATGGCGCCAATGATCTTGTCACGCATGTTGATGATGGCGCCTCCACGCCGGCGATGGTTGGGAGGCCCATTGTCGCCAGGGTCGGACAGCACGCCGCCCGGATACCTGCACTTACCTGATTTCACCTGACCGCGACCTGATGCGTGCGGGGCAGACACAAGCGCCGCTGACAATGGACTCGTCATCAACACGAAGGAGTTCCAGATGATCATCAAGTCAAAGAGCATGGCCGTCGCTGCTGCGGCGCTCGCGATGTGCATGGCAGCGGGGAGCGCCTTCGCGCAAGGCCGCGGCCATGACGGCGACCACGACAACCGCGGCAACGGCCGCTACGAACAGCAGCACCGCGACTTCGACCGGCACGACGATCGCCGCGGCGACCGCTATGGCCGCGAGGACTATCGCCCCGGCCGCCAGTTCGATCGCCGCGGCTATCCGCAGCCGCACGCGGAATGGCGCCGCGGCGGGCGCGTGCCCAGCGAATACCGCGGCCGCAACTACGTGGTGAACGACTGGCGCGCCTACCGCCTGCAGCAGCCGCCGCGCGGCTACCAGTGGGTGGGCGTGGGCGGCGACTACGTGCTCGCGGCCATTGCGACCGGCGTGATCGCGCAGATCATCGTGGGCAGCCAGTAACCCGCCGGACGCGGGGCTTTCAGGCCACCACCGTGGGCAGCGACTGGGCGCAGACATTGCGCCCGGTGATGGTGAGCCGCAGGCCGCCGCCGTGCCATTCGAGCCAGTTCAGGCTCACGTAGGCCTCGATGTCGCTGTCGTCGATGCGGTCCGCCTGGCGGCTCTGCAGCAGTTCCACCGTGGCGGGCAACGCACGCCTCAGCCGCTCGCGCCGTTCGGCGGCGTCGGCGGCCTTCAGGGCGGCCCTTGTTTTCTGTTGCTGCTGCGGGGTCGATGCCATTGCTGATCCGTTCCGGGAAGCCAAGGAATTAACCCGAATGTACGCCCCCTTTGTGAAGCAGCGCGCATCTTTCTAAAACCTGTTGCAGCGGGCGCCGAAGGCGTTGCGCGCGCACTAGATTTCGTAGTGCGATCCCTTCGCTTCATCGCCCAGAGCCTTTTCGACGACCGCGCGCGTGAGCGTGGGGGCGAACGATTCGATGAAGGCGTAGACGTACTTGCGCAGGTAGTTGCCGCGCCGCACCGCGAGCTTGGTCATGTTGATGCCGAAGAGCCGGCCCGCGTCGAGCGCGCGCAGCTGCGTGTCGCGCTCCGTCTCGTAGGCCACGCCGGCCACGATGCCCACGCCCATGCCCAGCTGCACGTAGGTCTTGATCACGTCGGCGTCCATCGCGGCCAGCACGATGTTGGGCGCGAGCCCGCGCTGTGCAAAGGCCTCGTCGATGCGCGAGCGCCCGGTGAAGCCGGTGTCGTAGGTGATCAGCGGATGGCGCGTGAGCGCCTCGAGCGTCAGCGGCGCATCGAGCAGCGCATGGCCCGGCGGCACGATCACCGAATGCGTCCAGCGGTAGCAGGGCAGGGCCACCAGCTGGGGATAGTCGCCCAGCGCCTCCGTGGCAATGCCCACGTCGGCCTCGCCGTCGATCAGCATCTGCGCGATCTGCTTGGGCGAGCCCTGGTGCAGGTGCAGCTTCACGTTGGGAAACTGCGCGCGGAATTCCTGCACCGCCACCGGCATCGCATAGCGCGCCTGCGAATGCGTGGCCGCCACCGAGAGCAGGCCGCTTTGCTGCGCGACGAACTCCTGCCCGGCATGGCGCAGGTTGCTGCTTTCCAGCAGCATGCGCTCGATGATCGGCAGCACGTGGCCGCCCGGCTCGGTGAGTCCGGTGAGGCGCTTGCCGGCGCGCACGAAGAGCTCGATGCCGAGCTCTTCCTCCAGCTCGCGGATCTGCCGGCTCACGCCCGGCTGGGACGTGTGGAGGGTATGGGCGACTTCGGTCAGGTTGAAGCCGCAACGAACGGCCTCGCGTACCGAGCGCAGTTGTTGGAAGTTCATCTGGCGCGGAAGAAGATCGGGAGGAGGAAAAGGCACGGGCCCGCAGCGGGCCGAGCGGCGATTCTCGGCACAAGTGCTTATGCGGGGAACGATGCGTTTGTTGGTTTCACATGAGAAAAACATCTGTGCGGGCCTTCCGCCAATGCCGCAACGGGTGAATTTGTAATTTCGCACGACTGTGCTAAAGTTGTTCGCATGGACGCCAAGACCCAGAAAAGCGAACTCACCCGCGCCGCCATCGTCGGCGCGGCGATGGACCTTGCGCTGGCCGAAGGCCTGGAGGCCATCACGCTGCAGGCCGTGGCCAGCCGCCTGGCGCTCTCCAAGAGCGGCGTGTTCTCGCGCGTGGGTTCGCGCGAGGCGCTGCAGAAGGCCGTGATCGAGGAATACAGCCGCCGCTTCCTGGCCGACGTGTTCGTGCCGGCCATGCAAAAGCCCAAGGGCCTCGCGCGGCTCGACGACATCGTCGGGCGCTGGATTGCCCGCACCCGCGACATCGAGGCCGAAACCGGCTGCATCTACATGGCGGGCGCCTTCGAATACGACGACCGCGAAGGCGAGCTGCGCGACCTGCTGTTCGGCGAGATCACGCGCTGGCGCGCCGCGCTGCGCCGCACGGTGCTCCAGGCGGTGGAAACCGGCGAGCTGCGGGCCGACACCGACCCGGCGCAGCTGGTCAGCGAATTGAACGGCCTCATCATGGGCCTGCTGCACGACGCGCGCTTCCTGCGCGACCCCCAGGCCGCCGATCGCGCCACGCAGACCTGGCAGCGGCTTCTTTCGAGCTACCGCGCCTGAGCCACGGCACAGGCCATTCCGTTTTCGTCTTTCTTTGTACTGATTTCGCACGATCGTGCGATAAAAAGGAGAAGCACCATGCTGATCATTGCCCTCTGCCTTGCCGTCTATGTGGGTGCCATCGGCGCCGACGCCGCCCGCGATGCGCTGCGCAGCCTGCCGCGCAGCAACGAGGACTGGGTCTGGTACTGAACGCAGGAGCCCATGGCATGACGAGCACCACCACCTCCGCGGCCACGCACGCCGCGCAGTCCAACTACTACCGCCCGGGCCGGCTGATGCGCGCCTTGCGCTTCGGCCTGACCGCCTCGCAGCGCCTGTGGCCCGCGCTGGGCGTGCGCGCCGCCTACCGCGTGTTCGGCACGCCGCTGCCGCCCAAGTGGCTCTACCGCGGCCAGGGGCCCGGTGCCGGCTGGCGGCGCGAGGCCTGGGCCTTCGAAGACGCCGGCCTCGGCCTCTATCACCTGGCTGCGCAGGACTTCGGCGCGGAATCGGCGCCCGTCGTGCTGCTGGTGCACGGCTGGGGCGGGCATGCGGGGCAGATGCTGGCGCTCGCGCAGGCGCTGGCCGATGCGGGCCTGCGGCCGGTGCTGCTCGAACTGCCGGCCCATGGCCGCAGCGCGGGCACCATGAGCAACTCGCCGCAGTTCGCGCGGGCCATTGCGTACGTGGTTGCCAGGCTGGCGGCCGACGGCCATGCGCTGCGCGCGGTGGCCGCCCATTCGCTGGGCGCCAACGGGCTGGCGCTGGCGGCCGCGCAGGGCCTGCAGGCCGAACGGCTGGTGCTGCTCGCGCCGCCGGCCTCGCCACGCGAATACACGCGCTACTTCGCGCACACCTTCGGCCTCAGCGAGGCGACGCGCCTGGCCATGCAGCGGCGGTTCGAGGCGCGCGAAGGCGTCCTGATGGCGCAGCTGGAGCCGGCGGCCGTCGGTCCGCGCATCGCGCAGCCGACGCTGATCGTGCATGACCAGGGCGACCGCGTGAACCGCTTTGCCGACGCCGAGGCCTACAGGGACGCGATCAGGGGAGCGCGGCTGGTGGCCACGCAGGGACTGGGGCACCGCCGCATCCTCAAGGAGGAGGACGTGGTCCGCCAGGTGGTGCGCTTCGTGGCGCAGCCCTGATGGGCGGGCGCGGGGCGTGCAGTGCCGCCGCCCCGCGTTCTTTCTTCTTCAGCGCGCCGGCGAAGGTGCCGGATCGGGCAGCTCGATCTTGATGTCGAGCACTTCGAGGTCGTCCTGCTTCTCCAGGTGAACCTTGATGTCGTCGGCATTGATCTTCACGTACTTGGAGATCACCGCCATCAGCTCGCGCTGCAGGTCGGGCAGGTAGTCGGGGCGCTTCTTGCCGCTGAGGCTGGACCGCTCGTGCGCGAGGATGATCTGCAGCCGCTCCTTGGCGACGCTGGCCGTCTTCTTCTTTTCGCCGAGCAGGAACGAGAAAAAGGACATGGCCTACTTGCCTCCGAAAATTCGCTTGAAGAAGCCCGGCTTTTCGGCGTCGACGAAGCGCATCGGGCGGTCTTCGCCCAGGAAGCGCGCGACCACGTCGCTGTAGGCCTTGGCCACGTCGGTATCCTTGTCGTGGATTGCGGGCACGCCCTGGTTGGACGCCTGCAGCACGCTTTCCGACTCGGGAATGACGCCGATCAGCTTGATGCGCAGGATGTCCTGGATGTCTTCCAGCGAGAGCATCTGGCCGCCGGCCACGCGGTTGGGGTTGTAGCGGGTGATCAGCAGGTGCTCCTTGATGGGGTCGCCGCCTTCCTTCGCCCGCTTGGTCTTGCTGCTGAGCATGCCCAGGATGCGGTCGGAGTCGCGCACCGAGGATACCTCGGGGTTGGTCACCACGAGCGCCTCGTCGGCAAAGTGCATGGCCATCATCGCGCCGGTCTCGATGCCGGCGGGCGAATCGCAGACGATGTAGTCGAAGTCCATGGCGGCCAGGTCGGCCAGCACCTTTTCGACGCCTTCCTGCGTGAGCGCTTCCTTGTCGCGCGTCTGCGAGGCCGCGAGCACGAACAGGTTGTCGCACTGCTTGTCCTTGATGAGCGCCTGGCTCAGGTTGGCCTCGCCCTGGATCACGTTGATGAGGTCGTACACCACGCGGCGTTCGCAGCCCATGATGAGGTCGAGGTTGCGCAGGCCCACGTCGAAGTCGATCACCGCCGTCTTCTTGCCCGCGAGCGCGAGGCCCGACGCGAAGCTGGCGCTCGTCGTGGTCTTGCCGACGCCGCCCTTGCCTGAGGTCACCACCACAATTTTGGCCATGGCCATTCCTTCTTGTTTCAATTCGGTTGTTGTTGGTCGGATGTGCCTCGGCACATCAGATCGGATCGATCACCAGCTTCTTGCCATCCAGGCGTATCTGGGCCGGCTTGCCGAGCACCGGGTCGGGCAGCGGCACCTCGTTGGTGCGATAGATGCCCGCAATGGCCACGAGCTGCGCTTCCATGCAGGTCGAGAAGATGCGCGCCTCGGTGTTGCCGCGCGCGCCGGCAATGGCCTTGCCCCGCAGCGGCGCGTAGACGTGCACGTTGCCGTCGGCAATGACCTCGGCGCCGAAGCTCACCACGGCGGTCACCACCACGTCGCCGCCGCGGGCGTAGACCTGCTGGCCCGAACGCAGCGGCTTGTCGATCAGCAGCGTGCCGTTGGCCGGCACCGGCACTTCGCGCACGATCTGCGGTGCTTCGCTGGCGGGCGCCGGCGAAGCGGCTGGCGGCGCCGGTGAGCGCGGCGCGGGCGCCACCGGCATGGCCGTGAGCGACAGGCCGGCGGCGCGCGCCGCGGCATTCTGGGCGTTGTTGCCCCCGCGCACCGCAATCGGCTGCGTCTGGTGGCGCGCCAGCAGGCCGCGCAGCGCCGCGAAGTCGAGCGCCGGGGATTCCTCGCCGCTTTCCTCGTCCGGCTGAAGCTGCGAGAGGTCGATGACCACCGGCTCCTGCTCGAAGAAATCGGGCGAATCGGCCAGCTGCGCGTCGAGGGCCTCGGCCAGCACGGCCAGGTCGGCCGTCTTGAGGATCACTGCGATCAGCGGCAGCGTGGCGCTCTTGAATTCGAAAACCGCCTTGGTGCGCGCGGCGGAGACATCGGCCATTGGAAAACGTCGGTGCGAAAAGCGTTGAAGTCTAACGGGCGCGGGCTTCCGGCCAGTGAACGGGGCCCGCTTCAATCACCCCGCAGAACATTTATTGCACGAGGTTTCACTTTTAAAAGGCTCAGGCGTTGCGCGATCTGCCGAGCAGTGCGTAAAGAATGATCGCGCCGAAAGTCGCGGTGCCGATGCCGCCCAATGCGAAATCGCCGAACTTCAGCGTGAAGTCGCCGGTGCCGATGATCAGCGTGATGGCGGCCACGATCAGGTTCTTGTTCTGCGAGAAGTCGACCTTGTTGTCGACCCAGATCTTGGCGCCCGCAATGGCGATCAAGCCGAACACCACGATGCTCACGCCGCCCATCACCGGCAGCGGAATCGCCTGGATCAGCGCGCCGAACTTGGGGCTGAAGCCCAGCACCAGCGCAATGAGCGCGGCCACCACGAACACCGCCGTCGAGTAGATGCGCGTGGCCGCCATCACGCCGATGTTCTCGGCATAGGTGGTCACGCCGGTGCCGCCCGAGGCGCCGCTCACCACCGTGGCAATGCCGTCGCCGATGAAGGCGCGGCCGATGTAGGGGTCGAGGTTGCGCCCCGTCATGGCCGTGACCGCCTTCAGGTGGCCGAGGTTCTCGGCCACCAGGATGATGGCCACGGGGGCGATCAGCAGCATGGCGTTGGTGGTGAACACCGGCGCGGTGAAGGTGGGCATGCCGAACCAGGCCGCATTGGCAATGCCGGACAGGTCGACCGGCTTGCCCATGCCCAAGAGGTTGGTCAGCAGCGCATAGACCGCAGTAGCCAGGATGAGCCCGACCAGGATCAGCAGGCGCTGCAGCATGCCGCGCGTGAACACCGCCACCAGCCCCACGCAGAGAAAGGTGACGGCCTGCATCCACGAGTCGAAATTGCTGGCCGCCATGTTCTTGATCGGCACGCCCGCCAGGTTGAGCCCGATCACCGCCACCACGGCGCCCGTGACCACCGGCGGCATGAAGCGCTCGATCCAGCCGGTGCCGATCGCCTGCACGAGGGCGCCGATCAGGATGTAGACCACCCCGCAGGCCACGATGCCGCCCAGCGCCACCGCGATGTTGGCGTTGGGCCCCTTGCCCGCGTAGCCGCTGGCCGCGATCACCACGCCGATGAACGCGAAGCTCGAGCCCAGGTAGCTGGGCACCTTGCCGCCCGTCACCAGGAAGAAGATCAGCGTGCCGATGCCGCTCATCAGGATGGCGATGTTGGGATTGAAGCCCATGAGGATGGGCGCCAGCACCGTGGCGCCGAACATCGCGATCACGTGCTGCACGCCCATCGCGCCGGTCTGCAGCCAGGGCAGGCGTTCGTCGGGCGCGACCACGCGGCCCTCGGTGGCGGCGACTTCGCGCCAGCTGAACAGGTTGCTCATGAGTGGTTATCTCCTCGGTAGTTATTGATGTTCCTGGGGCTTCTCTCGGCCCGCTGCCGCCCGCGTGCCGGGCGGATTTTCTTCTCTTCTCCTGGCTAGCGCGGCGGCAGCACCGCCATTGTGATGCGCGAGACGCAGGTCAATTCGCCCGCGTCGTTCGTCATGTCGATCTGCCACACCTGCGTGGTGCGCCCGCGGTGCACCGGCCGCGCGGTGCCCGTGACCCAGCCGCTCGTGGCGGAGCGGATGTGGTTGGCGTTGATGTCCAGCCCCACGGCCCGGTCGCCCTCGGGGGCCGAGTAGTGCGCGCCGCAGGAGCCCAGTGTCTCGGCCAGCACCACCGAGACGCCGCCATGCAGGATGCCGTAGGGCTGGCGGGTGCGTTCGTCCACCGGCACGCGGGCGCGGATGAAGTCGTCGCCCACCTCCAGGAACTCCATGCCCAGCGTGGACACGGCGGTGCCGATGTGGTTGCGGGTCAGTTCCTCGACAGAGATGTCTTTTTTCCAGATACGCATTCGGTTTCTCCAGTGCAGGGTTTGGGAAACTATAGCGACGGGGGCTGACAACGGCAGTCGCCTTTGCGTGCTAAGTTGGCGCGATGAAACGCCCCCTTCGCCGTTGGCTCATCGGCATTGCCGCGGTCCTGCTGCTGGGCACCGGCGCGCTGCTGTGGGTGGCGAGCACCCACCTGCCCAGCGACGAGGAAGTGGCCGCGCGCATCGCCGAGGGTTTCGAGAAGCGCTTCGGCGTCGGCCTGAAGATCGGCGGCGCGCACTGGGCGCTGTGGCCCAGCCCCGTGCTGGTGCTGTCCGACCTGGCCACCGAGCAGCCGCGCCCTGTCACGCTGCGCCGCATCACGGTCCAGCTCAAGCTCAGGGAGCTGCTGCGGCGGGTCGTCGCCATCGACGAGGTCGAGATCGAGAGCCTGGTGCTGCCGCGCGAGTCGGTGCGCGCAATCCGCGGCGGCAGCCCCAAGCCGAAGGAGGATGGGCGCATCGTCGCGCTGCCCGCGCCCTGGACGCTGGCGCCGGTTCCGCTCGAAAAGCTGCGCTGGCGCGACCTGGTCTGGATCGACCGGCGCAACATGGCGCTGGCCTACGACGGCGAAATCACTTTCGACGCCGGCTGGCGCCCGCGCCAGGCGCGCATCGAGCGCGCCGGCGCCTCGCCGCCCGCCCGGCTGCGCCTGGACCGCGCCGCCGGCCAGGACCGGTGGCGCACCCGCATCGACATTGGCGGCGGCACGGCGAACGGCGTGGCCTGGTTCGAGACCCTGCCGCCGAACGACCTGCTGCGCGTGTCGGCCGAACTCGAGCCGCGGCAGGTGGACATCGAGGGCATGCTGCAGGCCTTCGGCCGGCGCAGCGCCGTGGCCGGCAAGGCCTCGGGCCAATCGATGCTGGTGGCCGAGGCCGAAGAGGTAGGTGCGCTCTTGCGCAGCCTGCGCACCCGCACCACCTTCTCGGTCCAGCCCGCCACGCTCACGCGGCTGGACCTGGCCAAGGCCGTGACCACCGCCGGCATCAGCCGCGGCGGCACCACGCCGCTGGACGAGCTCACCGGCGTGCTCGACACGCAGGGCACCGATGACGGGGTCGTGATGCGCTACACCGGGCTCAAGGCGCGCTCGGGCGTGCTCACCGCGAGCGGCCGCCTGCGGCTCTTCAACCGCAAGCTGGACGGCGAGATCGCGGTCGACCTCATCGACGGCGTGGTGGGCATGCCGCTCAAGATCGGCGGGACCATGAGCGAGCCGGAGGTCTCGCTGACTGGCGGCGCGCTGGCCGGCGCGGCGGTCGGCACCGCGGTGCTGCCGGGCGTGGGCACGGCCCTCGGCGCGCGCGCGGGGCAGCAGTTGGAAAAGCTCTTCGGCGCGGAAGAGCCGGTGAAGAAGAAGCCGGCGCCGGCAGCTCGCAAGGGGGCGCGGGCTTCGCCTTGAGGCGACTGGCTCGCTCAGTCGCGCAGCCGGATGACCTGCAGGTCGTGATGCGCGCCGGCATGCAGCCGCGCCACCTCGGCCGCGCGCCGCGTGAGCACCGCGCGCTGGTTGATGTAGCCCTTGTCGGTGATCTCGCCCGCGTCCAGGCTCGGCGGCTCGGCGAGCACCAACGCGCGCGTGGGGCACTTCGAGGAACCCGCGCCTTCGCTGCGCAGCGTGCGCAGCACTTCGGCGATGCGTGCTTGCAGCGCCTGCGGCGCGAGCGAGGCGGCCTGCGGGCTCGCGAACACCAGCATGCCGATCTCGTCGCGGTCATGGCCGGTGAGCACCACGTCCTGCACATGCGGCGCCAGCATCGAGACCAGCTTCACGCGCAGCGTGCCCACCGAGACCCAGGTGCCGCTCGAGAGCTTGAAGTCCTCGGCCACGCGGCCATTGAAGATCACGCCCTGCGAGGGCTCGGCGGGGTTGGCGAGAAAGCCGGCATCGCCGATGCGGTAGTAGCCCTCATCGTCGAAGGCTTCGGCCGTTTCGCGCGGTGCGTGGCGGTAGCCCGGGAACACAGAGACGCCCTTGACGCGCATCTCGAGCTTCTGGCCGTTGGGCACGAACTTGAGTTCGAGCCCCGGCAGCGGCGCGCCGATGCAGCCCGCGCCATCGAGCTTCCAGTGCGCCGAGGTGATGGCCGGCGAGGTCTCCGTGGCGCCCCAGGAGGTGGTGAGCCACAGCGGCCGCTCGGGCCGCACGCGCTGGGCCACGGCTTCGAGCCGCTGCCAGCTCGAGGGCGCGAGCGCCGCGGCCGCATAGAAGGCCAGCCGCAGCCGCGAGAGCACTTCGCGCGCGAGCGCATCGTCGGCTTCGAGAAAAGGCAGCAGCATGTCGAAGCCGCGCGGCACGTTGAACAGCAGCGTGGGCTTCACCTCGCGCAGGTTGCGCACGGTCTTCTCGATCAGGCCCGGCGCGGGCCGGCCCTCGTCGATGTAGAGCGCGCCGCCATGGGCGAGCACCATGTGCAGGTTGTGGTTGCCGCCGAAGGTGTGACTCCAGGGCAGCCAGTCGACCAGCACCGGCTTCTCGTATTCGAGGAAGCGCCAAGTCTGCGCCATCATCTGCTGGTTGGCGCAGAGCATGCGGTGCGTGTTGATCACCACCTTGGGCTTGCCGGTGGAGCCCGAGGTCAGCAGGTACTTGGCGTGGGTGTCGGGCAGGATGGCTTCGTAGGCCTGCATCACGGCCGGCGTCTCGCTCGCCTGCAGCAGTTGCGCAAAGGGCAGGGCGCCCGCATGCGCATCGGCGTTGCGGCTGAACACCGCGGGCGCCTCGACGCCGCAGCCCGCGAGCGCGCCGCCGTAGACCTTGGCATCCGAGGCGTAGATCAGCGCCGGCTGCAGCGCCTGCAGCATGCCGTGCAGCCGCGACGGATCCTTGGCCATGCGCGAATACGCGCTCGACAGCGAGCAGGCGGTGCGGCCGATATGCATGGCCGCGAGCATCAGCACCGCGTGGTCGATCGCGTTGTCCGAGAGGATCACGATGGGCTTGTCGGCCGGCAGCTTCAGGTCGAGCAGCGCCTGCGCGACGGCACCCACGGCTTGGCGCAGCGCGCGGTAGTCGAGCTTGCGCCAGCCTTCGCCGCTGTCGTCGCGTTCCGCGAAGGCCAGCGCCTCGGGCGTCTCGCGCGCCCAGCGCTCCAGCCATTCGCCGATGCAGCGCGCATAGGGCTTGAGCGCCATCGGCGAACGCAGCGCGAAGGAGCCGTCGTCGAAGTCGATGCGCACGGTGCGCGGCGGGGCGATCTGGCTGGGGTCCAAAAGGAAGTGGTCGTCGTTCATTTCAATCGAGTCTGCCGGTGTCGGCCTTGGCGCGAATCAGGTCTAACAGCAGCATGTCGCGCGCAACCTCGAGCTCGGCCACGCGCCGGGCGCCCAGTTCTGCGGCCACGCCCTCGGCTACCTTCTGCTTGAGTTCTTCCGTCATCGACGGCGCGCCCAGGTCCTTCCACCAGTCCTCGATCGGTCCGCCCAGGTGCGCGAGCACATGTTCGATGCCGCCCGCGCCGCCCGAAAGATGCAGGTTCATGAACGGCCCCATCACCGCCCAGCGCAGGCCGGGGCCGTGCGCAATGGCGGTGTCGATGTCGGCCACGCTCGCCACGCCCTCGTCGACCAGGTGGAAGGCCTCGCGCCAGAGCGCGGCCTGCAGCCGGTTCGCGATGTGGCCCTTGACCTCGCGCTTCACATGGATCGGCCGCTTGCCGATGGCGGCGTAGAAGGCCATCGCGCGTTCGATGGCCTGAGCCGAGGTGCGCTCGCCGCCGACCACCTCCACCAGCGGGATCAGGTGCGGCGGGTTGAAGGGATGGCCCAGCACCACGCGTTCCGGATGCTTGCATTCGGCCTGCACCGCGCTGATCGCGAGCCCCGAGGAGCTCGACGCCAGGATCGCGTGGGCCGGCGCGGCCTCGTCCATGCGCCGGAACAGGCCGGTCTTGAAATCCAGCCGCTCGGGGCCGCTTTCCTGGACGAAGTCGGCCTGCGCCACCGCGTCTTCGAGCCGCGCATGAAAGCGCAGCCGCCCGGGCGAGGCGCTGGTCGCCAGGCCGAAGCGCTCCAGCGTGGGCCAGTGCGCGGCCACGGCCGCGTGCAGCCGCGCCTCGGCATCGAGCGAGGGGTCGGTGGCCTCCACGTCGAGGCCGCGCGCGAGGAAGTAGGCGGCCCAGCTGGCGCCGATGACGCCGGTGGCAACCACCGCGACGCGTTGAGGAGTCGGTTCCATCTGCATCCCCTCAGGAGTCGGCCGTGAAGCCGATCTTCCTGACCAGCGGGCCCCAGCGCTCGGCCTCGGCGCGCTGCGAGCGCGCCATCTCCTCGGCGGTGGAGCCCTGGGCGATCAGGCCGACCACGGCCAGGCTGTCGGTCACCACCTTTTCCTTGATGGCCGCGTTGATCGCCGCATTGGCCGTTGCCACCACGCTGGCCGGCGTCCGGGCCGGCGCGTAGAAGCCGAACCATTCCTCGGTGGTCAGCTCGGCGAAGCCCTGCTCGGCAAAGGTCGGCACCTCGGGCGAGAAGGGCGAGCGGGCCTTGCCCGAGGTGGCGAGCAGCCGCAGCTTGCCGGCCTTGTGGTTGGGAATGAAGTCGCCGCTGGGCGTGACCATGGCGGCGATCTGTCCGCCCACCACGTCGGTCACGCCCGGAATGGAGCCGCGGTAGGGCACGTGCTTGAGATCGACCCCGTGGTTGAGGCCGAGCAGCGCGCCGATGAAGTGCGGCGTCGAGCCGGCCGCCGGCGAGCCGTAGCTGGCCTGGTTCGGGTTGGCCTTGGCCCAGGCGAGGAAGTCCTTCACCGTGCGCACCTCGGGCGGCACCAGCGGGCCGACCGCGAGGCCGTGGTGCATGACGGCGGCGATCGACACCGGCGCGAAATCCTTGGCCGGGTCGTAGCTGAGCTTGCTGTAGATGTGCGGATAGATCGAGGTGCACGAGAAGGGCGACAGCGCCAGCACGCTGCCGTCGGCCGACGCGCTCCTGAGGGTTTCCAGCGCGATGCGCCCGCCGGCGCCCGGCTTGTTCTCGACCACGGCCGCGTTGCGGCAGTAGGCCGAGCCCGCGAGCTTTTCGCCCACGCGGCGCGCCACGCTGTCGCCGGCACTGCCGGCCGGGAAGCCGTAGTAGATCTTGACCTGCTCGAGCGCCTGGGCCAGCGCGGCCAGCGGCGAGAGGGCGCCCAGCGCAGTGGCTGCGCCGAGCGTGTGGAGGAAGTGGCGGCGGGTGTCCATGCGATGTCTCCTTGGGTTGTTCTTCAGCGCGGCGCGAACTCGGGGCGCGGGCCGCCTCTGCGCGGCAGGCCCATCATCTGCCTGGCTTCGGCCGGCGTGGCCACGTCCATGTCGAGTTCATGGATGACGCGCACGATACGTTCGGTGAGCTGCACGTTGGTGGCCAGCTCGCCATGGCGGAAGTAGAGGTTGTCTTCCAGCCCCACGCGCGCATGGCCGCCCAGCAGCAGCGCCGCCACATTGGCTTCCAGCTGCGAGGGGCCGATGCCGCTCACGCCGAAGATGCTGCCGCGCGGCAGGGTGTCGACCATCATCTGCAGGAAGCGCGGCGAATACGGCATCGCGTTCTGGAAGTTGCGGTGCACGTTCATCACCAGGTTGATGAAGTAGGGCTCGTCGTCATGGCCTTCCTCGATCAGCGTGGTGGTGTCCTGCAGGATGTGCGTGGGGCTGAACACCTCCCACTCGGGCTTGATGCCGCGCGCCTTCATGCCGGCGGCGAGCTCGCGGCCGCGGGTGATGGGCGTGTCCATCAGGATCTGCCTGCCCTCGAAGCTCAGGTTGAGCGTGGTGGCGTCGAGCGTGCACATCTCGGCGCCCGCGTCCATGCCCTTGATGCGCTCTTTCCAGGCGATCTCCCAGCGGTCGCCGGCCAGCGGCTTCACCATGTCGCCATGCACGCCGCCGCCGGTGGAGTTGTTGATGACGATGTCGCAGCCGGCGTTGCGGATGCGGCTGTTGATGTCGCGGTACACGTCGGCGCTGCAGGTGGCGCCGTCGTCGGGGCGGCGCGCATGGATGGCGGCCACGCTCGCGCCGGCGTTCCAGCAGCGCAGCACGTCGGCCGCGATCTCGTCGGGCTGGGTGGGAAGGTGGGGGTTCTGCGACTTGTGCGCCATGCCGCCGGTGGGGGCGATGGTCACGATCACTTTGCGCTTGGACGACGACATGCTCCGGGTCTCCTGGGTGTCTTCTTGCATGAGGGGCGCGCTATTATTTTTGGCGGCGCAGGCACACTCAGTCATTGCGACGACATTTGGGCTCAGGGTTTACGCACCCGGGCCTCAGGAGCTTTCATTTCATGGCCACGACGAAGCCGGCCTTCAAGGCGGCATCGCTGACGATTCCCCAGTTGCTGCAGCGCTCGGCCTGGTATCCGCTGCTCGACGAAGCGGCGCGCGAGCGCGTGCTCGACGAGATCCGCGAGGTCGACGTGGCGGCCGGCGCCGCGCTGTGCCGGCGCGGCGACACGCCGCTGCACTGGTACGGCACGCTCGAAGGCTTGCTCAAGTGGTCGATCACCTCGAGCGACGGCCGCTCGGTGACCTTCGGCGGGCTGTCGGTCGGCAGCTGGTTCGGCGAAGGCACGCTGCTGCGCGGCGCTCCGCGCTCGGCCGACGTCATTGCGCTGCGGTCCAGCCGCGTGGCCCAGTTGCCGCTGGAGACTTTCGAGTGGCTGCACCGCACGCAGCGCGGCTTCGATCATTTCCTGCTGCAGCAGCTCAACGAGCGGCTGCACTGGTTCATGGGCAACTACGCGGCGCACCGGCTGCTCGACGCCGACGGCCAGGTGGCCCGTGCGCTGGCGGGGCTGTTCCATCCGTGGCTGTATCCGGGCAGCGAGCTGCACCTGCAGACCTCGCAGGAGGAGATCGCCAATCTTTCGGGCGTGTCGCGGCAGCGGTGCAATGCGGCGCTGAACCGGCTGAAGGAAGCGGGCTTTCTTCGCATCGAATACGGCGGCATCACCGTGATCGATCTCGAAGGGTTGCGGCGCTTCATCAGCGAATGAATGACTCGCTCCCTCTCCCCGTGGGGAGAGGGGACAACACGGGTCAGCGCGTGTGATACGACGGCGCGCGCTCGTACACCGGCGTGTCGATGCCTTCCATGCGCGCCTTCAGCTGCAGCGCCAGGAACTGCGAGTAGTGGCGCGACTGGTGCAGGTTGCCGCCGTGGAACCAGAGGTGCTCGACCTGCGTGGGCTTCCACATGTTGCGCAGCTCGCCCTCCCACGGGCCCGGGTCCTTCGGCGTGCCGGAGCCCAGGCCCCAGCACTTGCCGACCTTGTCGGCGATCTCGGGCGAGATCAGGTCGGCCAGCCAGCCGTTCATGGAGCCGTAGCCGGTGGCGTACACCAGCAGGTCAGCCGGCAGCTCGGTGCCGTCGGTCAGCGTGACCGAGCGCTCGTTCACCCGCTCGATGTTCACGCCGCTTTTCAGGTGGATGCTGCCGTTGGCCACCAGCTCGGAGGCGCCCACGTCGATGTAGTAGCCCGAGCCGCGCCGCAGGTACTTCATGAAGAGTCCCGAGCCGTCGACACCGAAGTCCAGCAGGAAGCCCGCCTTCTCGAGCCGCGCGTACAGGTCGGCATCGCGCTTCTTCATCTCCTCGTACACCGGGATGTGGAAGGTGTGCATGATCCTGTAGGGCACCGAGGCGAAGATCAGGTCGCCCTTGTGGTGGTCGATGCCGTTCTTCACGGCCTGCTCGGAGTAGAGCCCGCCCAGTGCCAGCTCCATCAGCGACTGCGACGGCGCGATGTGCGTGGACGAGCGCTGGACCATCGTCACGTCGGCGCCGTGCTCCCACAGCGCCGCGCAGATGTCGTGCGCCGAGTTGTTCGAGCCCAGCACCACGCACTTCTTGCCGGCATAGGCCTCGGGCCCGGGGTGCTGGCTCGAATGGTGCTGGTCGCCCTTGAAGTTCTCTGCGCCCGCGATCTTCGGCACGTTCGGGTAGCCCGAGACGCCGAGCGCGAACACAAGCTGCCTCGGCCGCAGCACCACCGGCTTGCCTTCGCGCTCGACCGTCACTTCCCAGCGCTGCGCGGCCTCGTCGAAGCGGGCCTTCCTCGCGTGGGTGGAGCTCCAGTAGTTGAGCTCCATGATCTTGGTGTACATCTCGAGCCAATCGCCGATCTTGTCCTTGGGCGCGAACACCGGCCAGTCGTCGGGAAAGGGCATGTAGGGCAGGTGGTCGTACCAGACCGGGTCGTGCAGGCACAGCGACTTGTAGCGCTTGCGCCAGGAGTCGCCGGCCTTCGCGTTGCGCTCCACGATGATGGTCGGCACGCCCAGCCGGCGCAGCCGCGCGCCCAGCGCGATGCCGCCCTGGCCGCCGCCGATGATCACTACCTCGGGCTGCTCGGTGTAGCCGAGCGCGGCCTCTTCGTCGCGGCGCTTCTCGAGCCAGTTCTTGCGGCCCTTGTGCACGCCGTGCTCCGCGCCCTTGATGCGGTTCTCGCCCGTCTTTTCCTCGAAGCCCTTGAGCTCGGTCATGGTGGTGAGCAGCGTCCAGGCCTTGCCGCCACGCAGCCGAAGGTGGCCGCGGCCGCGCGCCACGCGCGTCTCGAAAGTGAACCAGGCATCGACCACGCCGTCGGCCTCGGTCGCCTCGCCCTCCAGCGCAAAGGCCGCGGGCTGCGTGTCGGCCAGCCGCGCCTGCAGCATCGCGCGGATGGCATCGGCGCCTTCCTGCGTGCGGATGTTCCAGGTGAAGGCGACGAGGTCGCGCCAGTAGCTGTCGGCCTCGAACAGCGAGACGGCCGCATCGGCGTCGCCGCGCGCGAGGGCGGCGGCAAAGTCGGCGAGCCAGGTGGCGGCGGCCCGGTTGGGACCGGTGGTCGGGTCTGTCATTGCATGTCTCCGTGTGTCGTTGAACGAATCGAATCGAATCGCGGCGCGGCAAGGCGCACGCAGGATTCATGGCGCAGCTTTCGTGCCGCGTGGCACGGGACGAAGAATCAACGGCTTGGCCGCGGTTTTGTCGCACACCCGCGCCCGTCGCATGTCGCATGCGACGGCATTGCGACAGTTGTCGCACCTCTGGCCTGGCGGCCTTACATCCGCTGCGGCGGCGCGATGCCGTGCCGCTTCATGTGCCGGTACACGGTGGCGCGGCACACGCCGAGCTCGGCGGCCGCGCGCGCCACGTGCCAGCGATGGCGCTGGAGCAGGGCGCGCAGCTCGTCCGCGCCCTCGAGGCCGCCGTCGCCAGCACCGGCTTCGGCGCTCGCGGGAGCTGAAGGCACGGCGGCCGCCGCGGCAGAATCGGAAGGCGCGGGCAGCTGGAGGTCCTGCGCGCCCACTGTGCCATCCGCACACAGCGCAAGCGCCAGCCGCAGCACGTTGCGCAGCTCGCGCAGGTTGCCGGGCCACGCATGGGCCAGCAGCCGCTGCAATGCCGCGTCGGACAGCCGCGCACCAGGGCGCATCGCCGCCGCCTCTTCATTGAACATCGCCTCGATCAGGTAGCGCCGGTCACCCCGCGCGCGCAGCGGCGGCAGCTTGAGCACCGCGCCGCACAGGCGGTAGTACAGGTCTTCGCGGAAGCGCCCGGCCGCGACCAGCGCCGACAGGTTGCGGTGCGTGGCCGCCACCACGGCAAGGTCCACGCGCTGCGGCGACTCCGCCCCCAGCGGCAGCACCTCGCCTTCGGACAGCACGCGCAAGAGCCGCGTCTGCAGCGCCATCGGCATGTCGCCGATCTCGTCGAGGAACAGCGTGCCGCGGTCGGCCTGCGCGATCAGCCCCTTCATGCCCTTGGCACGGCCGCCGGTGAAGCTGCCGGGCGTGTAGCCGAAGAGCTCGCTCTCGATCAGCGAATCGGGAATGGCCGCGCAGTTCACCGCCACGAAGGGCATGGCCGCGCGGCGGCTCGCGCCGTGCATGGCGCGCGCCAGCACTTCCTTGCCGCTGCCGGTCTCGCCTTCGACCAGCACATGGATGCCGCGGTCCACCAGACGCTGCGCCTGCGCGAGAAGCTGCTGCATGGCCGGATCGTCGCCGGCGATGCGCGCGAGCGGCGGCAGGCGGTCGGAGGGACGGGCAATGTCCGGCGCGGGCGCCGCCGCCCGCCGCACGCGCGGCGCCAGCAGCGAGGCGTGGTATTCGCCGCCGCCCGGCAGCAGCACCGTGTGCGCGAAAGGCATGGCCGATGCGCCGCCGTTGCCCAGGCGCCAGATCGCATCCATCGGTATGTGCAGCAGCTGCGACACCTCGCGGCCCAGCGGGTTTTCGGCCAGGGCCTGCCGCGCGCCGCTGTTGGCGCCGACCACCGTGCCGCCCTCGTCGAAGGCCAGCATCAGCTCGCCGGCCACGTCGACCAGCCCGTAGGCCGTGCCCAGCCGCAGGATCCAGTGGCCGCGGAAGCTGCGCAGGAAATCGGCGTCCTCGATCATCCGCGCGTAGATCGACACCAGGTGCCGCACCAGGTGCTGGCTCTCCCGGGCCTCGGGCGAGCGCAGCGCCGAGACGTCGAGGATGGCCGTGAGCCTGCCGCTGTGGTCGAACAGCGGCGCCGTCGTGCAGGTCAGCGCGATGTGCGTGGCATCGAAGTGCTCGGTCTGGTGGCAGGTCATCGGCTGGCGCTCGATCAGGCAGGTGCCCACGCCGCAGGTGCCCGCATGGGCTTCGTTCCAGTCGGCGCCCAGGTAGAGGCCGGCGCGGCGCAGCTGGTCGTCCCAGGCCGGGTTGCCGATGTAGTCGACCGTGATGCCTTCGGCGTCGGTCAGCAGCACCATGTAGCCGAGGTCCGCCACGCGGCGGTAGATGTCTTCCATGCCGGCGCGCGCCGCGCGCAAAAAATGCTCCAGCTGCTGCTGGTGCGCGCGCACCTCCTGCGCCGGCAGGATGCGCGCGGGGCTCGGCTTCGTCGGATCGAGCCCATGCTCGCGCACGCAGCGCGCCCACGACTTGTGGACCAGGCTCGCCGCCGGATCGGCCAGCGCCGTGCCGGTGGCGATGGAGTAGACGTTGTCGATGTGACGCGATTGCAGGGAAGTCATGCTCAACCTTGCGGTGCGCACGGCCCCCGCGGGGATCCATGGGGCGTGCAGCCGCACATCATTCGGCGGCCGCATGGCCCGGGGTGAGAGGTGAAACCCGGTGGAACGGAGGTTTTACGCTCCCTCACACCGTGGGCATGCCGCTCACGCCGGTTTCGCACGGTCGGCCAGCCGCTTGCGGTATTCGGTGGTGGTCAGGCCCGCGAAGCCCCAGTCGTCGGTGTCGATCTCCTCGATCACGATGTGCGTCCATTCCGGCGGCTTCTTCAGCACCCGTTCGAGCGTTTCCGTGAACTCGGCGATGACCTGGGTTTTCTGTTCGCGCGTGACACCGTCGCGCGTGATCTTCAGATTGACGAAAGGCATGGCGTGCTCCTTACCACTTGCCGGAGCTCATGCCGCCGTCCACGGGCAGCACCACGCCGGTCGTGAAATCCGCGCTCGTGAGGTAGAGCACCGCATCAGCGATCTCGCGCACGGTCGCGATGCGGCCGGCGGGCGCCAGGCCGTTGAGGAAGCCGTGCTGCTCGGGCGTGTACAGCGGCGTGTCCACGATGCCGGGTGCCACCGCATTCACCTTGACGTTGTGCGGTGCGAGTTCGAGCGCCAGCGCGCGCGTCGCGGCATTGATGCCGCCCTTGATCAGCACCGGCAACGCAGCCGGCACCTGCTGGTTCGGCTGCAGCGCGATGCTGGCGGTGATGTTCACGATGTGGCCCTGCCGGCGCGCCACCATGTGCTTCGCTGCGGCCTGCGAGGCATAGACGAAGCCCTTGAGGTTCGTGGCCACCATTTGCTCGAGGTCGTCTTCGGTGTATTCGACGAAGGGCTTCGCGTTGAAGATGCCCGCGTTGTTGATGAGCACGTCGACCTGGCCGAAGCGTTCCACGGCGCGCTCGACCAGTTGCTGCGCAGTGTCGCGGCGGCCGATGTCGCCCGCGACGCCGAGAAGGCGCGCCGGGTTGCCGAGCTGCTTCGCGGCGGCTGCGAGCCGCTCTTCGGTGCGGGCATTCGCGACCACGTTGAAGCCGCGCTCGAGGTACGCCTGCGCAAGGCCCAGGCCGATGCCGCTCGAGGCACCGGTGATGACCACGGTGGGGGATGTGTTGTCCTGCATGTCGGTTCTCCAAGGAAGTTGATGAGGTGGGGAGAACTGTATTGATGACGTGGCAATAGATAAATCACTAGACTCGCACTTCACTTGATACGCGAGGTAATCAATCAATCCATGCAGCGGCAATTCGGCGACATCCTCCTGGGCAGCATCGAGTTGTTCTGCCTTGCTGCGGAGACCGGCGGCTTCACCTCGGCCGCACTTGCTGCCGGTGTGACGCCGGCGGCCGTGAGCCGCTCGATCTCTCGGCTCGAGAAGCGGCTGGGTTTGCGGCTTTTCGTGCGCACCACGCGCAGCGTGCGGCTCACCGACGCGGGCCGCTCCTACTTTGCGCAGTGCCGCCAGGCGCTGGCGCAGCTTGCCGAGGCCGAGCGCGAGGTGATGGGCCAGCAGGCGCTGCCTTCGGGCATGCTGCGCATCAGCGTGCCGACCACCTACGGCCACCACCGCATCCTGCCCTTGCTGCCGGCGTTTCGCGAACGCTTTCCCGACATCCGGCTGCACGTGCACCTGAGCAACCGCAACATCGATTTCGTGGAAGAGGGCTACGACATGGCCGTGCGCGTGCGGGCCCAGCCCGATTCCACGCTGATCGCGCGGCACCTCGAGGATGCGGATCTTGTCGTGGTCGCCACGCGCAAATACCTGAGGAGGGCCGGCACGCCGCGCACGCTGGACGATCTTGCGGCGCACGAGTGCATCCAGTTCGAGCTGCCCAGCAGCGGCCGCCGCATTTCGTGGCTCTTCAAGGAGAACGGCAAGGACCGCGAAGTCTTCGCAGACGGCGCCTACAGCTGCTCCGACGACGTCCTTGGCGGCGTCACGCTCGCGAAAAGCAGCGCCGGGTTGTTCCAGACCTACCGCTTCGTCGTGGAGAAGGAACTGGCCGACGGCTCGCTCGTCGAGGTGCTCAAACCCTTCGCGGGCTGTTCGCGGCCCTACACGCTGCTGTACCCAGACGGACGCCACGTGCCGCTGCGCATGCGGGTGTTCATCGACTTCCTGATGGCGCAGCGCGGCGCGTGACGCCCGCCGGCGTCAGCGGCAGGCGAAGCTCGCCGCCGCCTTCACATCGCCGCCCGTGTAGGCGACCTTTTTCGGATAGGTGCAAAGCGGCCGCGCAAGCGACTTGTCGGCGTTCTGCAGCACCAGGTTGTCGGGTGCAATGCCTTTCTCGACCCAGTCCGTGAGGGCCGAGAACAGCTGGTCGGGCGCCGGCAGCGGCGGGTTGGCCGCGGGGCTCACGCCGGCGAGCCCGTTGACCGAGCCGACGCCTACGCAGTGGCCCATCGCCGGGATTTCGAGATAGCGGTAGAACTTCTGCGTGGCCTCGATGCCGCCCATCGTCTTGGCCACGCGCTCGTAGTAGTTCGCCGTGCCGGAGCTGGCGATCAGCTGGTCGGCCAGGCCGTGATAGGTCAGCAGCTTGGCGCCGCGGTCGCGGAACCTGGCGAGGTCGGGGTTGTCGGCGTTGATGCCCGCGAACGCGGATTGCAGCGCCTTGCCGCGATCGCTGGCATTGGCCAGTTGGGCGTACGACAGGCCCTTCCAGTTGTTCGCGCCGTTGCCGGTTGCGTTCACGAAGTCGGGCGTTGCGATCGTCGGGTCCTGCAGGTTCAGGGCCACCTGGTGCGCCGCGATCGGAAACGGATGGGGCGTGCCCGCCGTGGAGTCCGCCAGCGAGAATCCCGGCGCGCCGGGGCTGTTGAGCGAGGTGCCGCGCGTGAGGCCGTACCAGAGCTGGCCCGGCGCCAGCGTGGCGCCGTAGCCGATGTCGCTCGCGGGAGCGGGCGCGCTGCCGTCGCGCGTCTGGCCGTACCAGATCTTGTTGACGGCCTGTGCCTGCACGGTGCTCAGGCAGGCCGCGGTGGCGTTGGTGCCGCCGCTGCCGATGCACAGCACCGCCTTGTCCTGCACGGGGTCGTACTTGCAGGCGGCCGGGTCGCTGATGAAGCCTTCGTGCTGGCCGGTGAGCGTACTGTCGCAAGCGCTCACCGCGGCGGACGACACCAGCGCGAGCTGCTCGGCCGCGAGCGGCGTGCCGCCCAGGTCGCGCTGCATCACGATCTGCGGATAGAGCTCGGAGGTGATGAAGGTGGTCCAGTTGATGGCGCTGTTGCCCGCCAGGATGCCGTCGAAGTCGCCGGGGTTCACCTGCGCCTGCATGTGGCCCTGGCGGCCGCCGGTGGAGCAGCCGTCCCAATAGGCGTACTGCGCGTCGCGCTGGTAGAAGCCGGATGCGAGCGCCTTGGCCTTCACGGCCATCTCGTGGATGCCGCGGCTCGCGAAGTCGGTCCAGAGCGTGGTGTTGACGGTGCCGTCGGGGTTCATGGCGAACGAGCCGTCCACCGCGGGCACGGGCAATTTCGATGCATGCCCCGCATCGGTCACTGCACTCACCGATCCTTGGCCCGCCGCAATGGCCGCCGCACCGGCACCGCCGATCTGCGTCCTGGAGCTGATGCCCGCATCGCCCACAAAGCCGCCGCCGCCCAGCACGCGCAGGCGGTTGTTCCATTTGGCTGCCGCCGGCAGCCATACCTCGATGCCGATGCCGGGCGAGGTGGACGGCGCATCGGCCGGTCCCGCATGGCCCGGCCCCACGTTGAGCTTGACCATGCACACGTCGCTGGCCGCCACGGTGCCCGATGCCTTGCCGTCGAGGTTCAGGTCATCGCCCTGCTTGAACTGCTTCACCACCGTGACGGTGGTGTTTGCGTCGGGCTTGAAGGCGGTCTTCAGGCTTTCGTCGCATGCGAGCGCGCTCGATGTGCCGGGCGTGGAGGGCGGCGGCACCACGGGAAGGAAAGGCAGCGAAGCGCCCGAAGAGCCGCTGCCGCCGCAGGCCGCGAGCGTTGCAAGAGTGCCGATGCCCAGGCAGGCGGCGGCCAGCCGCGCGGCGATGGCGGTGCGCGATGCGGTGCGCGTGCGGCGTTGAGGACGAGGCATGGCGGGATCTCCGGTTGTTGTATGGAGATCGAATTTGCCCTTCGCCTGCGTTCCGGTCTATCGACAAGCGATCATCGCTTGCGGGATCCATTCACCTCGCACCGGGACTTACCCGAGCCGTGCGCGCGCGGGCGTGGTGCCCACCAGTTGCTTGAACACCTGCGTGAAGTGCGCCTGGCTCGAAAAGCCGACCGTGTGCGCGATCTCGGCCAGCGACAACCGGCCCTCCAGCAGCGTGAGCGCGTGGCGCACGCGCTGCTCCATCACATAGCGGTATGGCGTTGAGCCGGTGCTGGCCCTGAAGAGGCGCGTGAAGTGCACCGCGCTCATGTTCAGCTCGGCCGCGAGTTCGTCGATGCCGAAGTCTTCGCCCAGGTGCTGCATCACCCAGTCGTACACCCTGCGCAGGTCCGCCTGCGAGAGCCGCCCCGGCGCGCGCTTCGCGTTGCGCGCGCCGCCGTAGCGGCTTTGCAGATAGCTCACCAATGCCATGGACAGGCCCTGCGCATGCATGCGGCCCGACGTGCAGCCGCGCTCGACCTCGTCGCGCATGGCAATGGCGAGCGAGGTCAGCGTGGCGTCGGTGGTCGAGAGATGCGTCTGCAGGTGCAGCTCGCCATCGCTCTCGGGCATCAGGCTGCGCAGGGTTTCGGGGCGGATCTCCAGTGCAATCACTTCGTCGCACTGGCCGGACCACGTCACGCGGTCGACCTCGTAGCCCTGGTCGAAGATACACACGCTGCCGGGCCGGCTCTCGACGTGGCTGGTGCGGCGCCCCGTGGTCATTGCGGACTTCACATGGCCGCGCATGCAAAAGGCGAGCAGCGGATGGGGGTTGTAGCAGGCCGGGTTTTCGCCGTCGCCGTGCATCGCGCGCACTTCCAGCGCAAAGCCCTGCCATGGCGTGGCGGCCGCGTTCATTAGCATCCTGCCGTCGAACCGCACGGGCTTGCCCGAAAGATCGAGGAGGCTGATCTCGCGTGCCATCGCCATGCGCTCCTTCTACATCCCGCTCTACACGCCCAGCAAGTCTTCGAGCGCCTTCGGCTCGGACAGCAGGTCGGCCGACGCGCCATGCCGCACGATCTGGCCCTTTTCCATCACCACCGCCAGATCGGTGTGCGCAAGCACCTTGCGGTAGTCGCGGTCCACGATCAGCGTGGCGATGCCGGTCGCGCGGATCTCGCTGATCACGCGCCAGATCTCGGCCACGATCAGCGGCGCGAGGCCCTCGGTGGCCTCGTCGAGGATCAGCAGGCGCGGGTTGGTCATGAGCGCGCGGCCGATCGAGAGCATCTGCTGCTCGCCGCCCGAGAGCTGCTGGCCGCCGTGCGAGAGCCGCTCGGCCAGCCGCGGAAAGGTGGCCATCACGCGGTCGAAGGTCCAGGCGCGCCGGCCGTCGATGCCCGCGCGCTCGCTCATCGCGAGGTTCTCGCGCACCGAGAGATTCGGAAAGATGCCGCGGCCTTCGGGCACGTAGCCGATGCCCAGGCGCGCCATCTTCTCGGGCGGCCAGCCGGTGACGGTGCGGCCATCGACCTGCACCTCGCCCGAAGCGGGTCGCACATAGCCCATGACCGTGCGGATCAGCGTGGTCTTGCCCATGCCGTTGCGCCCGAGCAGGCCGACCGAGGTGGCGGCCGGAATGCCGGCATGCACGCCGCGCAGGATGTGGCTGTTGCCGTAGTAGGTGTTGAGATCGCGGACGACGAGCATGTCAGTGGTCTTCTCCGAGGTAGGCGGTACGCACTTCGGGGTTCTCTCGGATCGACCGAGGGTCGCCGGTCGCGATGACCGTGCCGTTCACCATCACCGTGATGCGGTCGGCAATGCGGAACACCGCATCCATGTCGTGCTCCACCAGCAGGATCGCGTGCGTGGCCTTCAGCCGCGCGAGCAGCGTGAGCATGCGGTCGGTTTCCTCGGCGCCCATGCCCGCGAGCGGCTCGTCGAGCAGCAGCACGCGGGGCCTGGTGGCAAGGCACATCGCCACTTCGAGCTGGCGCTGCGCGCCGTGGCTCAGCGTGCCGGCGATGCGCAGCGCTTCGTTCGACAGGCCCGCGGCCTCGAGCGCCGCGTCGGCCGCCGCATTGCTGGCCGCGCAGCGCCCGGACGACTGCCACACCGTCCAGGGCCGCGCCGTGGCGGCCTGCGCCGCGAGGCGGCAGTTCTCGTGCACGCTGAACTCCGGGAAGATGGTGGTGCGCTGGTAGCTGCGGCCCACGCCCGCGCGCGCGCGGCGCCACTGCGCGCGCCGCGTGATGTCGACGCCGTCGAGCGCGATGCGGCCTTCGGAGGCTTCGATCTCGCCCGAGAGCATGTTGATGAGCGTCGACTTGCCCGCGCCGTTGGTGCCGATCACCGCATGGACTTCGCCGACGTGCAGGTCGAGCGTGATGGCATTGACGGCTGTGAGGCCGCCGAAGCGGCGGGTGAGGCCTTCGACGGAAAGCAGTGCGGTCATGGTGTTGCTCCTTCCCCTTCCGGGGGAAGGTGGGGATGGGGGCTCGCGGCCTTCGAGGCTGCGCGGCGTTGGAGGCCGCGTGCCCCCACCCCGGCCCTCCCCCGGGAGGGGAGGGAGAAAGAGGGAATGCAGGGGCCGGTCATGCAGCCCCCTTCGGCGACAGCCGCTTCGCCAGGCCGATCAGCCCCTTGGGCAGCCACGCCACGAACACGATGATCGCGATGCCCAGCGTCAGCTGCCAGTGGTCCGCGAGCGGCCCCATCACGGCGTGCGTCGAGAAGATTTCCTTCAGCAGCGTGAACGCGATGGCGCCGATGACAGCGCCGCGCAGATGGCCGAGGCCGCCGAGGATCACCATCAGCAGCACCTCGCCCGAGTTGTGCCAGGCCATCAGCTCGGGGTTGACCACGCCGTCGCGCGAGGCCAGCAGAAAGCCCGCGAGCCCGGCCAGCGCGCCCGCCAGCACGAAGGCCGCGAGCTTGTAGCCGTACACCGGAAAGCCCGCCGCGCGCATGCGCTGCTCGTTCACGCGGATGCCCGCGAGCGCCGCGCCGAAGCGCGAGCGCCGCACCAGCGCCAAAAGGCCGTAGGTGAACACCAGCGATGCGAGCACGATGTAGAACAGCACCATGCGGTTCTCCATGTCGAGCTTGCCGATGGCCGGCCGCACGTACATGTAGATGCCGTCGCTGCCGCCGCCCACCTTGGTGTCGTGGAACACGAAAAAAGCCATCTGCGCGAAGGCCAGCGTCACCATGATGAAGTACACGCCGCGCGTGCGCAGGCTCAGCGCGCCCACGAACAATGCGTAGAGCGCCGCCGCGCCCATGGCCAGCGGCAGCAGCAGCGCGAGGTTGCCGCCCTCGCTGCCCGAGGCCAGCACCGTGACGTAGGCGCCGATGCCGTAGAACGCCGCGTGGCCCAGGCTCACGAGCCCCGTCATGCCGACCAGCAGTTCGAGGCTCAGCGCGAAGATCGACAGGATCATCACCTTGACGACGAAGTCCGAGACGTAGTTGCCCATGAGCGGGCCGAGCACGCCGATGGCAATGGCGCAGGCCACCGGCACGAGGAACGCGCCGCGCCGCATGGAAGAAGTGTGGACCTGCATCATGGCCGCCTCCCCATCAGCCCTTCGGGCCTCCAGATCAGCACGATGGCCATCAGGAGGTAGATGCCGATGCCGCTCAGGTCCGCGAAGAACACCTTGCCGAAGGTGTCGACGAAGCCCACCAGCAGCGAGGCCACGAGCGCGCCCGTGATCGAGCCGATGCCGCCGATCACCACCAGCACGAAGCAGATGATGAGCACGCTCGCACCCATGTTGGGATAGACCGAGGACATCGGCGCCGCGATCATCCCGGCCAGCGCCGCGAGCGCCACGCCGGCCGCGAACACGATGCGGTAGAGCCTCTTCACGTCGATGCCCAGGCCCCGCACCATGTCGCGGTTGCTCGCGCCGGCGCGGATCATCATGCCCAGCCGCGTGCGGTTGACCACCCAGTACAGCGCCACCGCCAGCACGATGCAGGCGGCCGAAGCGAAGAGCCGGTACCACGGATAGCTCATGACGTTGCCGAGCGCGAAGCTGCCGTCGAGCCAGGCCGGCACCTTCACGCCGTGCACGTCGTTGCCCACGAGAATCGAGCGCAGCTCCTCGAACACCAGGATGAGCCCGTAGGTCATCAGCACCTGCTGCAGGTGGTCGCGCTGGTAGAGGTAGCTGAAGAAGGCCCATTCGAGCAGGTAGCCGAAGATCGCCGCCAGCACCACGCCGGCCACCAGCATCAGCAAGAACTGGTCGCCGAACAGCGGCGAGAGCGCGAACGCCATGTACGCGCCGATCATGTAGAAGCTGCCGTGCGCAAGGTTGATCACGCCCATGATCCCGAAGATCAGCGTGAGCCCCGAGGCCACCAGGAACAGAAGAAGTCCGTACTGAACCGAGTTCAGGCACTGGACAAGGAAGGTGCCGAAATCCACGTTAGGTCATCCCGGTAGCGGCTTGAAGAAAGAGCGTGGCGCGCAGCGCCCGCGATGTTCGTGAGACACCGCGGATCCGGCTTTGCCGGTCCGCCGGTGTCGCCCCCTCGAGGGGGGAGTCGAGCTACACGAAGTGAGCGAGGGACGGGGGTGGGTCACATCCTGCAGCCGCGGGCCGGGTCCGTGAGGCCCTTGATCGCGATGCTCACCAGCTTGTTCTCCTTGCCTTCCACCTTGCGCAGGTAGATGTCCTGCACCGGGTTGTGCGACTTGCTCATGGTGAACGTGCCGCGCGGGCTGTCGATCTTCGCCTTCTCGATGGCGGCCGTGAATTCGGCCTTCTTGCCGATGTCGCCCTTGGTGGCGGCCAGGCCCACGCCCAGCATCTGCGCCGCGTCGTAGCCCTGCACGGCATACACGTCGGGCTGCAGCTTGAAGGCCTTGGCGTAGCCGACCCGGAAGGCGTTGTCGCGCGCCGTGTTGAGGCCGTCGGCATAGTGCAGCGTGGTCAGCATGCCTTGCGCGGCCTCGCCCTGCGCATCCAAGGTGCCGTCGGTCAGGAAGCCCGGGCCGTAGAGCGGAATGGTCTTGTTCAGGCCCGCGGCCTGGTAGTCCTTGACGAACTTCACCGCGCCGCCACCTGCGAAGAAGGCATACACCGCATCGGGCTTGGCCGCCGCGATCTCGGTCAGGAGCGCCTGGAACTCGACGTTGGGAAACGGCAGCGTGAGCTGCTTGTCGACCTTGCCGCCGTTCTTCTCGAAGCCTTCCTTGAAGCCGTTGACCGACTCGTCGCCCGCCGCGTACTTCCAGGTGATGGTCATCGCCTTCTTCTTGCCCTGCTGCTTGGCCGCCACTTCGCCCATCGCGAAGGCCGGCTGCCAGTTGCTGAACGAACTGCGGAAGATGTTGGGTGCGCACATCGGGCCTGTGACCGCGTCGGCGCCCGCGTTCGGCACGATCAGCACGGTGCCGCTTTCCTTGGCGGCCTTGGCCATGGCCATGGCCACGCCCGAGTGCACGGTGCCGACGATCACGTCGACGTTGTCGCGCTTGATGAGCTTGTTGACGTTGTCGGTGGCCTTGGCCGGGTCGGACTCGTCGTCGACCTTGAAGTATTCGATCTCGCGGCCCGCGAGCTTGCCGCCGTGCTCGTCGACATAGAGCTTGAAGCCGTTCTCGATGGCCACGCCCAGCGCGGTGTAGGTGCCGCTGTAGGGCAGCATCAGGCCGACCTTGAGCTTGGCCGAACCCTGCGCGCCGGCGGCGCTGGCCAGGGCGGCGAAGGCGATGGCTGTGAGGGCCAGGCGGGCAGTGCGAACCGGGGTGAATGGGGTCATGGTGTTTGTCTCCTGTTTTTGGTAATGAAAGAAGTGGCCGCGACGATGACACGATCCGGCTGATCGCGATGCGGGGAATGCCCGCATTCCGGGATTTCGAGCAGCTCGCATCCCCCGACGCGCGCCGCGATGCCGTGGATCTGCGCGAGCGTGCCGTACTCGTCGCCCGTGCCCTGGATGGCGAGGACGGGGCAGCGGATGGTGTCGAGTTCGGCCTCGATGTTCCATTCGCGGAAGGGCGGGTGCAGCCAGATGCGGTTCCAGCCCCAGAAGGCCGAGTCGGCGCTGTCGTGGTAGCGGCCGAGCTTTGCCGGCAGGTCGGTCGAGAGGTACGCGGTGCGGGCCTGTTCGATGTTCGCGACGGTCACGTCTTCCACGAAGATGTGCGGCGCGAGCACGATCAGGCCGCTGACGCGGTCCGCAAAGCGCGAGGCATACAGCAGCGAGATCGAGCCGCCGTCGCTGTGGCCGAAGAGCCAGGGCTTTTCATCGTCGAGCTTCAGTGCGGTGAAGAGGGCGGGCAGCACCTCGTGTGCCTGGCGGTGCATGAAGTCGACGTCCCAGATCTCGTCGTCGGCGCGCGGCGTCGAGCGGCCGTAGCCGGGGCGCGAGAACACGAGGCCGCGGGCGTTGGCGGCGTTGCAGACTTGCGCGGGGAAGTCCTTCCACATCGCGATGGAGCCGAGGCCTTCGTGCAGGAAGACGATGAGCGGGGCATCGGTGCGCTCGGGGGCGATCCATTGGCATTCGATGTGCACGGGGCGGCCGCGCCAGTTGATGGTGGCGAAGTCGGGAGTCATGGCTGTTGCTCCCTCTCCCTCTGGGAGAGGGCGGGGGTGAGGGCCAGCGGCGCTGGCGAAGGCGGTGCTTTTGCGAAGGCCGAAGCCCTCACCCTAGCCCTCTCCCGGAGGGAGAGGGAACAACGCGGGAACCTCATGCTCATGCCTGCCTCTCCCGCTCCCGCAGCCTGAACCGCTGGATCTTCCCCGTCGCCGTCTTCGGCAGCTCCTGCACGAACTCCAGGAAGCGCGGGTACTTGTACGGCGCGAGCCTTTCCTTCACGAAGGCCTTCAGCTCCTCGTCGCTGACCGACTGGCCGTCCTTCAGCACGACAAAGGCCTTGGTCTTGGTCAGCCCGTCCGCGTCTTCCTTGCCGATCACCGCGGCCTCGAGCACCGCGGGGTGCTGCATCAGCGTGGCTTCCACCTCGAAGGGCGACACATAGATGCCGCTGACCTTGAGCATGTCGTTGCTGCGCCCGGCATAGGTGTAGTAGCCGTCGGCGTCGCGCGTGTACTTGTCGCCGCTCTTGGTCCAGCCGCCCTGGAAGGTCTCGCGCGACTTCTCGCGGTTGCACCAGTACATGAGCGCCGCGCTCGGGCCGCGGATGTAGAGGTCGCCCACTTCGCCATCGGGCACCGGGCGGCCGTCCTCGCCGCGCAGCTCGACCTCGTAGCCTTCCACCGGCCGGCCCGTGGTGCCGTAGCGCACGTCGCCGGGGCGGTTGGAGATGAAGATGTGCAGCATCTCGGTGGAGCCGATGCCGTCGATGATCTCGCAGCCGAAGTGCGCCTTGAAGCGCTGCGCGATCTCGCCGGGCAATGCCTCGCCGGCGGAAGAACACATGCGCAGGGCCACGGCTTCGCGCGCCGGCAGCTTCGGCGAGGCGAGCATGCCCGCGAAGCCGGTGGGCGCGCCGAAGAAGACCGTGGGTTTGTGCTCCACCCAGCGGCGGAAGGTGGCGTCGGGCGTGGGGCGCTCGGCCATCAGCACCACCGTGGCCCCGACCGACAGCGGAAAGGTCAGCGCATTGCCCAGCCCGTACGCGAAGTACATCTTGGCGGCCGAGAAGCACACGTCGTTCTCGGTCAGCCCGAGTATCGGCTTGCCGTAGAGCTCGGCCGTCCACCACAGGTTGGCGTGCGTGTGGACCGTGCCCTTGGGCTTGCCGGTGGAGCCGGAGGAATACAGCCAGAAGCCGGGATCGTCGGAGGCCGTGGGCGCGGGCGCCGCCATCGGCGCGGCGGCGGCCAGCGCGGCTTCGAATTCCTGCGCGCCTTCGGGCAGCGCGCCCGTGGGCTGCGAGACGATCAGCGTGTGCACTTCGTGCGGGCCGAGCGCCATCGCCTCCTGCAGCGTGGGCAGCAGCGCGCCCGACACCAGCGCGGCCTGTGCGCGGCTGTGGTCGAGCATGTAGGCGTAGTCCGCGGGCGTGAGCAGCGTGTTGACGGCGACGGGGACCACGCCGGCATAGAGGCAGCCGAGAAAGCTCACGGGCCAGTCGCTGCTGTCGAGCATCAGCAGCAGCACGCGCTCTTCGCGCCGCACCCCGGCGGCCTTGAGCGCGGCGGCCAAGCGGCGCGCGCGGTCCTCGAGCTGGCCGTAGGCGAGCGTGCCGCGGTCGTCGATGTAGGCGGTGCGCTCGGCGCGGCCGCGGTTCAGCGCGAACAGGTGCTCGGCAAAATTGAATCGTTGGGGCAGGGTCATGGTTGTCTCCTTCGGCCGGGTTCTTTTTCTAGAGGCCCAGTGCGGCCAGCACGCCGGGGCTCGCCTGCACGGCGCTGCGGCGATGGTAGAAGTCCAGCGCGCGCAGGCCGCCGAGCTCGGCGCCGCCGCCCGCGCGGCCGGGGCCGCCGTGCAGCGACATCGGCATCACGTTGCCGTGGCCGGTGTGGGCCTGCGCCACCTCGGGCGTGATCACGTGCACCCGGCCATGGCTCGGCGCCACCGCGAGCGCGGCCTGCGCCAGCGCGGCGTCGTCGCTGCCGTAGAGCGAAGTCACGAGCGAACCCTGGCCGCGGTGCGCCAGCGCGATGCCGTGCGCCAGGTCTCGGTAGGGCAGCAGCGTGGCGACGGGGCCGAACACTTCCACGTCGTGCACGCGCTGCGCCGCATCGGCGTCGCGCGCACCCAGCAGCACGGGGCCGATGCAGGCGGCCACCGACGGTTCGGCATCGATCAGCGGCGTGTTGCGGCCGTCATACAGCACGGTGGCCTGCGCGGACAGTGCTTGCAGGCCCTCGCTCACGGCATTCATCTGCGCCCGGCTCACGAGCGAACCCATGCGCACGCTCTCGTTGCGCGGATTGCCCACCGTCACACCCTTGAGCTTCGCGCCAATGGCTTCGGCCGCGGCGTCGTAGAGCTCGGCCGGCACCAGGATGCGGCGGATCGCGGTGCACTTCTGGCCCGACTTGACCGTCATCTCGCGCACCACTTCGCGCACCAGCAGGTTGAAGGCCTCGCTGCCGGCCGCGGCGCCGGGCAGCAGCAGGGCGCTGTTGAGGCTGTCGGCCTCGATGTTCACGCGCACCGAGCGTTCGGCCACGGCCGGGTGCGCGCGGATCACGGCGGCCGTCTCGGCCGAGCCGGTGAAGGAGACCACGTCGAAGGGCTGCAGCGCATCCATCAAACCCGCCGAGCTGCCGCAGACGACCGAGAGCGCGCCCGCGGGCAGCACGCCCGCATCGACCACGTCCTTGACCATGCGCTGCGTGAGCCAGGCGGTGGCCGTGGCGGGCTTCACGATCACCGGCACGCCCGAGAGCAGCGCCGGCGCGGCCTTTTCCCACAGCCCCCATGACGGGAAGTTGAAGGCGTTGATGAAGAGCGCCACGCCGTGCATCGGCAGCTGCAGGTGCTGCGACTGGAACACCGGCTCCTTGCCGAGCTTCACGGCCTCGCCGTCGCGCAGCGCGCGCACGTCGCCGAGCGCATCGCCCCACTTCGCGTACTGGCCCAGCGTGAAGATCGCACCGTCGATGTCGACGGCCGAGTCGTTCTTCACCGTGCCGGAGTTCGCGGTGGCGATCTCGTAGTAGGCATCGCGGTTCGCCTGCAGCACCTTCACGATGGCGCCGAGCAGCCCGGCGCGCTGGCGATAGGTGAGGGCGCGCAGCGCGTGGCCGCCCTCATCGCGCGCAAAGGCAAAGGCGGCGGGCAGGTCCAGGCCGGTGGCGTCGACGCGCACGAGCTCGGTGCCCAGCACCGGGTCGAAGAGCGGCGTGCCGGCGCCCGATCCGCCTTGCCAGCGGCCGGCGACGTAGTTGGGGAGGAGTTCGGTCATGGGGTGAACTTGATCTGCCCTTCAGGCAGGAGATAGAGAACGAGGGCGCGGCCGTTCGCCACGGTCGGGCGGTGCGCGGTGCCGGGACCGTAGACGCACCAGCCCGCGGGCCGGCCGTCGAAGGTGGCGCCGGGGCTGCCTTCGAGCGGCATGATCAGGTCGATCTCGCCGTTCGGATGGGTGTGGTGCGGCCCCGCGATGTCCTGCATGTCGACCACGTCGACCGAGAAGCGCTGCAGCGCGTCCTCCGCCTTGAACACGCGGCCGTAGCGGATGCCGCCGCCTTCGCGCTCGCACAGCCAGCCTTCGGCCACGCCGCCGATGCAGGCCTGGCGCAGCGCTTCGAAGCGCGCGCTGCCCTCGCCATGGGTGGCGTTGAGCCACTGGTCGAGCTGTTCGTCGAGCGGCCGGCCGGCAATTTCGGCGGCCAGGCCGGCGATCAACTGGTGAAATGCTTCCTTGCTGGACATGGGCGGGCTTCCTTTTTGGAGGCTGGCTGGCAGGGTGAATGGCGCAGCGAACTTTCGGACTACCTTGCAGGATTGGTGCGCGTGCAGTATCTTGCTTGTGGCCGAACAATAAGCATCGACTCCATGGGTGTCAAGCAATATAGTGCATCTATGGTGTTTACCCTGAGCGCGCACAATCCCGGCCAAGAACGAGGACATGCATGAACGAGCACGTAGACGCGGTGCTGGCCCCCGCGCCCGAAGAAGGCCAGCGCGCCGGCAACCCCGCGGCACCGGCCGGGGAGGCCAAGAATCCATTGCTGGCGGCGCTGGGTGAGCGCGTGCGCAACCTGCGCGCGCAGCGCGGCCTCACGCGCAAGGCGGTGGCCATTGCGGCCGACGTGTCGGAGCGGCACCTGGCCAATCTCGAATACGGCATCGGCAACGCGTCGATCCTGGTGCTGCAGCAGGTGGCCGGCGCGCTGCACTGCTCGCTGGCCGAGCTGGTCGGCGACGTGACCACCAGTTCGCCCGAGTGGCTGCTGATCCGCGAGCTGCTCGAGAACCGCAGCGAGGCCGACCTGCGCCGCGTGCGCGTGGCGGTGGGTGAGCTGCTGGGCACGGCCTCGGTCGATCCGGCGCGCCACCGCCGCATTGCGCTCGTGGGCCTGCGCGGCGCGGGCAAGTCGACGCTCGGGCAGATGCTGGCCGACGACCTCGACGTGCCCTTCGTGGAACTGAGCCGCGACATCGAGAAGCTCGCAGGCTGCAGCGTGCGCGAGATCCACGACCTCTACGGCACCAACGCCTACCGCCGCTACGAGCGCCGCGCGCTCGAGGAAGCCATCCAGATCTACGGCGAGGTGGTCATCGCCACGCCGGGCGGCATCGTCTCGGACCCCGCCACCTTCAACGAGCTGCTCGCGCACTGCACCACCGTGTGGCTGCAGGCCGCGCCCGAGGAGCACATGGGCCGCGTGGCCGCGCAGGGCGACACCCGCCCGATGGCGGCCAGCAAGGAAGCCATGGAAGACCTGCGCCGCATCCTGAACGGCCGCGCCGCCTTCTATTCGAAGGCCGATCTCTCGGTGGACACCAGCGGCAAGACACTGGCGCAGAGCTTCCAGGCGCTGCGTACCGTGGCCCGCCAGGCGATCGGCACCGGCGCCTGATCTGAAGTTTTGAAAAAAAGCGCTTCAGGCATTGACTTGCCTGTTCGCATGCAGCATGATGCATGTCATCGACGCCAGAAGTTGCATTATTCTTCCGGTTTCGCATCTGCCCCCACAGGAGACTTCCGTATGACCGAGACCACGACCCTTCAGGCGCCTCTGCGCGTCGACTACCGCATCGAACCCGCGCAATACAGGCACTGGAAGCTCAGCTTCGAAGGCCCGGTGGCGCGCCTGGTGCTCGACATCGCGGAAGACGGCGGCATCCGCCCCGGCTACAAGCTCAAGCTCAACAGCTACGACCTGGGCGTGGACATCGAACTGAACGACGCGCTCAACCGCGTGCGCTTCGAGCACCCTGAAGTGCGCAGCGTGATCGTCACCAGCGGCAAGGACCGCATCTTCTGCTCGGGCGCCAACATCTTCATGCTGGGCGTGTCGAGCCATGCCTGGAAGGTGAACTTCTGCAAGTTCACCAACGAGACGCGCAACGGCATCGAGGATTCGTCGAAGCACTCGGGCCTGAAGTTCATCGCGGCCGTGAACGGCGCCTGCGCCGGCGGCGGCTACGAGCTGGCGCTGGCCTGCGACGAGATCCTGCTGGTGGACGACCGCTCGTCCTCCGTCTCGCTGCCCGAGGTGCCGCTGCTCGGCGTGCTGCCCGGCACCGGCGGCCTGACCCGCGTGACCGACAAGCGCCATGTGCGCCATGACCTCGCCGACATCTTCTGCACCAGCGTCGAAGGCGTGCGCGGCCAGCGCGCGGTCGACTGGCGCCTGGTCGATGCCGTGGCCAAGCCCGCGCAGTTTGCCGCCGCCGTGCAGGAGCGTGCCGCACAGCTGGCCGCCGCGAGCGACCGCCCGGCCAGCGGCAAGGGCGTGGCGCTGACCCGGCTCGAGCGCACCGACAGCGCCGACGGCATCGCCTATTCGAACGTCGACGTGAAGATCGACCGCAGCAAGCGCACCGCCACGATCACCGTCAAGGCACCCACCGGCACGCAGCCGGCCGACATTGCCGCCATCGAGGCTGCGGGCGCCGCGTGGTGGCCGCTGGCCGTGTGCCGCGAGCTCGACGACGCCATCCTCAACCTGCGCACCAACGAGCTCGACATCGGCACCTGGCTGCTCAAGACCGAAGGCGACGCGGCCGCCGTGCTCGCATCGGACGCCCTGATGCTCGCCCACAAGGACCACTGGCTGGTGCGCGAGACCATCGGCGCGCTGCGCCGCACGCTGGCGCGGCTGGACGTGTCGTCGCGCAGCCTGTTCGCGCTGGTCGAGGCCGGCTCGTGCTTTGCCGGCACGCTGGCCGAGCTGGCCTTTGCGGCCGACCGCAGCTACATGCTCGCGCTGCCCGACGATGCCGCGCGCGCACCGAAGCTCGTGCTCAACGAATTCAACTTCGGCTTCTTCCCGATGGTGAACGACCAGAGCCGCCTGCAGCGCCGCTTCTATGAAGAAGCCGCGCCGCTGGACGCCGCCCGCGCCGCGGCCGGCAAGCCGCTCGATGCCGACGAAGCACTGAAGCTCGGCCTCGTCACCGCCGCGCCCGACGACATCGACTGGGACGACGAGATCCGCATCGCCGTCGAGGAGCGCGCCGCCATGTCGCCCGATGCGCTCACCGGCCTCGAAGCCAACCTGCGCTTCGCCAGCAAAGAGAACATGGCCACCCGCATCTTCGGCCGGCTCACCGCCTGGCAGAACTGGATCTTCAACCGCCCCAACGCCGTCGGCGAAAAGGGCGCACTCAAGGTCTACGGCACCGGCCAGAAAGCCGGCTTCGACTTGAACCGCGTCTGAATGAAGAAGAACCCCCAGTCCGCACAACCCAAGGAACAGCGATGAGCACGATCAACTACAGCGAGAAGATCCCCAACAACGTCAACCTCGGCGAAGACCGCACGCTGCAGCGCGCGCTCGAAGGCTGGCAGCCGAACTTCATCAACTGGTGGGACGACGTGGGCCCCGAGGGCTCGACCAACCACGAGGTCTACCTGCGCACGGCCGTGAGCGTCGATCCGCAGGGCTGGGCCCAGTTCGGCCACGTGAAGATGCGCGACTACCGCTGGGGCATCTTCCTGAACCCGGGCGATGCCAACCGCGAGATCCACTTCGGCGACCACAAGGGCGAGAAGGCCTGGCAGGACGTGCCCGGCGAACACCGCGCCAACCTGCGCCGCATCATCGTGACCCAGGGCGACACCGAGCCCGCATCGGTCGAGCAGCAGCGCCACCTGGGCCTCACGGCACCGTCGATGTACGACCTGCGCAACCTGTTCCAGATCAACGTGGAAGAGGGCCGCCACCTGTGGGCCATGGTCTACCTGCTGCACAAGCACTTCGGCCGCGACGGCCGCGAGGAAGCCGAGGCGCTCTTGCAGCGCACCTCGGGCGACCAGGACAACCCGCGCATCCTGGGCGCCTTCAACGAGAAGACGCCCGACTGGCTCGCGTTCTTCATGTTCACCTACTTCACCGACCGCGACGGCAAGTTCCAGCTGGCCGCGCTGGCCGAGAGCGCGTTCGACCCGTTGGCGCGCACCACCAAGTTCATGCTGACCGAGGAAGCGCACCACATGTTCGTGGGCGAGAGCGGCGTCTCGCGCGTTCTGGCGCGCACCGCGCAGGTCATGAACGAGCTCAAGACCGACGACGCGCAGAAGGTGCGCGCGGCCGGCGCCATCGACCTTGGAACGATCCAGCGCTACCTGAACTTCCACTACAGCGTGACCATCGACCTGTTCGGCGCCGACCAGTCGAGCAACGCCGCCATCTTCTACAGCTCGGGCCTGAAGGGCCGCTACGAGGAAGGCAAGCGCGGCGACGACCACGTGCTCAAGGGCCAGACCTACAAGGTGCTCGAGGTGAAGGACGGCCAGCTCGTCGAAAAGGACGTGCCGATGCTCAACGCACTCAACGAAGTGCTGCGCGACGACTTCATCAAGGACTCGGTGGCCGGCGTCGGCCGCTGGAACAAGGTGCTCGAGAAGGCCGGCATCCCCACGCGCCTGACCGTGCCGCACAAGGCCTTCAACCGCCAGATCGGCGCGCTCGCCGGCATCAAGATGTCGCCCGAGGGCCGCGTGGTGAACGAGGTCGAATGGGCCGCCAAGCGCAATGAATGGCTGCCGAGCGCCGAAGACTTCGCTTTCGTGGCATCGTTGATGGGCCGCGTGGTCGAGCCGGGCAAGTTCGCAGGCTGGATCTCGCCGCCGGTGATGGGCATCAACCGCCAGCCGGTGGACTTCGAGTACGTGCGTTTCGGTTGATTGGGGTATTACTCCCTCTCCCCTCGGGGAGAGGGCAGGGGTGAGGGTTGACGGCGCTCCCACGACAAGCCGCTGCCCCCTCACCCTGACCCTCTCCCCAAGGGGCGAGGGAAAGGAGAAAAAACATGGACATGGCCGTTGAAGCCGGGGTCATCAAGCAGCACCTGATCGACCCCGAGATCTGCATCCGCTGCAACACCTGCGAGGCCACCTGCCCCGTCAACGCGATCACGCACGACGACAACAACTACGTCGTGCGCGCCGACATCTGCAATGGCTGCATGGCCTGCATCTCGCCGTGCCCCACCGGCTCGATCGACAACTGGCGCACCATGCCGCTGGTGCGCGCCTACACGATCGAGGAACAGCTCACCTGGGAATCGCTGCCCGCGGAGCTCACGCCCGAGGAGCTCGAGGCCGCAGGCGTTTCCGCCGCCGATGCCGGCGATGAAGCCGCGCCGGCTGCCGCGCCCGCATCGAGCCAGACTGCCGTCGATGCCATCGAGCCGGTCTTCAATTCGGCCCAGTACGGCGCCACCGTGCCGCCCTGGTCGGCCGCGCACGCCTACACCAACCTCTTTGCGCCGAAGTCGCCGACCACCGCCACCGTGGTGGGCAACTTCAACTGCACCGAGGCGGGCTTCGACAGCGAAACCCACCACATCGTGCTCGACTTCGGCGTGGTGCCGTTCCCGGTGCTCGAAGGCCAGTCGATCGGCATCGTGCCGCCGGGCGTCGATGCCATCGGCAAACGCCACCATGCGCGCCAGTACTCGGTGGCCAGCCCGCGCAACGGCGAGCGGCCCGGCTACAACAACGTGTCGCTCACCGTGAAGCGCGTGACCGAAGACCACCAGGGCGACCCGGTGCGCGGCGTGTGCTCCAACTACGTCTGCGACCTGAAGGTGGGCGACACGGTGCAGGTGGTGGGGCCCTTCGGTTCCTCGTTCCTGATGCCGAACCATCCCAGGTCGCACATCGTGATGATCTGCACCGGCACCGGCAGCGCGCCGATGCGCGCCATGACCGAATGGCGCCGGCGCCTGCGCAAGAGCGGCAAGTTCGAAGGCGGCAAGCTCATGCTGTTCTTCGGCGCGCGCACGCAGCAGGAGCTGCCGTACTTCGGGCCGCTGCAGTCGCTGCCCAAGGACTTCATCGACATCAACCTCGCGTTCTCGCGCACGCCGGGCCAACCCAGGCGCTACGTGCAGGACCTGATGCGCGAACGCGCCGCCGACCTGGCTGCGTTGCTGAAGGACGGCGCGAGCCACTTCTACGTGTGCGGGCTCAAGAGCATGGAAGAAGGCGTGGTGCTTGCCTTGCGCGACGTGGCGAAGGAAGCAGGGCTCGATTGGGACACCGTGGGCGCCGCACTGAAGCGCGAAGGCCGGCTGCACCTCGAAACCTATTAAGCTGCGGCGAATGAAGTTCGCCGACTTCCACCCCGGCCAGGTCATCGAGGCCGGGCCCTATGTCGTGTCCGAAGCGGAGCTCATCGGCTTCGCGCAGGCCTACGACCCGCAGTGGTTCCACACCGACGCCGTCGCCGCGGCGGACAGCGCCTTCGGAGGGCTGATCGCGAGCGGCTGGCACACCTGCTCGATCGCGATGCGGCTCGTGGTCGATGCCGCGCTCAGGGGCTCGGAGTCTTTTGCCTCGCCGGGGCTCGAGCATGTGCGCTGGCCCCATCCGGTGCGGCCCGGCGATGCCTTGCGGCTGGTGGCCGACGTCATCGAGGCGCGGCGCTCCGAAAAGCGGCCGACGCTCGGCATCCTGCGCTGGCGCTGGCGGCTCTTCAACCAGCGCGAGCTGATGGTGCTCGACGTGGAAGTGACCAGCCTGTTCAGGCTCGAGGCAAGCTAAAAAAAAACCCGCGGCGCAGGCGCACCGCGGGCTTCTTTCCCTGAGCGAAGTGCTTATTTCTTGACGTCGACCGCGCCGGATCCCTTGGCCTTGCCGCTGGCCTTGGCGCCCACGGCCGGTGCCTTCAGCGCGCCGCCGGCCGAGCCTGCGGCACCGGTCACGCCGCCCACCGTGTCACCGACGACATTGGTCGCGCCGGTCACGTTGCCGGCCGCGCCAGTCGCGGCATTGGTGGCACCGCCCACGGCGCTGGTCGCACCGCCGACTGCGTTGGTGGCACCGCCGACCGCACCCGTCGCGCCGCCGACCACGCCGCCCAGGGTGTTGCCCAGCCCGCCTGCGGCCTTGCCGGGGACTTCGACCGGCTGCACGCCGGCATTCGTGGCGGCACTGCCGCCGGCACTTCCCTCGGTGCGTGCACCGGCGCCCGCGGCGCCTTGGCGTTGGGGCGCGGTCGCGCTGCCCGATGTGTTGACGTCGGCATTCACGCCCACGCCAACGCCCACGCTCTGTGCCTGTGCGAAGCCGCTCATGGCAAGAAGGCCTGCGAGCAAGGCGCCGACGAAAAGGGATTTGTGTTGTTGCTGCTTCATAGGTGACTTTTCCTTTCGTTGAATGGTCACTGAACCGGCTTTGGGCCAGTTCGGTCGCTACCGTGACCACCTGCGCACATGTCGCCGTGTGCGAGGTGGCCCCCGGCGCGTGTGGGACGGCTCCGTCGTCCGGAATGGGGGGTCGTGCGTTAGGCGGCGCGCCCCTCCCCGGGGGAAGGCAACCGCAATGCCCGCAGGGTCAAATGCAGCCCTCTCGAGCGCTTCCGCTTTCACGCAACTAATAATGTTGCATGAAACGAGACAGCAAGCTTTCAGGCGTTCTCCACGCACTGCTGCACATGGCCGAGATGGAGGGGCCCGTCACCTCCGAATCGCTGGCCATGGCCATGCAGACAAATCCCGTCGTGGTGCGCCGGGTCATGGCGGGCCTGCGCGAAGCGGGCTTCGTGAGTTCGGCCAAGGGCCATGGCGGCGGGTGGGTGCTGTCGTGCCCGCTCGATGCCGTGACGCTCGGCGACATCCACCAGGCGGTGGGATCTCCGGCGCTGCTGGCCATGGGCAACCGCACCGAGAGCCCGGGCTGCATCGTCGAACAGGCCGTGAATGCGGCGCTCGACGGCGCCTGCCGCGAGGCCGAGGCCCTGCTGCTCGAGCGTTTCAACAGCATCACGCTGGCCGATCTTTCCAGGGACTTTCATCGCCGCATGACAGGCGGCGGCTTCACTCGCAAGGACATCGAACATGCACTATGACGCTCTGGTCGTGGGCGGCAGCTTTGCCGGCCTTTCCGCTGCCCTGCAGCTTGCGCGCGCGCGAAAAACGGTCTGCATCGTCGATGCGGGCGCGCCGCGCAACCGCTTCGCTGCCGCATCGCACGGCTTCTTCGGGCAGGACGGCACGCCGCCGCTGAAGATGATTGCCGATGCGCGCGCCAAGGTGCTCGCGTATCCGAATGCCAGCTTCGTCGAAGGCCGCGTTGCCGAGGCGCAGGCCGACGGCGCGGGCGGGTTCGCTGTTTCGCTCGAAGGCGGCGGCGCGCCGCTGACGGCCAGCCGGATCGTGCTCGCCTTCGGCGTCGAGGACGGCTTTCCGGAGATCGAGGGCGTGCGCGAACGCTGGGGCCGAAGCGTGCTGCACTGCCCGTACTGCCACGGCTATGAAGTCAGCGGCCGGCGCCTGGGCATCCTGATCGAGCAGCCGCATGCGCCCGAGCATGCGATCCTGTTCGCCGAATGGGGATCGGCCACGCTGTTCCTCAACGGCAACAACACGGTGGACGACGAGACGCGCGCGAGGCTGCAGGCGCGCGGCGTGGCGATCGAGCCGGGCCGCATCGCGGCGCTCGAGGGGCCGTCGCCTGCCGAGCTCTCGGGCGTCCGTTTCGCGGACGGCCGGCGCGTGCCGCTCGATGCGATGTTCCTGGTGCCGCGCACGCGCCTCGCAAGCCCGCTGGCCGAGCAGCTCGGATGCGCGATCGACGAGGGCGGCTTCGGCCCGCTGATCCGCACCGACGCAATGAAGATGACCACGGTGCCCGGCGTGTTCGCGGCCGGCGATGCGGCCATGATGTTCCACAACGCCACGATGGCTTCGGCCGATGGCGTGATGGCCGGCATTTCGCTGCACCGCGCCTCGGTGTTCGGCCACTGAGTGAAGAGCCGAAGAAGGCCTGAAAAAACCAGGCTATAATCTGCGGCTCGAAATGCGGGAATAGCTCAGTTGGTAGAGCGCAACCTTGCCAAGGTTGAGGTCGAGAGTTCGAGACTCTTTTCCCGCTCCACATTTCATGCAAAAGGCCACCCTCAACGGTGGCCTTTTCTTTTGGCGCGCCGGATGGATGCCTTCAGCCCTTCGCGGGCAGCACCGTCCCGCGGCTTTCGCCGAAGCCGATGCGCGCATGGCCCGGCTTCTCGCACCAGCCGCGCAGCAGCACCGCATCGCCGTCTTCCAGGAAGCCGCGCTGCTCGCCGTTGGCCAGCGTGACCGGGTCTTGCGCGGCGCGCGTCAGCTCGATGATCGCGCCGGCCTCGCCCGGCCCCGGTCCCGAGATGGTGCCGCTGCCGAACAGGTCGCCCGGGTTCAGGCTGCAGCCGCCCACCGTGTGGTGCGCCACCATCTGCGCCACGCTCCAGTACTGGTGCCTGAAGCTGGTGCGCGACAGGCGCGAAGGCCCGCTCCCCTCATTGCGCGCCCTCTCGCTTTCGAGCCAGACCTCCAGCCGGATGTCGATCGCGCCGCTTTCGCGGTTGCCGCGGCTTTCGAGGTAGGCCAGCGGCTGGGGCTCGTCGGCGGGCCGCGTCCAGGCCTGGCGGTAGGGCGCGAGCGCTTCCATCGTCACGATCCACGGCGAGATGGTGGTCGCGAAATTCTTCGCAAGGAAGGGACCGAGCGGCGCCATCTCCCAGAACTGGATGTCGCGCGCCGACCAGTCGTTGAGCAGGCAGATGCCGAAGATGTGTTCTTCCGCGCGTTCGAGCGGAATCGGTTCGCCGGCCGCATTGCCTTCGCCGATCCAGATGCCAAGCTCGAGCTCATAGTCGAGCCGCGCGCAGGCGTGGAAGGTGGGCGCCTTGGCGCCCGGCGCCATGGTCTGCCCCATCGGGCGGTGAAAGCGCTGGCCGCTGATGCCGATGGTCGACACGCGCCCGTGGTAGGCCGTCGGAATCCAGCGGAAGTTGGGCGTCACGTCGCCTTCGGGGTTCATCAGGCGGCTGATGTTCAGCGCATGGTCGATGGAGGTGTAGAAGTCGGTGTAGTCGCCGATGCGCGCGGGCAAGGTGTATTCGACCTCGGCCTGCGGCACCAGGCATTCGCGCACGAGCTTGGCCGTGGCGGCCGGTGCATCGTCGCGCAGCAAGGCGAACACCGCGTGGCGCAGCGCACGCCAGGCGGTGCCGCCGAGCGCGAAGAAATCGTTGAGCGCGGGCAGCGCGGCAGCACGGGCCGCATCGAGCGCGAGTCCGTCGAGCAGCTGGCGCGCGGAGAGCGCGGCCATGTCGAGCACCTGGTCGCCAATGGCCACGCCGCCGCGAAAGGGCTGCGGGCTGCCGGTGCGGCGGAACACCGCGTAGGGCAGGTTCTGGATCGGAAAGTCGGTGCCTTGCGTGTTGGCAGCGGCGACCCAGCTCCTGGCGTTGGCGTCGTGCGTGTGGTTGAGCGCGGCATTCATGGCCTTGGCCTCCCGCGTTTCAGGCCGACGCCATCAGCGCGTCGTCGAAGATCGCCACCGCGCGCGTCCAGCCGGCCGATGCACCGCGGATCTTGTGCGGAAAGCAGCTGATGAAAAAGCCCGTGGGCGGCAGCGCCTCGAGGTTGTGCAGCTTCTCGATGTGGCAGTAGCCAATGTCGCGGCCGGCCTTGTGGCCTTCCCAGATCAGCGAGGCGTCGTGCGTCTCGCCGTACTTCCTGGCGGTGTGCACGAAGGGCGCATCCCAGCTCCAGGCGTCGGTGCCCGTGAGGCGCACGCCGCGCTCCAGCAGATACATGGTGGCCTCGTAGCCCATGCCCGCGCCGGCCGAGACGTAGTCGTTGTGGCCGTAGCGCGAGCCCGCGCGCGTGTTCACCACCACGATCTCCAGCGGGCTCAGCGTGTGGCCGATGCGCTTGAGCTCGGCCTCGACGTCATTCGCCGTGACCACATAGCCGTCGGCGAAGTGACGAAAGTCGAGCTTCACGCCGGGCTGGAAGCACCATTCGAGCGGCACCTCGTGGATCGCGATGGCGGGCTTCTTCTCGCCCAGCGCCTTGTCCATGGTCGAGTGGAAGTGATAGGGCGCATCGAGGTGCGTGCCGTTGTGCGTCGACAGCTGCACCAGCTCCACGGCCCAGCCTTCGCCGTCGGGCAGGTCTTCTTTCTTGAGGCCCGGAAAGAAGGGCTCGATCTGCTCGTAGGTCTGCTCGTGCGTGAAGTACTGGATCTTCGGCGCGAAGGCCGGTGGATCGGACAGCACATCGTTTTCGAGAAAGATCGAAAGGTCGACGAACTTGCGTGGCATGGCGGGGCTCCTTGTGGAATGGGGGTGTGAGGGAGGGCGTCAGGGCTGCTGCCAGCGCAGCAGCCGCTTCTCGGCAAAGGCCAGCAGCGCATTGCTCGCGAAGCCGATCAGCCCGAGCAGCACGATGCCGGCGAACAGGTCGCTCGCGCGGAAGGCGCGCGCGGCCAGCAGAATGGCCTGGCCCAGGCCGCTTTGCGAGGCGATCATTTCGCCCACCACTGCGACGATCAGCGCAATGGTCAGCGCAAGCCGCATGCCGGCCAGGATGTCGGGCATGGCGTTGGGCAGGCCCATCTTCCAGACAAAGGCCGCGCGCGACATCTGCAGGCAGCGCGCCACTTCCGAGAGCCGCGGCTCCACGGCCGCGAAGCCGTGCACCGTGGCCAGCAGCACCGGCCACATCGCGCCGAAGGCCACCACGAACAGCACCATGCCGGGGTTCAGCCCGAAGATCGAGATCGCAAGCGGCAGCAGCGCGGAGGCGGGCAGCGGGCGAATGAATTCGAGCGTCGGCTGCACCCACGCGCGCACCGCGGGCGACACGCCGATGGCCGCGCCCAGCAGCACGCCGAACAGCGACGCCAGCAGCCAGCCCTGCAGCATGCGGCCGACCGTGGCCTGCGTGAAGGCGAGCAGTTCGCCGTTGCTGTTCGGGCCGCGGAGGTTGAGGCCTTCGAGCAGGCTGGCGAAGGTGGCCTGCGGTGTCGGCAGGAACACGCGGCTCACCCAGCCCGCGTTGCTCGCCATCCACCACAGCGCAATCAATGCAAAGAGCACGGCGAGCGAGCCGAGCCGGTTCACCAAGATGCCAACGCGGCCGTTGCCGTTCATGGCAGCACCCCCATGCGCCGTGCGACCACGCGCTGCAGCAGCACCATGCCCGCATTGACCGCAAAGCCCACCACGCCGATCCAGCCCAGCCACGCAAGCATCAGCGCGGGGTCGAAGCTCTGCTGCGCGATCATCATCGCGTAGCCCATGCCGTTGGGATTGGCCGCAATCTCCACCGTGACGGCCACCACCAGCGCCACCGCCACGCCGAGGCGCAGCGCCACGAACAGGCGCGCCGCGATGGCCGGCAGCACGATCTTGAAGGCACGCTCGCGCGCCGAGAGCCCCAGCACGCGGCTCACCTCGAGCAGCCGCGGCTCGATCTGCTGCACCGCCGACTGCACCAGCACCAGCAGTGGCCAGAAGGTGGCAAAGGCGACGATGGCCAGTTCCATGCGCACGCCGAAACCGAAGGTCAGCATCGCGAGCGGAATCAGCGCCACCGAGGGCACGGGACGCAGCACCTCGATGGAAAGCGAGCCGAGCTGCGCCGCGCGGCGCGAGAGCCCGAGCACCAGGCCCAGCGCAATGCCCAGCACCGCACCCAGCAGCAGGCCGAGCGCGGCCGTGCCCAGCGTGAAGCCCGTCGCCTGCCACAGCGAGCCATCGAGCGCCGCGCCCATGAAGGCCCGGGCCGCCGCGCTCGGCGGGGCGAGCGCATCGCTGCCCAAGGCCGCTGCGCGCCGCGCGTACCACTCGAAGGCCCCGACCAGCAGGGCCGGAAAGACCCAGGGCCGCAGCCAGCGCAGTAGGCGGCGTTCAGCCATGGCCCTGCTCGATGAAGGCAAACAGTTCGCGACGCAGCTGCAGATACTCCGGATGCTCCTTCGTCGTGAGCTGGTCGCGCGGCCGCGGAATCTTCACGTCGATCATCCGCGCCAGGCTGGGCCGCCCCGGCCCGGGGTTGGCCTGCAGCGCGATCACGCGGTCGCCGAGGTAGATGGCCTCTTCGAGATCGTGCGTGACGAACAGCACCGTGAGCCCGTCGTCGCGCACCAGCCGCGCGAGCTCGTCCTGCAGGCTCTGGCGCGTGAGCGCATCGAGCGCGCCGAAGGGCTCGTCCATCATCATGAGTTCGGGCTTCTGCGCGAGGCAGCGGGCGATCTGCGCGCGCTGCTGCATGCCGCCCGAAAGCTGCACCGGAAACTTCTGCGCATGCTTCGCGAGGCCGACCTTGCCGAGCACCTCGGCAATGCGCGGCGCGCGTTCGGCCGCGGGCACGCCGGCCGCTTCGAGCGCGAGGCTCACGTTGCCTTCCACCGTGCGCCAGGGCAGCAGCGCGCGGCCGTAGTCCTGGAACACGAAGGCCACTTCGCGCGAAGGCTCGCTCATCTTCACGCCCTTGCGCCGCACCTCGCCGGCGCTCGCGGTGACCAGGCCGCTGGCCGCGCGCAGCAGCGTGGTCTTGCCGCAGCCGCTCGGGCCCACGATGCAGACGAACTCGCCGCGCGCCACGTCGAACGAGGTGGGCGACAGGATCTCGCGCCCGCCGAGCCGGATCGCGACGCCGTCGAAGCGAAGGAAGTCGGCAGCAGTGCTCACTTGGCGATCAGCTTCCCAACGTCGATGGAGGTCTTGAGCATGTCCTGGTCCTTCATTAGGCCGACCCAGTAGCCCAGCTGCTTCTCGCTCACCGTGGCGCCGGGCGGCGAGATCTGGATCTTCGCGAGCACCTCGGGCGGCAGCTTGATGTACTTGCCGATGGCCGCGCGCACCCGGGCGTCGTTCTTCGGCTGCTGCATGAAGGCCGCGGCCTCCACCAGCGACTCGCGGAACGCGCGCGCGGCGCCCGGGTTCTTCAACACCCATTCGCGCTTGGCCGCATGCACGATGGTCTGGTTGTTCTCGGGCAGGAAGGTGGAGTAGTACGAGGCCACGTAGCCCGCGCCGCTTTCGGTGATGCGGCTCATGAACGGATCGGCCGACACCACTGCGTCGACCGAGCCGCCGCGCAGCAGGTCGGCATGCTGCGGGAACGAGGCCTCGACGAAGTTGACCTTGCGGTAGTCCACGCCGCTTTCCTTGAGCCAGGCACGGAAGGTCACGTGCAGGAACGCGCCGAGCCCCGGCACGCCGATCTTCTTGCCCACGCAGTCCTGCGGCCCCTTGATGCCCGAGCCGGCGCGCGCCACCAGGCCGAAGCCCGTGATGGTCTTGGACGTGAGGCCGCCGCCGGCCACCAGCACCAGGTCGAGCCCGCCGTCCACCGCCTGCAGGAACACCGAGGGCGTGGGCCCGCCGATCTGCAGCGAGTCGGACTGCAGCGCCGCGGGAATGGTGGAGTTGAGCGGAATGAACTTGAGCTCGACGTCGAGATTGCGCTTCTTGAAGTAGCCCTCTTCGGCCGCCACGAAGACCGAGGCGAAGTCGGACACGGCCGTGTAGCCGAACACGATCTTCGGGTTCGATTGCGCGCGCGAGGGCAGCGCCGCGGCGGCCGAGGCGGCGGCCAGCGCCGACAGCAGGGTGCGTCGTTTCATCATGTCTTCTGTCTCCTGGGGGTGGTTTTCTTCTGCGGGGCCTTGGGTCGCGGCAGCGCGGCGCGCAGCCCGCCGACGATGAAGTTCACGAGCATCGGCGCCACGGCCGGATCGCTGCGCCGGTTCTCGCCGCGCGAGAGCCGCTCGATGCGGCTGTCGTTCAGGTGGTGCAATAGCGCCCCGAGCGAGAACTGGTAGCCCCAGGCGGCCTGCCCGCGCGTGGCATGCGGCAGCGCGACGTGCAGCGCGTCGATGTAGGCCTCGGCCAGCGGATCGAAGTAGCCGCGCAGCACGCGGTCGGCTTCCTCGGTGGCGTGGTAGAGCTCGCGCGCCACCAGCAGCGCGTAGTACTCGCCCTCGGCGCTCGCGCGCAGCGCCAGCACCGGCCCGGTGAAGGCCTCGATGATGCGCGGCAGCGTGCGTGCGTCGTCAGGGTCGTTGTCCACGGCCTTGAGGCCCGCGAGCCGCTCCTCGATGCTGTGGCTCCAGTGCTCGAAGATCGCGTGGAAGAGCTCGTGCTTCGGGCCGAAGTAGTAGCCCACCAGCGCCAGCGGCACGCCCGCTTCCTCGGCGATCTGGCGGATGGTGACCGCGTGGTAGCCGTGCTGCGCAAAAAGCTTTTCCGCCGCCAGCAGGATGGCGTGGCGCCGATCGGGCCGGGCGGCTTCGGCAGCGGCGGCCGCGGCGCGGTGGGCGCTTCGCCTGGCGGGCGGGGTGCGGGTGTTCATCGAGCGTATTGAACGTCTGTACAAAACTATTGAACACGCGTACAAACCCTGAGGTCAAACCCGGTTGAACGGCGCGGAATGCGGCATTAGGCTTGGTGCATGCCCGCTCCCAACATTCCCCAGATCCGCCTCTACCAGGACTGGCTGCGCGAGCAGCGCGGCCTGTCCTTCGACACCTACGACGCGCTGTGGCGCTGGTCCGTGACCGATCTCGACGCCTTCTGGCAGAGCATCTGGGACTACATGGGCATCGTGTCGCCCACGCCGCACACGGCGGTGCTGGCCGACGACCGCATGCCCGGCGCCACGTGGTTTCCGGGCGCCGAGGTCAACTACGCGCGCGAGGTGCTGCGCCATGCCGATGCGGCGCATGCGGCCGGCCTGCCGGCCATCGTGAGCGACAACGAGCTGGGCGAAGTGCGCGAGATGCCGTGGCCCGAGCTGCGCCGGCAGGTGGCCTCGGTGGCGCTCACGCTCAAGTCACTGGGTGTGCAGCGCGGCGACCGCGTGGCCGCCTACCTGCCCAATGTGCCCGAGACCATGGTGGCCTTTCTCGCGTGTTCGAGCATCGGCGCCGTGTGGAGCGTGTGCGCGCCCGACATGGGCACGGCCGCCGTGGTCGACCGCTTCCGCCAGATCGAGCCCAAGCTGCTGATTGCTGCCGACGGCGTGCACTACGGTGCCAAGCCCATCGACCGCAGCGCGGTGGTTCAGGAGCTGCGCGATGCGCTGCCCAGCGTGCAGAAGCTGCTGTTGCTGCGCACGCCCCATGCCGCGCAGCAGCTCGCCGCCGACGCCGACTGGCAGGCCGCCAGCGCGCGCCGCGACGCCGAGGTGGCGGCCTTCGAGCCCGAATGGCTGCCCTTCGACCACCCGATCTGGATCGTCTATTCGAGCGGCACCACCGGCCTGCCCAAGCCCATCGTGCACGGGCAAGGCGGCATCATCATGACGATGTACGCCTGCGGCCTGCACAACGACATCGGCGCAAGCTACGGCGCCAACAACTTCGACGAGCGCTTCCACTGGTACAGCTCGACCGGCTGGGTCATGTGGAACTGCCAGCTCGCGGGCCTGGCCTTCGGCGCGACCATCGTGATCTACGACGGCCATCCGGCGGGCAGCAAGGAGAAGCCCGACTGGAGCGTGCTGTGGCGCTTCGTCGCGAAGCACCGCATCAGCTTCTTCGGCGCCGGCGCGGCCTACTTCACCAACTGCATGAAGGCCGGCGTGGTCGCGGCCGAGTGCGGCGACCTGTCGCGCGTGCGCGCGCTCGGCAGCACCGGCTCGCCGCTGTCGGAAGAGGTGCAGCGTTGGGGCACGGCGCAGCTGCTGGCCGCGGGCGCGAGCAGCGTGTGGTGGTGCAACATCTCGGGCGGCACCGACTTCTGCGGCGCCTTCGTCGGCGGCAACCGCGAGCTGCCCGAAGTGCCCGGGCAGATGCAGTGCCGCCAGATCGGCCATGCGGTGGAGGCCTGGAACGAAGACGGCAAGCCCGTCATCGGCGAAGTGGGCGAGCTGGTCTGCACGCGGCCGATTCCATCGATGCCGCTGTACTTCTGGGGCGACGAAGGCAACGCGCGCTACCTGTCGAGCTACTTCGACACCTACCCCGGCGTCTGGCGCCACGGCGACTGGATCAGGATCGGCGAGGACGGCGGCTGCATCATCTACGGCCGCAGCGACGCCACCATCAACCGCCAGGGCCTGCGCATGGGCACCAGCGAGATCTACAGCGCCGTCGAGGCGCTGCCCGAGGTGCTCGACTCCATGGTGGTCGACCTCGAATACCTGGGCCGCGAAAGCTACATGCCGCTGTTCGTGGTGCTGCGCCCCGGCGTCGCGCTCGACGATGCGATGCGCGGCAAGATCAACCACGCGATCAAGACCTCGCTCTCGCCGCGCTTCCTGCCCAACGACATCTTCCAGGTGGCCGAGATCCCGCGCACGCTCTCGGGCAAGAAGCAGGAGCTGCCGATCAAGAAGCTGCTGCTGGGCCAGCCGCTTCAGAAGGTGGTCAACCCCGAGGCCATGGCCAACCCCGGCTCGCTCGGCTGGTACGTGGAGTTTGCGGCGCGGCGCGCCGCGGCCTCTCAGGGCATCAGCAGTTCGTAGAGCACCATGCGCGTCTGGCGGCCGCGCAGCGCCACCCGCTCGTCGATGCGGCGCGTCTGCAGCCGGCCCTTCAGGCCCGCGCAGGTGACCTCCGAGATCAGCGTGTGCGTGCCCAGCTGCTTGTTGATGCCCTCGATGCGGCTGGCCACGTTGACCACGTCGCCCAGCGCCGTGTAGGACAGCCGGTCGTTCGAACCCAGCACCCCCGCGATCGCCACGCCGGTGTGGATGCCCACGCGCGTGCGGAACTCGGGCAGCCCGTCGGCGCGCCACCTGCGGTTGAGCGCACTCGTCTCGATGTGCAGCTGCAGCGCGGCCAGGCAGGCGCGGTACTCCGCGTCCTTCAGGTCGGCGGGCGCGCCCCACAGCACCATGATGCCGTCGCCCATGAACTTGTCGACCACGCCGCCGTAGCGCGCCAGCACGCGCGTTGCCAGGTTGAAGTATTCGGTCAGCATGCGTACCAGCACATTGGCTTCCATCGATTCGGAGATCCGCGTGAAGCCCTCGATGTCGGTGAACATCACGGTCATGCGCCGCGGCGAGCCGCTGGGCGCCAGCGCCTGGCCCTCGGCCACGAGCTGGCTGATCACGTCCACCGGCACGAACTTGCTGAACGCCCTGAGGCTGCGCGCCGATTCGTCCAGCGCCCGGTCCAGGTTCTGGATCTCGAGCACGCGGCTCGGCTCGCGCGGCAGGTCGTCGAGCTCCAGCAGGCCGATGCGGCGCGCGATTTGCGCGAGCTTCTCGACCGGCGAGGTGACCAGCCTGGACAGCTGCAGCGACACGAACAGCGCGGCCGCGAGCAGCGCCAGGCCCAGCAGCAGCCACCACAGCACGGCGCGCCGCAGGGCGCCGAGCACGAAGTCCTCGGGCACCCAGCTCACCAGCTGCCAGCCGGCCGAAGGAATGCGCGAAGCCTGGGCCAGGTAGCCGCGCCCTTCGTGCTCGAACGAGAAGGCTGCGCCGCCCGCGCCGTCCGGCGTGCGGTTCTCCAGCATCTGGGCGTGCAGCGCGCCCAGCACGCCGGTGGGCGGCTCGGGCTGGCGCAGCACGCCGGGCTGGTCGCTGCGCGCGAGCACCTGGTCGCCGGCGTCCAGCAGGGCGCCGTCGCCGCGGCCGTCGCTTGCGAACAGCCGCACGAACTGCGAGAGCCGGCCCAGCGAGACATCGCCGCCCACCACCAGCAGCCGGGGGCCGCCTTCGGCCGCGCGGCGCTTGCTGGGCAAGGCATAGCTCACGCCCAGCTCCTGCGTCGCGGCGAAGGCGTAGGGCGCGGTCCACACGGGCCTTTGCATCTGGCGCGCCTGCTGGTACCAGCGCTGCAGCCGCGGGTCGTAGCTGCTGCGGAAGGACTCGATGCGCTGCGTGGCGAAGCGCTGCTGCGCGTCGATCTCGGGCGCGGGCGGCAGCTTGTACTGCCAGGTCTCGATGGCGAGTTCGCCGGTGCCCGCGCCGCGCGCGATGCGCCGGATGGCCGGCACCGGGTAGCGCAGCGCCATCAGCATCTGGCCCGTGTCGTCGGCCACGTAGAGGCTGTCGAGCTCGGGCGCCTGCTGCAGCAGGGTCCACAGAAGCTCGGCCGTGCGCTGGGCATGCTCGCCCGCGGCGCCGAGGCTGGGCGCGCCGGCCAGCGCACCGACCGCCGACTCGGTCTTGGCGAGGACCGCGAGCATGTTGTCCTCGGTGCGGTAGTGGTTGGCCGCGTGCGCGGAGGCGCCGATCTTCGCCACCAGCCGCTGCGAGCCCCAGTAGCCGAGCGTGGCCAGCAGCAGCGACTGCGTCAGCGCCACCGCGCTCACGATGGTGCTCACGTCGACCCTGAAGCGGCGCGAAAGCCGCGCCACGGCGGCGGAAAATTCAAAGAATGCGAGAGGCGGCTTTCCCGCCCCACCCGCAGACCCGGATGAGTTCTTCTTGTTCATACAGCTCCCTGTCGACCACTCGAACGCACCCGCGGCCGTCACGTCGGGCCGCGGATCGCATCCGGCCGCTCGCTGCCCCGATCGTTTGGTTGTCGGAAATCATGGCGAGCACCCGGGGTGCAGGGCGGATTTTGCGCGACTTCGGGCCGCGCGCGTCATGGCACGGTCGTGCGCAAGACGCGGGCTTGGCTAGCGCGCGTCGTGGAAGATGATTCCCAGCGTGTGCCGCCGCCCCGCGCGCACGCGGCTCACGCCGTGCCGCATGGTGACGCGGTAGCTGCCGCGCGTGCCCGCCACGGGCCGCTGGTTGACCGCGAAGATCACCGCCTCGCCCTGCGCGAGCGGCACCACCTCGGCGCGCGACTGCATGCGCGGGCGCTGCTCGGTGAGCACGAATTCGCCGCCCGTGAAGTCTTCGCCCGGCCGGCTCAGCAGCACCGTGAGCTGCATCGGAAACTGGAGGTCGCCGTACAGGTCCTGGTGCAGGCAGTTGTAGTCGCCTTCGGCATAACGCAGCAGCAGCGGCGTGGGCCGCAGCTGGCCCGCCGCATGGCAGCGCGCGAGATAGGCCGCGTGGTCCGCCGGGTAGTCGGCCGGCTGGCCCATCGCGGCGGCCCATGCGTTGGCGAGCGGCGCGAGGCGCTCGTACAGCGCGCTGCGCCAGGCCGCGACCGGAGCGGGCAGCGGGTTGCCGAAGTACTGGTACTCGCCCTGGCCGAAGCCGTGGCGCTGCATCACCACGCGGCTGCGGAAATGGCCGGGCTCGTCATACAGCGCGGCCAGCGCGGCGCACTCCTTCGGGCTGAACAGCACGCCCGTGGTTGCGCAGCCGCGCGTGGCAAGCTCGGTTTCGATGCGGGGCCAGTCGAGGACGCGGACGATGTGGGCAGGAGAGGTCGGCATGCCGAAAGTGTGCGGCCGCCGCGGGCGCGGCGCTCGCTGTTTCCGGACATGGGTTCCGGCGGCGACGGTGCCGCAAGAAGACGTCAGAACGAGAGGGCCACGGGCGCGAGCTCGCCGATCTCCACGCGCACCGCCGTGCCCGCCGACGCGAACAGCATGCCGGTGCACGAACCGCTCGTGACGATCTGCCCGGCCTTGAGTCCGGCGCCGCGCGCGGCGCAATGGTTGGCCAGCCACACCAGCAGCGCGCCCGCGTCGGGGCTCGGATGCTCGCCCACGGTGTGCGCGACGGTCTGCCCGTCGAAGTGCAGCGCGGCCTCGGCGCGCTGCAGGTCGAACCAGGCCGGCGCGAAGGGCTGGCGCTGCCCCAGCACCAGCGCGCCATGGCTCAGCAGGTCGGCCAGCAGGGCGTTGGCATGGGCGCCGAACCAGTCGGCCAGCCGGGTCTCGACGACCTCGATCACCGGCAGCACCGATTCGACGGCGCCTGCCACATCGGCCAGCGTGTAGGGCGCGGCGCGCGGCGGCAGGTCCGCGCCCAGCTGGAAGCCGACCTCGGCCTCGATGCCGCGCAGCCGCCATGCCGGACCCTGCAGGCGCACGCCGCCGGGCAGCAGCCCCTCGGCCGGCAGCGGCGCGCAGGTGGGCTCCTGGCCGGGCGCGCGCGCGCCCACCTTCCAGCCGCCGACCGGGCCGATCGCCGCCAGCGTGGCGTCCTGGATGGCATAGGCCTCGGCGCGGCTGGCCGTCTGCAGCAGCGCCGAGGGCACGCGCCGGCCCTCGCGCCGCGCGAGGTGCAGCGCATGCGCGGCGCTGGCGGGCGCAAGGCCGCCGGCCGCCGCGCTCACAGGGCGGGAAAGCGCTGCCACGGATGGGCGCGTTCGAAATCGCGGGCCAGCGCCAGCAGCGCGTCGTCGCCGCCTTCGCGCGCGACCAGCTGCAGCCCCACCGGCAGGCCCTCGGCAAAGCCGCAGGGCAGCGCGATCGCGGGCAGGCCCACGGCGTTGACGAAGCCCGCGAACACCGCATGGCCGCGCGGACCGACCTCGCGGCCGTCGATGCGCGGCGGATGGGTGTCGGCCGCGGGCCAGGGCAGCGCCGCGGTCGCGGGGGTCAGCAAAAAGTCGTGCTGCTCGAACAGGCCCGCGAGTTCGCCGCGCAGGCGCTCGGCCTCGAACAGCAGTTCGAACAGCTCGCGCGCCGAGGCGGCGCGGCCGGTCCCGGTGTTGGCCTGCATTGCGGGGCCGAACAGCGCGGGATCGAAGGGCCGCGGCCAGAGCTCTTGCGGATGGTCCACCAGCCAGGCCAGGCCCACCTGCGCGAGCAGCGGCCAGCGCTGGTTGACCGCCTCGGCCAGCTCGAAGCGCGGCTGCGTCGTGACCTCGTGCCCGAGCGCGGCCAGGTTCTCGGCCGCGGCATCCACCAGCCGCGCGATGCGCGGGTCCACCGGGTGGTCCGCGAAGCGCGGCAGGTAGAGGATGCGCGCAGGCTTGGCTTCATGCGGCGCATCGGCCGCGGCGCGCGGCGCGATCGCCCGCATGACCGCGGCCACGTCGTCCACGCAGCGCGCCATCGGCCCCACCACCTCGAAGTCCAGAAAGATCGGCGGCAGGCCATTGCCGCGCCGCACGCGGCCGCGCGAGGGCTTGAGCCCCACGAGGTTGGTGTGCGAGGCGGGCCGGCGAATCGAGCCGCCGCCATCGGTGCCCAGCGCGATCGGGCAGCCGCCCGCGGCCACCAGCGCCACCGCGCCGCCCGAGGAGCCGCCGGGCGTGAGCGCCGGGTTCCACGGATTGCCGGTGGGACCGAAGACCGGGTTGGCGGTGTAGCCCTGCATCGTGAACTCGGGCACGTTGGTCTTGCCGAAGATCACCGCGCCGGCTTCGCGCAGCCGCGCCACCGGCAGCTCGTCGCGCTCGGCGACGAAGCCGGCCAGCGCGCGGCTGCCCCAGTGCGTGGGCAGGCCGCGCACCTGCAGGTTGTCCTTGATGGTGGCCGGCACGCCGTCGAGCGCGCCGAGCGCGCGGCCCGAGCGCCAGCGCGCGGTGCTTTGCGCCGCGGCCTCGGCCGCGCCTTCGGCATCGAGCACCACCAGCGCATTGAGCCGCGGGTTCACCTCGGCCGTGCGCGCCAGGCAGGCCGCGAGCGCCTGCTCCGGCGTGAAGGCGCCGGCGCCAAAGCCTTCGGCGAGCTGGGCCGCCGTGAGTTGCCAGAGTGCTTTCATCGTGCGCTTGCCGCAGTGGACCGGCTCACATGTGGCCCGGCAGCCAGGTCACCAGCTGCGGCACGGCCAGGAGCAGCAGGGTGAACAGGATCATGATCAGCGCATAGGGCAGCGCGCCGTAGATCGCGTCCTCGATGCCGCCCCTGTCGGGCCGGATGCCGTGCACCACGAACAGGTTCATGCCGACCGGCGGCGTGATGAGACCGAGCTCGCACATCAGCACGATGAAGATGCCGAACCAGATCGGATCGACCCCCAGCGCGGTGGCGATCGGATAGGTGATCGGAATGGTCGCCACCTGCATCGACAGCACGTCCATGAACATGCCCAGCACCAGGTAGAACAGCATCAGCGCGAGGATCAGCCCGGTGGCCGACAGGCCCAGGCCCGAGACCCACTTGGTCATGGCCTCGGCCACGCCGGTGAGGCTGACCGTGAGGTTCAGCACGAAGGCCGCCACCACGATCAGCAGGATCATGCCGCTCACGCGCGCGGTCGAGACGAAGCAGTTGCGCATCAGCTCCCAGCTCAGCTTGCCCGAGTGCAGCACGAAGCCCAGCGCCGCAATCACGCCGAGCGCGGCGCTCTCGGCCGCGGTGGCAATGCCGAAGTAGAGGCTGCCCATGACGATGCCGAACACCACCGCCGGCGGCACCAGGTGCACCAGCGCGCGGATGCGCGCCTCCAGCGGCACCTTGGGCTCGCGCATCGCGTTGCCGCTCGCCAGGCTGGAGCCCGCGATCCAGAGCATGAAGAAGCCGGTCAGGAGCAAGCCCGGGATGATGCCCGCGATGAACAGCTTGCCGATCGAGTTGTTGGTGAGCGAGCCATACACGATCATGTTCACGCTCGGCGGAATCAGGATGCCCAGCGTGCCGCCCGCGGCCAGGCTGCCGAGCGAGGCGCGCATCGAATAGCCGCGCCGGTGCAGCGAAGGCAGCGCCACCGTGCCCACCGTGGCGGCGGTGGCCACCGACGAACCCGAGGTGGCCGCGAACAGCGCGCAGCTGCCGATGTTGGTGTGCAGCAGCCCGCCGGGCAGCCGGCCGAGCCAGGCCGACAGCGCGATGTACATGCGGTCGGCAATGCCCGAGCGCAGCAGCAGTTCGCCGAGCAGCACGAACAGCGGCACCGAGGTCAGCAGGTTCTCGTTCTGCACGCCCCAGACCACGGGCGCGATCGAGTCCATGAAGGGCGCGCCGTAGGCCGCGATGCCGCCGACGATGCCCACCAGTGCCATCGAGACGGCAATCGGCATGCCAACCAGCATCATGCCCAGCATCGCGAAGAACGCGAGCCCTATGACGAAGAGGTTCATGGCTTGCCTCCTTCGCCGGGCTGCGGGGCCTGGCGCACCGCGAGGTCGTCGAGCTCTTCCTTCAGCTCTTCCTTCGCGCTCTTGGGATGGAAGTCGGTGTTCAGCGCCGCGATGTCGCCGCGCAGCAGCAGCTGGGTGGCGCGCAGCGCGAGCCCGCAGGCCACCAGCGCGAAGACCACGAGCCCCGCATACCAGACGCCCTGCGGAATGATCAGCGGCGTGGCCCACGGCGTCTGCGCGGTGCTGCGGTAGGCCATGGTGTCGCCGATCACCTTGAACGCCACCCAGCCGATGAACACCGCGAGCGCGGCCAGCGACACCGCCGAGATCCAGTTCAGCAGCGCCTGCACGCGGGCCGGAAACTTCTCGTGGAACACGTCGACGCGGATGTGGTTGCGGCCCATGAGCGCGAGGCTGAAGGCAATGGTCGAGCCCACCGCGAGCGCATAGCCGCCGAGCTCGTCCGCGCCCTGCAGCGAGATGTTGAACAGCTTGCGCGCGGCGGTCTCGACGGTCACGATGACCGACAGGCCAAGGAAGATCGCCCCGAAGACGGTGGCCAGCACCGTCTCCACGCGCGTCTTGAAGCTGGCGTGCCGCGGCGCGGCCGGCGCTTCTTCCGGCGATGCGGCGGTGGGCTGCGGCCGCTCGCTCATGGCCGCGCTGCTCACTTGTTGAGCCCCAGCACCGGCGCCACCGTGGCCTGCCAGCCCTTGGAGCAGCCCGGGTTCGACTTGTCGCAGACCTCGGCCCACACCGGCAGCGACACCTTGCCGACCGCGCCGCGCACCAGCTCGAGGTCGGCCGGCGTGACCGGCACGTCGACCAGCTTGAACTTCTTGCCGGTGGTGCACGGGTCCCTGCCGGCGTTGCAGTTGAGCGCATCGCGGAACAGCTCCTCGGAGTACTTCCACACCTCGTCGGTCAGGCCGTCGAAGGCGGCCTTGAGCTTGGCCTGCTGGTCGGGCTTGAGCGCGTTCCATGACTTCATCGTCATGCCGTAGCCGTTGAGCGCCATCTGGAAGCCGATGGCCAGCTGGTGCGTGGTGACCTCGGGCCAGCCGGCCGAGTTGGCCGAGCTCGGCCCGGTGATGGCGCAGTCGACCACGCCGAGCGACAGCGACTGGTGCGTGTCGGCGAACGACACCGGCACCGGCGTCGCGCCCACCAGCTCGATGAACTTGGCCAGGTTCTGGTCGTACACGCGCACCTTCATGCCCTTGATGTCGGCCAGCGAGGCGATCGGCTTCTTGCAGAACAGGATCTGTGGGCCGAAGGGCCATACGCCGAGCAGCTTCACGTTGAACTGCTGCTGCAGCCGCGCATCGACCGTGTCGAAGTAGGCCTTGGCCACCTTGCGGCCGGTGGCAAAGTCGGGCGCGGCGCCGACCAGGTCGAGGCCCAGGATCGTCGGTTCGTCGCGCGAGTTCTGCGAGACGCGCAGCGAGACGATGTCGAACAGGCCCGCCTTCATCACGCGCAGCTGCTCGGTGTCCTTGATGCCGAGCGTGTCGATGGGCTTGTAGTCGACGTCGATCGGCAGGCCGGTGCGGGCCGCGAAGTTCTCGAAGAAGGGCTGTTCCTTGTTCTTCTGGATCAGCCCGGTGGCCAGCGGCTGGCCGATGGCCTTGAGCTTGATCCGGTCCTGCGCCTGGGCGGCGGGAAGGGCGAGCACGGTGGCCAGCGCGAGCAGGCAGGCCGCGGCGAACGGCCTTGGAAAAGAGGGCTTGGCAAGAGGGCGCAGCGGCATGATTTCTCCTGGAAGGGCAAAGGTGGGCGGATCGGCAAGGCGGCAATGCAGGAGGCCATTGAAGCGCGCCGCACGGCGCCCGCGCAGAGTTTTCCGCGCACCGGGAACGGCAGAAAAAATCTTTGCGGATCAAGCACTTGGCGCTGCGCGCCGGTGGAAGACGCGGGGGCCGGCGGCTACTTCAGGCGCCCGCCGTAGGCCGCGGTGATCTCGTCGGCGGCGCCGCGCACCGTGGCGCCCAGCTGCGCGAAGTCGGCCGCCTTGATGCGCTGCGTCGGCCCCACCAGCGAGATCGCGCCGAAGGGCTGGCCGTGCTCGTCGCGGATGGCGGCGGCAATGCAGCGCAGGCCCACGGCGTTCTGCTCGTCGTCCACCGCATAGCCCGCGCGGCGCACCTCGCCCAGCGTTTCGTGCAGCCGCGATGCGCGTGCGATGGTGTTGGGCGTGAGCTTGGGCAGGCCGTAGGTGCGCAGGTACTGCAGCACGTCGTCCTCGGCCATGGCGGCCAGGATCGCCTGCCCCATGGCGGTGCCGTGCAGCGGTGCGCGGAAACCCGGCTTGCCGATGGCGCGCATCAGCTCGCGGCTTTCCACCTGCGTGACGAACACGATGTCGCCCAGGTCGGCAATGCCCAGGTTGATGCTTTCGCCCGAGCTGTCGCGCAGCCGCCGCATCACCGGCAGCGCCAGGTGCGCAATGCGGCGCCGGCGCCCGAAAGCCGCGCCCACCGAGAAGCAGCGCACGCCCACATACCAGAGGCTGGTTTCGCGGTCGAACTGGACGAACTGGCGCTGCTCCAGCGTGGTGAGCAGGCGGTGCGCGGTGGACGACGACAGGCCGCTGCGCGCCGCGATGTCGACCAGGCGGTAGCCCTCGTCGTCGTCGGCCAGCAGTTCGAGCAGCTGCATGGCCCGCGTAAGCGATTGCACGGTGCCGTCGCCGTCGCGGTCGATGCGCATGACCTTGCCGGCGGCCTTGGAAGAGGAGGAGGAGGAGCGGGGGGAGCTGCTGTCCGTCATGTCCAGATCCTTGCAAGTTGCACGCCACCCCCCGCCGCCGGCGCGGCCGCAGCCGCTCAGCGCCGGTGCGTCCGGCTATTTTTGTCGACAAAAGTATTGAATATTGTCGACATCATCCTCGTCAATCAAGCGCCCGGGGGCAGTGATTACGCGGATGCCGGCCATCGGCGGCATCCCGCCGCGGCTACAGCCACTTGCCGCTGCCGGTCGGCATCTGGATGGTGGTGGCGGGGTCGCCGCTGCTCACCAGCGAATCGATCGCAATGCTCAGCAGCGAGATGAAGATGCTCGCGAAGAACGCGGTCCAGAAGCCCGAGAGCTTGAATCCGCGCACCAGCGCGGCCACCAGCATGATCATCAGCGCGTTGATCACCAGCAGGAAGAGGCCGAGCGTGAGCAGCGTCAGCGGCAGCGTGAGCACGATCAAGAGCGGCTTGACGATGGCATTGGCCAGGCCCAGCAGCAGGGCCGAGATCACGAGCGCCGAAGTGCTCTCGAACTTGATGCCGCGAAAGATCAGGCTGGCCACCCACAGCGACAGCGCGGTGATGGCCCAGTGCACGAGAAAGGGAGCGATGTTGTTCAGCATGGTGTTGGGGGGCGCAAGGCAGTGCGCGCGATGGTGCGGACCATCATATCGGCACTGCCTTGGCTAGACGGCGCTGCGCTGCGCCTCGGCCAGCAGCCAGTCGCTGAAGAACTTCAGCAGCGGCCGCTGGTCGGCGCGCTCGGGCGTCACGAGGTAGTAGTTGCGCTCGCCCGACAGCGGCCGCGCGCAGGCCACCACCAGTTCGCCGCGCGCGAGTTCGTCGGCCACCAGCATGGTCGGCATCAGCGCCACGCCCAGGCCGTGCGAGGCGGCCGCGGCCAATATGGAAAAGAGCTCGTAGCGCGGCCCGCCGCGCGCATTGGGCGCATCGACCTGCTGCGCGTCGAACCACTGGCGCCAGCCGTCGGGCCGCGTGCTCTGCTGCAGGAGCGGCATCTGCGCGATGGCCGCGGCTGCCACGGCCTTGCCGCGCGGCAACAGCGAGGGGCTGCACACCGGCACCACGTCCTCGTGCATCAGCATGAGCGCGCGCGTGCCGGCCCAGTTCTCGACCTGCGCGGGCGTGCCGGCATACAGCGCCGCGTCGAACTCCGCATCGGCAAACAGGAAAGGCCGGGTGCGCGTCTCGATGTGCACCACCACGTCGGGCTGCAGCGCCGCAAAGCCCTTCAGGCGCGGCATCAACCAGCGCGTGGCAAAGGTGGGCACCGCCGCCAATGAGAGCGAGCCGCCTTCGCCCTGGTGCGCCATGGCGTCGAGCGTGTCGCGCTCCATCGCCTCGAGCCGCTTGGTGATCTGCCGCGCATAGGCCGCGCCGCTCGCGGTGAGCGCCACGCCGTGGCGCGTGCGGCGGAACAGCGCCACGCCCAGGAAGGCTTCGAGCGTGCCGATCTGGCGCGACACCGCGCTCTGCGTGAGCGCGAGTTCCTGTGCGGCGCGGGTGTAGCTCTCGTGGCGCGCGGCGGCGTCGAAGCACACGAGGGTCTGCAGGGGCGGGATCTTGCGGCGCATGTATGCCGCAAGTGTATGACTGGGCGGACGCCGTCACCAATGGAAACGTCTTGCCAGGCGGGTGCCAGATGTGCGCAAGACGCATATCTGGGTGAGGATTCATCGTTTGCGCCCAACCCCCCGCATGGCTAGGATCGGCCCATTCCCCCTTTTTCCCTCTTCCGGAGACAAGCACATGGCCGCCAAAGCGCAATTCCACTGGGACGATCCCCTTCTTCTCGACCAGCAGCTGACCGACGAAGAACGCATGATCCGCGACGCGGCCAATGCCTACTGCCAGGAGCGCCTCGCGCCCCGCGTCATCGAGGGCTTCCGCAGCGGCGAGACCGACCCCGCCATCTTCCGCGAAATGGGCGCGCTCGGCCTGCTCGGCCCCACGATCCCCGAGCAGTACGGCGGCCCCGGTCTCAATTACGTGGCCTATGGCCTGATCGCGCGCGAAGTCGAGCGCGTCGACTCGGGCTACCGCTCGATGGCCAGCGTGCAGAGCTCGCTCGTGATGGTGCCGATCAACGAATTCGGCACCGAGGCGCAGAAGCAGAAATTCCTGCCCAAGCTCGCCACCGGCGAATGGATCGGCTGCTTCGGCCTGACCGAACCCGACCACGGCTCCGACCCCGGCAGCATGGTCACGCGCGCCAAGAAGGTGCCGGGCGGCTACTCGCTTTCCGGCGCCAAGATGTGGATCAGCAACTCGCCGATCGCCGACGTGTTCGTGGTCTGGGCCAAGGAAGTCAGCGAAAGCGGCACCGTGGGCCCGATCCGCGGCTTCGTGCTCGAGAAGGGCATGAAGGGCCTCTCGGCCCCCGCGATCCACGGCAAGGTCGGCCTGCGCGCCAGCATCACCGGCGAGATCGTGATGGACGGCGTGTTCTGCCCCGAGGAAAACGCGTTCCCCGAAGTGCAGGGCCTGAAGGGCCCCTTCACCTGCCTCAACAGCGCGCGCTACGGCATCTCCTGGGGCGCGCTCGGTGCCGCCGAAGACTGCTGGCACCGCGCCCGCCAGTACACGCTGGACCGCAAGCAGTTCGGCCGCCCGCTCGCCGCCAACCAGCTGATCCAGAAGAAGCTGGCCGACATGCAGACCGAGATCACGCTGGGCCTGCAGGGCAGCCTGCGCCTGGGCCGCATGAAGGACGAAGGCACGGCCTCGGTCGAGATCACCTCGATCATGAAGCGCAACAACTGCGGCAAGGCCCTGGACATCGCCCGCCTGGCGCGCGACATGATGGGCGGCAACGGCATCAGCGACGAGTTCGGCGTGGCGCGCCACCTGGTGAACCTGGAAGTGGTCAACACCTACGAAGGCACGCACGACATCCACGCGCTGATCCTGGGCCGTGCCATCACCGGCATCGCCGCCTTCGCCAACTGAACGAAGAGCGCATGACGGCCACCAAGCCCGCAGCCCTGGACGGCATCAAGGTCCTCGATCTGTCCCGCGTGCTCGCGGGCCCGTGGTGCACGCAGATCCTCGCGGACCTGGGCGCCGACGTCATCAAGATCGAACGCCCCGGCGTCGGCGACGACACGCGCACCTGGGGCCCTCCGTTCATCAAGGACGCGGACGGCAACGACACCGACCAGGCCAGCTACTTCACGGCCTGCAACCGCAACAAGCGCTCGGTCACGGTCGACATGGCCACGCCCGACGGCCAGGCGCTCCTGAAGCAGATGGCGGCGCAGGCCGACATCGTGGTCGAGAATTTCAAGACCGGCGGCCTGAAGCAGTACGGCCTCGACCACGAGAGCCTGCGCGCGGCCAACCCGCGCCTCGTCTACTGCAGCGTGACCGGCTTCGGCCACGACGGCCCCTACGCCGAGCGCGCGGGCTACGACCTGATGATCCAGGCCATGACCGGCATGATGAGCATCACCGGCCGTCCCGACGGCGAACCCGGCGGCGGCCCGCTGCGCGTGGGCGTGGCGCTCACCGACCTGTTCACCGGCGTCTACGCGAGCACCGCCATCCTCGCGGCGCTGCAGGTGCGCGGCCGCACGGGCGAAGGCCAGCACATCGACATGGCGCTGCTCGACGTGGGCATGGCCATCCTCGCCAACCAGGCCAGCGCCTTCCTCAACACCGGCAAGGCGCCGCAGCGCCAGGGCAACACGCACCCGAGCCTGGCGCCCTACCAGGACTTTCCGACGCTCGATGGCTCGATGCTCTTGGCCATCGGCAACAACGGCCAGTTCGCGCGCTTCTGCGAAGCGGCCGGCCATGCCGAGTGGGCCGCCGATGCGCGCTTTGCGAGCAACACGCTGCGCGTGAAGCACCGCGGCGTGCTCATCCCGATGATGGAAGAGCTCACGCGCACCCGCAGCACCGCCGACTGGGTCGCGCTGCTCGAAGACAAGGCCGTGCCCTGCGGCCCGATCAACGACATCGCGCAGGCCTTCGACGACGCGCAGGTCAAGTCGCGCGGCCTGGCCGTCACGCTGCCGCGCGATGCGGACGACGGCATCGCCAGCATCACCGGCGTGGCGAGCCCGCTGCGCCTCACGGCCACTCCGCCCGTGCTGCGCCATGCGCCGCCCGCGCTCGGGCAGCACACGCGCGAGGTGCTGGCCGAGTTCGGCATCGATGGCGCGCGCTTCGACGCGCTGCGCGCGGCAGGCGTGGTGTAGAGCAAGGAGAGCAAACCATGACGGACCCGATACACAGCCCACCGTTCTCGGTGCTGCGCATCGATCATGTTGTGCTGCGCGTGAAGGACGCGGAGCGCGCCATTGCCTTCTACCGCGACGTGCTCGGCTGCCAGGTCGAGAGGCGCCGCGACAACCTGGGGCTCGTGCATCTGCGCGCCGGCACCAACCTCATCGACCTCGTCACGCCCGATGGCCCGCTCGGCAAGCAGGGCGGCGCCCTGGCCGGCAAGGAGGGCCGCAACGTCGACCACCTCTGCCTGCGCATCGAGCCCTTCGACGAAGCGGCGATCCGCGCATTGATGGCGCGGCACGGCGTGCCGGTGCACGGCGAGGTGCAGAACAACTTCGGCGCCGAGGGCAACGGTCCGTCGATCTACGTCACCGACCCTGACGGCAACGGCGTCGAGCTGAAAGGGCCGGCAGGCAACAGCTAGCCGGCGCGTCCCAGGATCGTCACGGCGAACACCGCCACGCCGAGCGCGAGGTTCACCGTCACCAGCAGGCGCACGGTATTGAGCCGCCCGGCCGCCACCGGCCATGCGCTTTCTTCCACCGCGCGCCGCAGCGCCTTGAACACCGAGGCGCGGATGTACACGTAGATGCCGGCCATCACGAGGGCGATGCCCATCATCGCCTCGATGCGCCAGTGCACCGCGCGGAAGCCGCCCGCAAGCAGGATCATCGCCACGCCGGTCACGAACAGCAGCGTGACGGCCGCGTCCACGCCCACGAAGAAGCGCCGCAGCACCGCCGCCATGGTGCGCAGCCGCAGCGGCGGCTCCAGCGTGGCGACCGCGGCGGGGCGCACCGCGAAGTGCAGGGTGGCCATGCCGCCCACCCAGAAGGCGGCGGCGAGAAGATGGATGAAGAGCAGGAAGGCGTAGGACATGGGGCCCGATCAGAACACCGAAAGCTGTGCCCGCGCAATGTCCGAGCCGTTGCGTTAAAACCCCATCCTTCGCACGCAACAAAGAAAGATGAGGCTTCCATGACCCGCACCGTCGCCCAGAAACGCGCCGAGTTCCGCGCGCTGCACGAACAGGGCTGCTTCGCCATTCCCAACCCCTGGGACAAGGGCAGCGCGCGCTACCTGCAGGGCCTGGGCTTCAAGGCGCTGGCCACCACGAGCTCGGGCCATGCCTGGTCGCAGGGCCTGGCCGACGGAGGGCAATCGCGCGACACCATGCTGGCCCACCTGCGCGACATCGTCGGTGCCACCGACCTGCCGGTGAATGCGGACTTCGAGAACGGCTTCGCGGCCGATGCCCAGGGCGTGGCCGAAAGCGTGCGCCTCGCGGTCGAGACCGGCGTGGCGGGCCTGTCGATCGAGGACTCGACCGGCGATGCGGCGAATCCGCTGTTCGAGATCGGCGTGGCGGTCGAACGGCTGCGCGCGGCGCGCCGTGCCATCGACGCGGCCGGCGGCGACACGCTGCTGGTGGGCCGCGCCGAGAATTTCTTCGTCGGCCGCCCCGACCTGGACGACGCCATCGCCCGCCTCAAGGCCTACGCCGAGGCCGGCGCCGACTGCCTCTACGCACCGGGCATCCGCACGCGCGAGCAGATCGCGGCGGTGGTGGCCGCGGTCGCGCCCAAGCCGGTCAACCTGCTGATCGGCTGGCCCAGCGAGCTCGGCATGCAGGACATCGCCGCGCTCGGCGTGCGGCGCGTCAGCGTGGGCGGTGCGCTCGCGCGCGCGGCCTGGGGCGGCTTCGACCGTGCCGCGCGGGCGCTGGCCGAGAAGGGACGTTTCGATGGCTTCGAAGGCGCGGCCTCCGGGGCCGATCTCGATGGCTTCTTCGGCCGGTTCTCCGAATAGCGCGCGCGCCGGCGCCATGGATGCGCTGCTCGCCGAAATCCGCGGCTGCACCGCCTGCGCCGCGCAGCTGCCGCTGGGCCCTCGGCCCGTGGTGCAGGCCAGCGCCAGCGCGCGCCTCTTGATCGTCGGCCAGGCGCCGAGCCTGACGGTGCATGCCACCGGCCTGCCATGGGACGACAAGAGCGGCGAGCAATTGCGCCGCTGGCTCGGCATCGACCGCGAGCTGTTCTACGACGCCGCGCGCATCGCGATCATGCCGATGGGCTACTGCTACCCCGGCCGCGGCAGCAGCGGCGACCTGCCGCCGCGCCGCGAATGCGCCGAGCTCTGGCATGCGCGCCTGCTCGCGCAGATGAGCCGGGTCGAGCTCACGCTGCTGATCGGCCAGTACGCGCAGCGCCACTTCCTGGGCGCGGCGCGCAAGGCCGGCGTCACCGAGACCGTCGCGGCCTTTGCGGAATTTGCGCCGCGCTTCATCCCGCTGCCGCATCCGTCGCCGCGCAACACCGGCTGGTTCAAGCACCACCCGTGGTTCGAGAGCGAGGTGCTGCCGGTGCTGCGCGAACGCGTGCGGCAGGCGCTCGCGCAGCCCTAGGGCGCCGCGGCGACCGAGGTGCCTGCGGCATCGAAGGGCCGCGCGGCATGCACCACGCGCCCGCCCACCACCGTCATCAGCGACACCGTCTTGCCGATGCGCTCCAGCGGCACCGAGAAGAAGTCCTGGTCGAGGATCGCGAAGTCCGCGAGCTTGCCCACTTCGAGCGTGCCGCGCCTTGCCTCGTCGAAGCTGAACCACGCGCTGCCCACCGTGTAGAGCCGCAGCGCCTGTTCGCGCGTGGGCGTCTCGTCGGCGCCGCGCATCGCCTTGCCGCTCACGGTCCTGCCGTCGAGCATCCATTGCAGCGCGACGAAGGGGTTGTACGAAGCCACGCGGTGCGCATCGGTGCCGGCGCCTACGTTCACGCCGGTGCGCAGTGCGCTGCCGATGGGCGGCATGCGGCGCGCCGCGTCGCCGCGCGTGGCGAGCGCGCGGTCGCCCTGGAAGTACATCGCGTCCTGCATGGTCCAGCCGATGCCCAGCGCCTTCATGCGCGCGAGCGTTTCGGGCGAGGCATCGTCCAGGTGCGCGATCGACCAGCGCAGCTCCTTGATCGGCACCTCGGCGTTGAGCTTCTCGTAGAGCCCGAGCAGGTGGTCGACCGAGCTGTTCTCCTGCCAGTGGATGGTGACCGCAAGCTTGCGCATCGCCGCCCACTTGATGAGCTCGTAGAACTTCTCCTTTGCGGCCGCGTCGGGAAAATTGTTGTTGTACATCGCGAGCGTCACGCGTTCGCCGAGGCCGTTGAACTTGAGCATGTCGTCGCCAAAGCCCATCGGCAGCATCTGCGTGAGCTCGCGGAACTCCTGCAGCTCGGCGCCCGGCTTCTGCGCGAACACGCTGTAGGCCACGCGCAGCGTCAGCGCCTTCTCGCGCCACAGTTCGAACAGCGCCGCGTACTGCGACGGCGCAATGCTGAAGCCGCCCGGGTCCACGAGGCCGGTGACGCCCAGGCGGTTCAGCTCGCGGAAGAAGGCGCGCGTGCCGGCCAGGTTGTCGTCGTAGCTCGGCTTGGGCAGCTTGTCGAACAGGGCCGAGATGCCGACGATGTCGCCCGCCATCCAGCCCGGCGCACCGTCCGCCGCGGGCTTCATGCCGGCCGGCAGCGTGCCCGCCGGAACGCCCAGCGCTTCGAGCGCCTTGGGCGTCATTGCCACCGCTTCATAGAACAGCTGCACGTACACCGGATGGTTGGGCGCCGCCTCCTGCAGCTCGGCCGCGGTGGGGCGGCGGCGCTCGGCGAACTGCTGCTCGGTCCAGCCGCCGGCCACGATCAGCCAGCCGCCGGGCCGCGCACGCGCGGCCGCGGCGCGGATGCGCTCCATGGCTTCGCCGATGCTGGCGGCGCCGATCCAGTTGACCTCGGTCGAATAGCTCAGCGCCGCGCGCACCGCATGCATGTGCGAGTCGATGAGGCCGGGAATCACGGTGCGGCCGCCCGCATCCACCGTGCGCGTGATCGGGCCCGAGAGCGCGCGCACCTGCGCGGCATTGCCGACCGCCACGATGCGGCCGTCGCGCACGGCCAGCGCCTGCGCGGTGGTGGCGGCCGCGTCGAGCGTGGCGATCTTCGCGTTGGTGACGATCAGGTCGGCCGGCTGGGCCTGCGTGGCAGGCGGCAGCAGCAGTGCAGCCGCCCCGGCCGCCGTGAGCAGTGTGCGCAGCATGGTCAGTCGACCTTGATGCTGGCGGCCTTGACCACCTGCTGCGCCTTGGTGGTTTCATCGGCAATGAACTTGTTGAACTGCGCCGACGGCATCGTGAAGGGCTCGGCGCCGAGCTTGTCGAGGCGTTCCTTGAGGTCGGGCGAGGCCATGATCTTCGCGACCTCGGCCTGCAGCCGGTCCACCACCGGCTGCGGCGTCTTCGCGGGTGCGAAGAGCCCGACCCAGAACAGGTACTCGGAACCCGGCACGCCGGCTTCCACCGTGGTGGGCGCCTCGGGCAGCGCGGGCGAGCGCTTCGCGGTGCCCACGGCCAGCGCCTGCAGCTTGCCGCTCTTGATGAGCGGCAGGGCCGAGACCATCGGCGCGAAGAACCAGTCGACGCGTCCGGCCATCACCTCGGTCATGGCCTCGGGCGTGCCGCGGAAGGGCACGTGCTGCGCATCGAGCCCGGCCGCGAGGCGGAACACCTCGGCATTCATGTGCGTGGCCGAGCCATTGCCCGCGGAGCCGTAGTTGAGTCCGCCCGGATTGGCCTTGGCTTTTGCGACCAGGTCCCGCACGTTCGCGAAGTGCGAAGGCCCGGTCACCAGCACGTTGGGCAGGCTCGCCATCGGCGTGATGCCGGTGAAGTCCTTGATCGTGTCGTACGACAGGCCCTTGTAGATCCATGGATTCACCAGGTGCCCGGCCGAATGCACCAGCAGCGTGTAGCCGTCGGCCGGCGCCTTGGCCGTGATGGCTGCGCCCAGCGTGCCGCCGGCGCCGGGCTTGTTGTCCACCACCACGCTGGTGCCGAGCGCGGGCCCGAGCTTCTCGGCCACGAGCCGCGCGACGATGTCGGTGCCGCTGCCCGCGGTGAAGGGCACCACGAGCTTGATCGGCTGCGTGCCGGGCCACGGGTTCTGCGCGTGCGCGGCGCCGAGCGTGCTGATGGCCGCGAGCGCCGCGGCCAGCGCGAGCGCCTGCCGGCGGCTCCAGGTGTCGAATGTCTTCTTCATGCGTCTTGTCTCCGTTGATTTAATTGGGTGAGCGATGAAAGACCAGGGCAGGGCCTATGCGGCCGGCGGCGCGCTGTTCGGCATCACCAGCGCCACCAGCACCGGCCGGTTGCTGCGGTTTTCGAGCTGGCGCTTTTCGCCGGGTGCGAAGCGGCAGCTGTCGTAGGGGCCGAGCACTTCTTCCTGGTGCGCGCCGTCGAGCTCGCCGACCACATGGAGCTGGCCTTCGAGCACGAGGTAGAGCTTCTCCATCGGCGAGCCGTCGAGCCCGGTATGGCCGCCGGGCAGGATCTGGCTCATGCCCATCCACATCTGCGTCGAAGGGCCGGCCTCCTTGCCCTGCAGGCGCAGGCAGCGCATGTCGAAATGGTTGGGCGCCTCGTAGTGCGGCGCTTCGCTGAAACGGGTCACGTGCATGGCGGTGTTCCTTGGTTGCGGTTCATCTTCAGGGGCGCAGCACGACGCGGTCGGTGCTGCCCGAGAGCACGAGCCGGTAGGCATCCATCGCGTCGTCGAGCGCGAAGTGCCGCGCCACCGGAAAGGGCTTGAGCGTGCCGCGCTCGAAGCCTTCGCGCATCGCGTCGAGCTGGGCGGTGGAGGCCACGCAGTCCATCGCGAGCGAGTCGATGCCCACGAAGGTGTGCATGCCGCGGTAGAACGCGAAGATGTCGAAGGGCACGGCGCGCTCGTGCGTGGCGATGAAGATCTGCGTCGCGCCCTTGGCCATGGCCTTGTTGGCGGCCTCGAAGTAGGCGCTGCCGACGGTGTTGTAGACGATGTTCGCGCCGCGCCCGCCGGTGAGCTCGCGCACCTGCGCGCCCACGTCGGCATGGTGGCGCGCATCGATCACGTCGACCGGCCCGCACGCGAAGCCCTCGAACGGGCCGGCGCGGCGCTGCACCGCGATCACGCGCGCACCGGCCTGCGAGGCCAGCTGCACCGCCGCCTGGCCGACCTTGCCGTTGGCGCCGAGCACCAGCACGGTCTGCCCGGCCTGCGGCATGCCGCTGCGCCTGAAGCCTTCGTAGGCGGTGACGAAGGGCACGCCCACGGCGCCGGCCTCGTCCATCGAGATGCCCTGGGGCTTGGCGCGCAGCGCAGCCTCGGGCAGCACGAGATAGCGCGCATGCGAGCCGTCGCGCGTGATGCCGATGTCGCCGCCCGAGCCATAGACTTCGCGGCCTATCCATTCGCCGGGACCACTCACCACGGTGCCTGCGAAGTCGCGGCCCGGCGTGCGCGGCCACACGGCTTGCGGCATGAGGCCTAGCGCGGCTTTCACGTCGCTGGGGTTGACCGCGGCGGCGGCGACTTGCACCACGGCGTGGCCGGGGGGCGCGGTGGGTTCGGGCTGCGGCGCGGCTTCGAGTTGAAGTGCGTCGAGGTTGGCGGCCTTTTCGTTCACGCGCAGTGCGCGGGAGGTGGGGGGCGTGTCGGTGCTCATGTTGCGGAGTGCTTGTGTTGTTCGGGCGTTCTTTTGTTCTTGGCGCTGTTGCTGTTGTTCTTGTTCAGGGCGCGTGCACAGGCCACCGGGTACTCCCCTCCGCGAATGTCCCCCGGCCTGCGGCCTCCTCCTTGATTTCGCTGCGGGGAGCACCCGATGCTCTGTGCACGAGGGCACGCCCGTTGTGCATCGCTGATCAACGACTGCTCCGCATAACGCTCCCGTCGATGGGGTGCCTTGCGCAGCGAAATAAAGGAGGAGGGCGAAGCCCGGGGGACATTCGCGGAGCAAGGTACCCCGTCGGCGGGAGCGCGCCCTGAATGCCCCACAACGCTCCGAATGGAAAAAGTTCTCAAGTCAGCTCCCCCCCACCAGGCAAGCCCAGCATCGCGCGCGCCTCCCGCGGATTCGCAATCTCGCCCCCAAGGCTCAGCAGGATGTCGCGCGCCTTCACCACCAGCTGCGCATTGCTCTCGGCCAGCACGCCTTTCTCCAGGTAGATGTTGTCCTCCATGCCGACGCGCACATGGCCGCCGAGCAGCCATGCCTGCGCAACGATCGGGAACTCCATGCGGCCGATGCCGAAGGCGCTCCAGAACGCGCCGCGCGGCAGCATGTTGCGGGCGTAGAGCAGCGTCTCGGGCGTGGGCGCGAAGCCGTACTTCACGCCGAGGACGAAGGTCCACATCGCGGGTCCGTCGAGCGTGCCGTCGGCGATCAGGTCGAGCGCAAGGTTGATGTCGCCCGAATCGAAGATCTCCAGCTCGGGCTTCACGCCCGCCTCGCGGATCACCCTGGCCATGCGGCGCACATTCTTCGGCGTGTTCATCACCACGTCGGGGCCCGAGTTCATGGTGTTGAGATCGAGCGAGCACACGTCGGGCCTGATCAGCGCGATGTGCTCCACGCGCTTCTCGGGCGGCAGCAGCGTGGTGCCGGGCGCGGCGATCTTCGGATCGTCCTCGCTCGGAATGAAGCGCCCGCCGGGGCCGGTCGTGAGGTTGATGACCAGCTCGCGATTGCTGCGCCGGATGCGGTCGACCACCTCGCGGTACAGCTCGACCTCCATCGACGGCTTGCCGGTCTCGGGATGGCGCACGTGGATGTGCACCTGCGCCGCGCCGGCCTCGGCCGCGGCCAGGCATTCGTCGGCGATCTGCACTGGCGTGATCGGCAGGTGCGGCGTCTGCTCGGGCTTCACGAGGTTGCCCGTGACGGCGCAGGTGATGAGGGTCCTGGCGGCGCTCACAGGTGGCGCCCTCCATCGACCACGATGCGCGTGCCGGTGACGAAGCGCATCGTCGTTGCGAGCGCCTCCACCGCGGCAGCCACGTCGTCGGGCTTGCCGATGCGCCCGAGCGGCGTGGTGCTCGCCATCTTGCTCGCGAACTCGGCGCCGCGGCCTGGCACGAAGCCCGACTCCACCGCGCCCGGCGAGACGGACACCACGCGCACCGCCGGCGCCAGCGCCTTGGCCAGTGCATCGCCCACCACGTCGAGCCCGGCCTTGGCCGCGACGTACGCGAGGTTGCTGCCCACGCCCGTGAAGCCCGCAATCGACGAGATGTTGGCAACGAGCCCGTCGCCGCTGTCCTTCAGCATCGGCGCGAAGGCGCGGATGGTCGCGAACACGCCGCGGAAGTTGGCGCGCACGATGTCGTCGATGAGCTCGTCGGTCAGCGCATCGAGGTCGCCCGCCGGAACGGGCTGCGTGTGGCCCGCGCTGTTGACCAGGATGTCGCAGCGCCCATGCGCGGCCTTCACCTCGGCGGCCGCGGCCTGCAGGCTCGGCGTGTCGACGATGTCGGCGCGGATCGCCGCATGGCGCTGTCCGCTGGCGGAGGGCAGGGCGGCCGCGCGGGCCGCCGCATCGTCGCCCTTGCGGTGCAGCAGCACGCAGGTGGCGCCGAGCGTTGCAAGGCGCACCGCCGTCGCATAGCCGATGGCGCCAAGGCCGCCGGTGATGACGGCGACCTTGCCGTCGAGTCGGGAAACAGGATCGAAGCTCATGGGATGCAAGCGTGGTGGGTTCAGGGGATGGGGGGACGCGGGAACTTCATCTCGCCGGGTTCGAGCTGGAAGTCGTACTGCAGCGTGGCGCTCCGGCCGTCGGGCGCCAGCGCGAAGCAGCCGATCAGCCGCTGCGTCACGCCGAAGGTCGGGTCGCTCTCGAGGTTCTGGTCGTCATCGGCGAACACCTGCGTGACCAGCACCTTGTGGCCCGGCTTGCTCACCATGAAGTGCAGGTGCGCGGGCCGGTTGGGGTGGCGCTGCTGCGCGCGCAGCAGCACGCCGCAGGGCCCGTCGGTCGGCACCGGATAGCCGGCCGGCCGCACGCTGCGGAAGTGGAAGCGCCCCTGCGCGTCGGTGGTGAAGCGGCCGCGCAGGTTCATGTCTTCCTGCGCCGGGTCCTGGTTTTCGTACAGGCCGATGGGCGAGGCCTGCCACACGTCGACCGTGGCGCCGGCGATCGGCTCGCCCCGCGCATTGCGCACCGTGCCTGCCACCGCGAGCGGAAGGCCCGGCGTGCCCGAGCGCGCGATGCTGTCGCCCAGCGCGCAGGCCGGCGAGTTGGCGCGCCAGAAAGGGCCGAGCAGCGCGGCCGGCGATTCGCCGTGCGGGTCCTGGTTGTTCTGCAGCGCCACCACGGTGGAGATGCCGAGGATGTCGGCCGCCAGCACCACCTCGTTCTTCTTCTCGCCCGTGGCCTGGCCGATGGCGACGATGAATTCGAGCGCCTGCTCGAACTCCTCCTCGCTCAGCTTCACCTCCTGGACGAAGGCATGCAGGTGGCGCGTGAGCGCGTTCATCACGGTGCGAAGGCGCGCATCGGGCGTGCGCTCCATGGCCTGGAGCGCGAAGCCCAGCACCGAGTCGGGAGAGGTGGCGATGTTCATGGGAGTCTCGTCGGATGTTTGTGCAATCGTTTGCATGATCTTAGTCCAAACCGGCAGAAAGTAAAATGACCCTGTTGGCGAACCTGGGAATGCCGGAAAGCCGTTCCAGCGTCCCGCACAGGCGACAATCGTTTGCACCAATCAGTCCATGAGCACCAGCCCGCCTTCTTCCCCCGTGACCATCCGCGACGTTGCCCGCGCGGCCGGCGTGCATGTGTCGACGGTGTCGCGCGCGCTCAGCCCCGAGAAGCGCTCGCTGATCAGCGACGAGGTGCTGCGCGTGGTGGAGGAGGCCGCGCAGCGCCTGGGCTACCGGCCCAACCGCGCGGCCTCGGCGCTGCGCACGGGCCGCACCCACACCATCGGCGTGCTGGTGCCCGACATCACCAACGCGGTGTTCCCGCCGATCCTGCAGGGCATCGAGGCCAGCGCGGCGGCGCGCGGCTACTTCGTGTTCGTGACCAACGTGGTCGACCCTGCGCTCGCGCGGCCGGTGCTCGAGCGCATGCTGGCGCAGCGCGTCGACGGCGTGATCCTGGCCACCGCCACGCGCGACGATCCGCTGGTCGACTTCGTCGCCAAGGCCGGCATGACGGCGGTGCTGGTCAACCGCGCCGACGAGACCGGCCGCCTGCCGGCCGTGGTGAGCGACGACCGGCTTGCGATGAAGCTCGCGGTCGACCACCTCGTGGGCCTGGGCCACAAGCGCATCGCGCACCTGGCCGGGCCGCAGAACATTCCCACCGGCGTGGGCCGGCGCCTGGGCCTGGAGCAGGCGCTGCGCGACCACCGCATGAAGCCGCTGCGCGTGGTCGAGTGCGAGAGCTACAGCCGCGAGGCCGGCGCGGCCGCCATGCGGCAGATGCTCGAGGCCGGCCCTGCCCCGCAGGCCGTGGTGTGCTGCAACGACCTCGTGGCGCTGGGCGCCTACGACGCGCTGCGCGAGGCCGGCCTGCGCGTGCCGAAGGACATCTCGGTCACCGGCCACAACGACATGCCGCTGGTCGACATGGTCGACCCGCCGCTCACCACCATCCGCCTGCCGCACCGCGAGCTCGGCTGGCGCGCGGCCGAGATGCTGTTCGAGGAGATCGACGGCCGCGCGATGTCGGCATCGACCGTGGTGCTGCGGCCCGAGCTCGTGGTGCGCAAGTCGACCGGTGCGCCTTCCGTGCGCTGATCAGCGGGGCAGGGTTTTCTTGCGCGCCGCCGGCCGCCGCGGCGGCTTCGCTTCGAGCACCAGCTCGGCCGGCAGCGTGTCGTTCCACGATTCGGTGAAGTAGGCGCGGTCGCTCGGCACCAGCTGCGGCAAGGCTTCGCGCAATGACGCCAGCGACTGCTCGGCCGCCTTCAGGTCGCCCGCATGCGCCGCATACCAGGCGTGCTCGAACAGCAGGCTGCAATGCTGCAGGCCGGGGTAGCGGCGCCGGCCGGCCTGGTGGTCGGCCAGCCGCGCCTGTGCCACCCCGACCCAGCGCGCGGGCCAGTGCGCGGTGTCGAAGGCATCCGCGAGCGGCCCGGCGAGCTGCGAGATCGCGGCCGGGTCGAGCGGCTTCTGCGCGCGGAACTGCGCGAGCGTGGGCTGCGGCTCGGGCCGGCAGTGGCCGCGCGCGATGCGCATCAGGTAGATCGCGTTCCAGGCCGAGCGGCCCTGCCCGTCGGTGTGGCCGCAGAGCCATTCGCTGAAGGCGATCCACTGCACCGCGCGGCGCGTGGTGTCGGCGTGGCCGTCGTGCGCAAGCGCCGGCAGGTCGGACAGGCCCACGCGGTCGAACAGCCAAGCGGCCATGCCCATGTTGGCGGCCACGTGCTGCGCGGCGTCGAAGGAGTGCGACTCGAAGGCCGCGGCCAGCGCTTCGCCGAAGCGCTGCAGCGACTCTTCGGCGAGCGCTGCGGCGGCTGGCTTGTCGTCGGCGGAAAGCCCCAGCGCGCGCGAGCGGCACACCAGCGCCCACAGGTTGCACCACTCGAAGCGCACGTCGGGGTGGTGCCGCAGCACCAGGCTGCGCGCCGCATCGTTCGCCATGCCGCCCAGCAGCGACTGCGCGAGCGGCAGGTCGCGCGCGGTGTAGGCGCACCAGGCCGAGACGATGCATTCCATCGCGCCCAGGTAGTCGTTGCCCGCCACATGGTGGGCCAGGCGCTGCTTCTTGAGCGCCTGCAGGCGGCGGCGCGCCTGCTCGTTGTCGCCGAGGCGGCGCCACAGCATGGCCTCGTTGAGCGTGACCAGCGCGCGCTGGAAATCGGTGGCGGCCAGCGTGCCGGCGAGGCGGATCGACTCCAGCGCACTGGGCGGCGACTTGGCCGGCGACCCGGCCGCGCCGCCGCCCGCCACCGGCGCCATCAGCCGGCCTTGCCGCGCCGCCTGCTGCGAGGCCACCAGCTGCTTCCAGAATGCGGCGTCCTGCAGGTGCACCGCATCGGGCGGCGCCGAGCCGGGCGCGCCCGCGCGGGCCTTGCGCGAACGCAGGCCCAGGAAGGAAGCCACCTCGGCGGGCGTGGCCGCGCGGCCGCCCACCAGCATGCGCACGCGCTTTGCCTCGGCGGGGGGCAGCCAGAACGGCCCCTGGCTGCGCCGCTCGGCGTTCAGGAAGCGCGGCTCGCGCTGCGTGTCCTCGCCCCAGCCGACCTCGATGTGCCAGGCCTTGAAGTCGCGGAACGCGCGGCTCACGACCATGCGCAGCGTGCTCGCATCGGAGACTTCGCCGCGCAGGTCGGCCAGCCGCACGAGGCCGCCTTCGGCATCGTGCGCGTGCTTCATGCGTGCGAGCAGCCAGAGCGACTGGAACGCCGCGCGCTGGCCGTTGACCGATTGCGGCGAAGTGAGTTCGATGGAAAGCGGGGTGGGGGCGGCGGTTTGGGGCACGCCCCGGATTGAACCTCAAATCCGGTGGTCAGCGATGCCGGTCGAGCAATCCGGCCACCTCGCTGCGGCCGATGCCCAGGTCGCGCAACTCGTGCTCGCTCATGCCGGCCAGGTGCCGCGCATCCATGTGGGCGCGGCGGCGCTCGGCGGCGCGGCGGCGCCAGCTGCGCAGGGCATGCATCAGGCGTTGATGAAAGGGCGAGTGCGTCGGCGCTGTCACGATGGGTCTCCTTGTGGGGAGCGCTCATCTTGCGGCGGTGCGTGCTATTGTGGAAGTTGAGATTTCTGACACCTTCAATCAGCATTCCTGATGCGACAGCTCAACCTCGACCAACTCCGCACGCTCATCGCCATCGCCGATCTCGGCACCTTCTCGGCGGCGGCCAAGGCGCTGCACCTTGCGCAGCCCACGGTGAGCCTGCACATCAGCGAACTCGAATCGCGCCTCGATGCGCAGCTGGTGGTGCGCGGCAATCGCCGCGTCACGCCCACGGCGGCCGGCGCGGCGCTGGTCGAGCGCGGGCGCAAGCTGCTGCGCGACACCGACGATGCCGTCGAGGCCGTCAAGCGCCAGGCCGAAGGCCGCACGGGCCGCGTGCGGCTCGGCACGTCCACCGGCGTGGTGGTCGACCTGCTGCCGCAGGTGCTCGAAGCACTCGGCGCCCGGCATGCGGGCATCGACGTGGAGGTCAGCATCCTGGGCTCGTACGAGGCGATGGCGCGGCTGGCCGCCGGCACGCTCGACATCGGGCTGGTCGCCATGCCGCAGCCGCCGCTGCGCGAACTGGTCGTCACGCCCTGGTGCGACCAGGCCATGATGGCCTTCGTGCCGCAGCGCTGGAAGGCGCCCAGGCGCGTCACGCCGGCCTGGCTGGCCGCGCAGCCGCTGATCTTCAACGACGCCACCACCCACATGTACCGGCTCTCGATGGAGTGGTTCGCCGCGGCCGGCTTCGCGCCGCGTGCGCGCATCGAGCTCAACTACGACGCCGCGATCCGCAGCCTGGTGGCGGCCGGCTACGGCGCCGCACTGCTGCCGCTGCAGCAGACCACCGATGCGGCGCTGAACGAGCGCATGCAGGTCCTGCCGATCACGCCCAGGCTCACGCGCCGCTTGGGCATTGCGCACCGCCAGCGCGCCCTGCTCGACGGCGCCACGCAAAGCGTGCTGCAGGTGCTGACGGCCTTTCGCCAGGTCTGATTTCAGCTGCGGGCAGCTTCGTTCGGCAGGCCCTCGATCGGGCATTCCGCCGTGCCGATGGTGCTGCGCGTGAACGACTCCACCTGCTCGCGCGCGCCCTCGGGGTCGTTGATCCACTGCTTGTAGAAGTCGAACGGGCAGGCCGCCACGCCCTTGTCGCCGTCGCCCGAATGGATGACGCCGGTGTAGCCGCGGTGCATCAGCTTGAACAGGTGGTTCTGCGACTGGCCGTTCCTGCGCGCATCGCGGATCAGGCCCATCGAGAGTTCGGCGTAGTTGATGCCCATTTCCTCCTCGCCGCATTCGCCGAGCGTGCGGCCGTCGAAGCCAATGATGGCCGAGTGCCCGAAGTACGAGTACACGCCGTCGAAGCCCGCCGCATTGGCCACCGCCACGTAAGTGTTGTTCATGAAGGCCATGGCCTTGGACACCAGGATCTGCTGCTCCTTGGCCGGGTACATGTAGCCCTGGCAGCGGATGATGAGTTCGGCTCCGCGCATCGCGCAGTCGCGCCAGATCTCGGGGTAGTTGCCGTCGTCGCAGACGATCAGGCTGATCTTCATGCCCTTGGGGCCATCGCTCACATAGGTGCGGTCGCCCGGATACCAGCCCTCGATGGGCACCCACGGCATGATCTTGCGGTACTTCTGCACGATCTCGCCCTGGTTGTTCATGAGGATCAGCGTGTTGTAGGGCGCCTTGTCGGGATGCGCCTCGTGGCGCTCGCCGGTCAGCGAGAACACGCCCCACACGTTGGCGCGGCGGCAGGCGTCGGCAAAGATCGCGGTCTCCTCGCCGGGCACCGTCGCCGCGGTGTCGTACATCTCCTTCGTGTCGTACATGATCCCGTGCGTGGAATATTCGGGGAAGATCACCAGGTCCATGCCCGGCAGGCCCCTTTTCATGCCGACCAGCATCTCGCCGATCTTGCGCGCGTTGTCGAGCACCTCGGCCTTGGTGTGCAGGCGGGGCATCTTGTAGTTGACGACCGCGACGCCGACGCAATCGCTGCTGCTCGAAATATCACCATGTCTCATGACGCTGCTCCTGGAGGGTGGTTGAGAAAAAACAAGAAAGCCCGAGCCGGTGGTCGACCGGTTCGGGCTTGTTCCTGGGGGCAGCGGCGGGTGTCGTCGAAGCCGATTGTTCTCAATTCAACACGGGCTGCACATACGTCATTTCGCTGATTGCGAACGCGCGCTCAGCGCGGCCGCACGTAATCGGATTCGATCCAGGCGGCGGCGCTGCTTGCCGTGAGCCTGAAGGCGGGCGAGACATTGACGCTGGCGAGTTCCGAGTCGTCGGCATCGTCGTAGGCCGTGAGCGTGGCCGAGGGGCTGTCCTCGTCGGGCACGATGGCAAGGGCCACGCGCACGCGCTGGTCATTGCGCGCCGTCACGGTCACGCTCTTGTTGAGCGTGGCGTGCAGCTGCTGCTCATGGCGGCGGATCACCTCGGCGGCGGTCTTCACCAGCGTGGAGAAGGCGGGTCCGTCGAGCGGCTTCGGGTTCTTCTTGTCGCGGCCCATGGTCCAGGGGCCGACCAGCGCCGGCTCGGGGTCGCCGTGGCGCGTCATCTCGACGGCCCAGCCGTCGTCTTCCTCGTTCTTGATGACGCGGGCGGTCCATTGGCCGTCGCGCCAGAGGCGGGGTTCGTGCAGGGGGAGGGTGTCGGAGTCGGTGGAGTCTGTGGCTTCGGTCATTCGGATGCTCGGGTTCGTGCGTGGTCCATTTTCGCCTGCGCTGCACGCGCCGCTCAGAACACCGACAGCCCGGTCCGCGCCACGAACAGTTCGAGCGCCTTCATGCCGAGCAGCGAGTTGCCCGTCGCATCCAGCGCGGGCGACCACACGCACAGCGTGAGCCGGTCGGGCACCACGGCCACGATACCGCCGCCCACGCCGCTCTTGCAGGGCAGGCCGATCGAGAACGCCACGTCGCCCGCGGCGTCGTAGGTGCCGCAGGTGAGCATCAGCGCGTTGATGCGGCGCGTCTGGCGCTCGCCGGTCACCTCGGCCTGGCCGTCGATCGGATGCGCGCCGTCGCGGCACAGGAAGGCCGCCGCGCGCGCGAGCTGGCGGCAGCTCATGCGCAGCGCGCACTGGTGGAAGTAGGTGTCGAGCACCACGGCCACGTCGTTGTCGATCTTGCCGAAGCTCTTCATGAAGTTGGCGAGCGCGATGTTGCGAAAGCCGGTCGCGGCCTCGGAGCGCGCCACTTCGTCGTCGAACGCAATCGGCTCGCCGCACAGGCTCCCCATCAGCGCAAGGATGTCGGCCTTGGCGCTGCCGCCGGCCTGCAATGCCTGGCTCACGAGCCGGTCGGCCACTGCGATGGCGCCCGCATTGATGAAGGGATTGCGCGGCTTGCCCTGCTCGTTCTCCAGCTGCACCAGCGAGTTGAAGGGGTTGCCCGAAGGCTCGCGGCCGATGCGCTCCCACAGCGCGTCGCCCATGCGCTGCATGGCCAGCGTCAGCGTGAAGAGCTTGGACACGCTCTGGATCGAGAACGGCGTTTCGGCATCGCCCGCGAAGGCCTCGGCGCCGTCGCAGGTGCGCAGCGCAACGCCGAGCTGGCGCGCATCGATGCAGGCCAGCGCCGGGATGTAGCTGGCCACCGTGCCGGCGGTGCCCAGCAGCGGCCGCAGGGCGGCGACGATGTCGTCGAGCACCGGCTGGAAGTCCGCGTCCTTCATGCCCGTGCCTTTCGCCGGTTGACCATCACGATGCCCAGGCCCACGCCTGCCAGCGCAAGCATCAATTGCAGCGTGAGCGGTTCGCCGAGCAGCACCACGCCGAACACCAGCGCGAACAGCGGCGTCAAAAAGCTGAACGACGACATCTGCGTGGCCGGGTAGTGCCTCAGCAGCCACATCCAGGTGAGATAGCTCGCGAAGGCGCCGATCACGGTCTGCAGGCCGATCGAGGTCCAGGCCCAGGCCGAATACGAGAAGCCCCAGCTTTCGCCGAGCGCCAGCGACAGCAGCGGGCACACGGCCGCGGTCACGGCCACCTGGTAGAACAGGGCCTTCTCGGCGCTCGCGGTGGCGAGCCGCGTGGTGCGCAGCGCCAGCGTGGTCAGGCCCCAGAGCATGCCGCCGACGATCGCCATCGCATCGCCGAGCAGCTGGCCCGAGCTCGAGTGCCCGAAGCCTTCGCTGAACGCGAACAGCACTGCCGCAAAGGCGATGCCCAGGCCCAGCCACTGCAGGCCGCGCAGGCGCTCGGCGGGCACCCAGCGCGGCAGCAGCAGCGAGACCCAGAACGGTGCGGTGTAGAGAAACACCGTGAGCCTGGAGGCCGAGGTGTGCTGCAGCCCCAGGTAGATGCAGGCGAACTCGCCCGCGAACAACAGGCCCACGAGCAGCCCGCCCGGCAGCGTGCCGTCGCGCTCGAACAGCGGCACGCGGCGCCACAGGCACCAGAGCCACAGCAGCGCCACGGCGCCCGCCATGCGCACCGAGGCCTGCCAGAGCGGCGGCACTTCGGCGACGGTGGTCTTGATGAGGATCTGCTGCAGGCCCCAGAACGCGCAGCATGCGATCAGAAGGCCGATGGCGAGGGAGTCGAGATGGGTCTTGCGCTGGATCATTCGTCGCGTTGTTGTTGTTGATGCTGCTTGTTGCTCACCGGCCGGCCACCGGATACGGCGGCTTGCCCCGCGTGCCGACCATCAGGTCGCTCACCACGGTCTCGACATCGGGCACCGCGCGCGCGGCGCGTTCGAGTTTCCTGGCCACCGCGGCCGAGGGCACGCAGCCTTGCAGGTAGACCCAGCGCCGCTGGATCATCACCCACACGCTCGCCTTCTGCGCGCCCGGCACGGCCAAGAGCGCGGCGCGGACCTTGGGCGCGAGCGGCTTGTCGTAGCGGTAGGCGTTGCTGTCGGTGCATTGGCCGGCAAGCCAGCAGCTGGTGCCGCGCTCCAGCCGCGAATGAGTCTGGGCGCGGCGCTCCTCGGCGGTGTAGAACGGGCCTTCGGGCATGGCGCAGGCGGGCAGGCCGGCGGAAACCTGGAAGAAGGGATCGTCGAACCAGTTCTGCTTGAGCGGTGCGGCCGGCTCCTGCGCCGCCACGTTCTGCGCAGCCAGCAGCAGCAGCGACATGCACATGAACGCGGCGCCGCGGCTCACAAGGGATGTTCCGTGTAGAAGCGCCCGCCGTGGAACAGCAGCGGCGAGGCGCCGGCGTTGTGGGTGCAGCGCTCCACTTCGCCCACGAAGATCACGTGGTCGCCTTCGTCGTAGCGGCTGCGGTTGAAGCACTCGAAGCTCGCGGCCGCACCGGCCAGCACCGGCGCGCCGCCCAGGCCTTCGGTGAAGGCCACGTCGGCCCAGCGGTCGATGTTCTTGGTGGCGAAGCGCTCGGCCAGCCCCTTCTGGTTGGCGGCCAGGATGTTGATGGCGTAGTGCGAGCCGGTGCTGAGCGCCGGCATCGAACCGGCCGCGCGCGCCAGGCTCCACAGCACCAGCGGCGGCGCAAGCGACACCGAATTGAACGAGTTGGCCGTGAGGCCGACCAGCGTGCCCTCGGCCGAGCGCGCGGTGACGATGGTCACGCCGGTGGCGAACATGCCGAGCGCTTCGCGGAACTCGCTGGGCGAAAAGGTGGGCGGCTTGGCCCGGCGGGAGGTGGTCACGGAAGAGGCTGTGCGTTAGGCGGCGGAGGACCATTTTGGCTCAGCGCACGGCGCGCTGCTCGGCCGGGTGGCATCGCCCCGCCCGCGAGGGCCGGTTTCGCGGCGCTCAGCCGAAGAACCAGTAGCACACCGCAATCGCCGCCACCACGCCCGCCAGCTCAGCGAGCAGCGCGCAGGCCACCGCATGCCGCGCGCGCTGGATGCCGACCGCGCCGAAGTACACCGCCAGAACGTAGAAGGTGGTTTCGGTGCTGCCCTGGATGGTGGCCGCCACCAGCGCGGGGAAGCTGTCCACCCCCTGGGTCTTCATGGTCTCGATCAGCATCGCGCGCGCCGCGCTGCCCGAGAAGGGCTTGACCAGCGCGGTGGGCATGGCGTCGACGAAGCGCGCATCCCAGCCGCCCGCGCTCACCAGCCAGCGCAGGCCGCCGAGCACGAAGTCCAGCGCACCCGAGGCGCGCAGCACGCCGACCGCGCACAGCATTGCCACCAGGTAGGGCAGCAGGTTCTTCGCAATGTCGAAGCCTTCCTTCGCGCCCTCGATAAAACATTCGTACACCTTGATGCGGCGGATCGCGCCGGCCAGCAGGAACACGATGATCATGCCGAACAGCACAAGGTTGCCCATGAGCGAGGAGAGCGACGCAATCGCCGCCGCCGAGAGCGTGCCCAGAAGCGCCATGAACCCGCCCAGCAGCAGCGCGGCCGGCACCAGGTAGGCCAGCACCACCGGGTCCCACAGCCGCAGGCGCTGCGCCACGGCCACCGCGAGCAGGCCCACGAGCGTCGATGCGCTGGTGGCCAGCAGGATCGGCAGGAACACCATCGTCGGATCGCTCGCGCCCTGCTGCGCGCGGTACATGAAGATCGTCACGGGCAGCAGCGTGAGCGAAGACGCGTTGAGCACCAGGAACAGGATCTGCGCGTTGGTGGCCGTGACCGGGTCGGGGTTGAGCCGCTGCAATTCGCGCATGGCCTTGAGGCCGATGGGCGTGGCCGCGTTGTCCAGCCCGAGCGCGTTGGCCGCGAAGTTCATGGTGATGAGCCCCAGCGCCGGATGCCCCGCGGGCACGCCCGGCATGAGCCGCCTGAAGAGCGGGCCGAGCAGGCGCGCGAGCCAGCCGACCAGCCCCGCCGCCTCCGCGATGCGCAGGAAGCCGAGCCACAGCGTGAGCGTGCCGAACAGCAGCACCATCACCTCGACCGCGAGCCGCGCCATCGCGAACAGGCTTTCGACGATGGCCGCGAAGACCGCCGGGTCGCCGCCCACGAGCCAGCGCCCGAGCGCCGCCAGCATCGCCATCCCGAAGAAACCCAGCCACAAGCCGTTGAGCACGCGTGTCCTTTTCCTTTTTTTGTGAGGGCGATCATAGGGCTGCACCAGAGCCCGCCCCGCGGGCTACAGTGCGGGCCATGGCAGCCTCTTCCCCGATCCGCAGGCTCGCGGCCCTTGTCTGGGCTGCCGTGGCGCTGGCGTGGCTGGCGGGCTGTGCGGGCCTGCCGCCGCCGCAGCCTCGCGCGCCGGCCATGGCCATCACCGACGTCGCGGACACTGCGCTCGGCCAGCTGGCGCGGCAGCGCGCGTCGCAGGAGCCCGAATCGCTGTCGGGCTTTCGGCTGCTGCCGGAGGCGGCCTTTGCCTTCGACGCGCGCATTTCCCTTGCGCGGCATGCCGAGAAGTCGCTCGACGTGCAGTACTACCTGATCCAGAACGACGACGTCGGCCTGCTGCTGCTGCGCGAACTGCGCGAGGCCGCCGCACGCGGCGTGCGGGTGCGCCTCCTGGTGGACGATCTGTACACCGCCGGCGAAGACGAGGTGTTCAGCGCGCTCTCGGCTTTTCCCAACGTGGAGGTGCGGCTGTTCAACCCGCTGCCTTCGCGCGCCGACTCGTTCGCGCTGCGGCTGCTGTTCTCGCTGGGCGACTTCGGCCGCATCAACCACCGCATGCACAACAAGCTGCTGGTGGCCGACAACAGCTTTGCCGTCTCGGGCGGCCGCAACATCGCCAACGAATACTTCATGCGCGGCACGGCGGCGAACTTCATCGACATGGACGTGCTCTCCTGCGGACCGGTGGTGCGCCGGATGTCCGAAGGCTTCGACCGCTACTGGAACAGCGAGCATGCCTGGCCCATCGAGCGCATCGTGCCGCAGCGCATGGCGGCCGAAGAGGCGCACAAGCGCTTCGACACCCTCGCGGCCGCCGCGCTGCCCGACGTGCGCATTCGACCGCGCGACGTGCTGGACCATTCGCCCGTGGGCGAGCAGCTCGCCACCGGCAAGCTCGAGCTGCAATGGGCGACGTCCACGCTGTTCGTGGACGACCCCGCGAAGATCACGCGCACCTCCGAGGCGGCCTACGAGGGCAGCGTGACCGCCGGCGCGCTCGGCGTCATCAATTCGGCCAAGCGCGAAGTCAAGATCGGCTCGCCGTACTTCATTCCCGGCGCGCGCGGCATGGCGATGATGAAGCAGGCCATCGAGCGCGGCGGGCGCATCACCGTGGTGACCAACTCGCTCGGCGCCACCGACGAACCGCTGGCCTATGCGGGCTACGAACGCTACCGCGCCGACATGCTGAAGATCGGCGTCACCATCTACGAAATCGCGCCGATGCTCACCGGCCGCTCGGGCCGCTTCGGCGATTTCGGGCAGTCGATCAGCCGGCTGCACGCCAAGCTCGCGGTGATCGACGACGAGCGTTTCTTCATCGGCTCGATGAACCTCGATCGCCGCTCGGCCGCGGTGAACACCGAGATGGGCCTCGTGATCGACAGCCCGGCGCTCGTGGCCGACTACGAAAGGCTCATGAGCGGCGAGCGCGTGAGCCTGGGCTACCGGCTGCGGCTCGCGCCGGGCGGGCGCCGCGTGCAATGGCTCGAATACGACGACGCCGGCGGCGACATCGTCCACGAGGACGAGCCCGGCGAGTTTCTCTGGCTGCGCTTCAAGAACTGGCTGCTGCTGCCGATCGTGGGCGAGGAGCTGCTGTAGGGCCGCTGTAGCGCGCGCTCAGGGCACCTCGATCAGCAGCTCCGGGCGAAAGCCTTCCTGTTCGCCCTTGCCCTTGTAGCCCAGCGGGTTGGCGACCACGCGGCAGCCGTCCTTCACGTAGTCGAAGGGGCAGTGCAGGTGGCCGTGCAGCCACAGCCGGGCGCGCGGCAGCAGCGCATCGAGCGAATTGCAGAAGCCGGCCGTGCCGGGCGTGAGGCCGTAGCGCGGATCGGCGCTCGCCAGGCTGGGCGCGAAATGCGTGATGGCGACCGTGGTGCCGGCGAAAGGCTCGGCCAGCGCCTGTTCGAGCCAGGCTTGGCAGGCCAGCGCCTGCTCCCGCATGGCGCCGGCCATGAAGGGCTGGCCGTGGCGCACCGTGGCGGCTTTCTCCAGGTAGAAGTCGGCCGCGCGCATCGCCTTGCCGCGCTTCTTGAGCGCGTCGGCCAGGCCGTCGGTGGGCGCCACCAGCGCATCGAAGTCGGCCCAGAGCGTGGTGCCGACAAAGCGGATGCCATCGATCACCAGGGTCTCCCGCTCCAGCCAGAGGATGTCGAGTTCCTGGCACAGCGCGCGCAGGCGCTCGTGGGTCTGGTCGAAATCGGTGTTGTCGTACTCGTGGTTGCCCGGCACGTATATCACGGGCACCGGCCAGCCGTTGCGGGGCGAAAAGCGCCCCAGGCCGAAGTCGGGATCGGTCAGGCGCGAGCCTTCCTGGTAGGAGCCGATGTCGCCCGCCAGCACCAGCATGTCGGCGCCGGGCACGGGCTCGGCGTGGAAGCGGGGGTGGGACTCCAGGTGCAGGTCGGACAGCAGTTGCAGCTTCATTGGAACCAGTCTAGGGGAATCAGCCCATGCACAAAGCGCATGAAGTCGGGCTTTCAATATTAGGGATAACCCCTATTCTTGGAACATCAACCACTCCAGCGCAGCCAAGAGCCGCGCACTGTCATGTTCAGCCTCATTGCCCAAGTGGCCCGTTTCTTCCGTTCTTCCACCGCCAGCGCCCCGGCCAGCCACGCCGCCGCGCTGATGGAAAGCGCCGATGTCCGCGCCGGCCGCGGCGCGCACCACGCGCAGGAGCTGCGCGCAGCCGCCAGCGCCTGGCTCTCGGTCATCCGCTAAAAACCCGCGGTCATCCGGGCACCTTCTGCCCGAGGACCGAATCCGCAAAAGCCGCCGCGGCGGAGCGCAGCAGCGCGGTGCGCAGCCACTCGTGCGCATGCCCGTGCTGCGCGCGCCGGTGCCAGATGGCGTCGACGTGCACCATCGGCTGGTCGAAGGGCAGGTCGCGCAGCACCAGCTGCTCGTCGATGCCGGTCACGGTCACGAAATGGCGCGGCAGCACGGTGAGCAGGTCCGAATTGGCCACCACCCGGCCGGCCGTGAAGAACTGGTTCACGGTCACCACGATGCGCCGCTCGCGTCCCAGCGCGCCCAGCGTCTGGTCGATGAAGCCGTAGGGGCGCCCCGAAAAACTCACCAGCAGGTGCCGCGCGGCGCAATAGTCGTCCAGCGTGAGCGGCGCATTGGCCAGCGGATGGCCGCGCCGCATCACGCAGACGTACTGCCCCAGGTAGAGCCGCTGGGTCTCGAACGCCACGCCCACCCCCGACTGCCCGCGCGCCGCCAGGCTCGCGATCACGGCCGGAAAGTAGCCGATCGCCATGTCGACTTCCTCCTGCTCGAGCATCCGCCGCGGATCGCGGGTGGTCAGCGGCAGCACGCGCAGCGAGATAGCGGGCGCTTCCTTCTCCACGATCTGGACCAGCCCCGGAATGAGCTCGGCGGCGGTGGCGTCGGCCATGGCCAGCAGGAAAGTGGTGTCGGCGGTCGATGCGTCGAACTCGCCCGGCGCCAGCGTGTGCTGCAGCTGGCGCAGCGCGTCGCGCACCGTGGGCCAGAGCGCCAGCGCGCGCGGCGTGGGTTCCACGCCCGCGCCGGAGCGGCGCACCAGCTCGTCGCCGAGCACCTCGCGCAGGCGGCGCAGCGCATTGCTCACCGCGGGCTGGGTGATCGACAGGTTGCGCGCGGCGCGCGTGAGGTTGCGCTCCGCCATCACTTCGTCGAAGACGCGAAGCAGGTTGAGATCGAGTGTGCGGAAGTTGACGTCCATCAGTGATGTGAATGATAAACATCAGAAAGATAAAGTGGCAAAACACTAGGGCAAACCCTAATATCTCCCCATCGGCACTCGCCATTCATCCCACGGAGGGATTCATCATGACCAGCTTTGTCCACGTAGACCAACCCACTGTCCATCCCGGCGTGCAGCGCGCCGAGATCCTGTTCGGCCAGCTCAAGGCCGCACGCGCCGGCGCGAACGGTTCGCGTCCGCTGATCGCCCTGCTGATCGTCGCCGTTGCCGCGGCGGTGATGGTGGTGGCCGACAAGCTCGTTTCCAACTGGGACGAAGGCGCTCTGCTCGCAGCCTGGGCCGTGCTCTGCGCCGCCGCCTTCGGCATTGCCGCGCTGTTCGCCGGCTCGCTGCGCACTCCCCTGGCCCGCGTGGGCGCCGCCTGGAACGCAGCCGCCCAGCGCCGTGCCTCGGCCCGCGCCGATGCCCGTTTCCTGGAAACCGCCAGGAACGACCCGCGCGTGATGCAGGAACTGCAAGCCGCCACCTGGCGCGAGCAGTCCGAAGGCAAGGTTTCCGTCGCCACTGCCGCCAAGGTGGACGCACTGGCCCGCGTGGCCGCACGCTCCAGCGAAGCGCGCATGCCGACGCTCTACGAAGCCATGCGCCGCATGAACAGCTCGCGCTACTACTGATCGATCGGCGCCGGCCGCCGGCCGACCCATGAAAAAGCCGCCCATCCGGGCGGCTTTTTTGCGTGTGCGGACAGGCCGCACAAGACCTGGGGACCGGCGTCAGGCCGCCAGGCGCTGCTCGATGGCCGCCTTGGTTTCCGGCAGTTCCTTGGGCAGGTGGTGCGCCAGCTGCTGGAACAGCTCGGCATGCAGCTTGAGCTCGGCCTGCCAGGCGGCCTTGTCCATGCTGGTGACGGTGGCGAACTGCTCGGCGCTGAATTCCAGGCCGTTCCAGTTGAGGTCTTCGTAGCGCGGGCTTACGCCGGTGATGTGTTCGGTGCCCTTGGCGGTGCCTTCGACGCGGTCGATCATCCACTTGAGAACGCGCATGTTCTCGCCGTAGCCGGGCCAGGCGAACTTGCCGTCGGCACCCTTGCGGAACCAGTTGGTGGTGTAGATCTTCGGCAGCTTGGCGCCCGAGGCCTCGAGCTTCTTGCCCAGGTCGAGCCAGTGCTGGAAGTAGTCGCTCATGTTGTAGCCCGTGAACGGCAGCATCGCGAACGGGTCGCGGCGCACCACGCCCTGCTGGCCGGCGGCCGCGGCGGTGGTTTCGGAGCCCATGGTGGCGGCCATGTAGACGCCTTCGACCCAGTTGCGGGCCTCGGTCACGAGCGGCACGGTGGTCGAGCGGCGGCCGCCGAAGATGAAGGCGTCGATGGCCACGCCCTTCGGGTCGTCCCAGGCATCGTCGAGCGCCGGGTTGTTGGTGGCGGCCACGGTGAAGCGCGAATTCGGATGCGCGGCCTTGGCGCCGGTTTCCTTGGCGATCTGCGGCGTCCAGTCCTTGCCCTGCCAGTCGATCAGGTGCGCGGGCAGCGAGCCGGTGTCCTGCTCCATGCCTTCCCACCAGACGTCGCCGTCGTCGGTGAGCGCGACGTTGGTGAAGATCACGTCATGGTCCAGGCTGTCCATGCAGTTCGGATTGGTCAGCATGTTGGTGCCGGGCGCCACGCCGAAGTAGCCCGCCTCGGGGTTGATCGCGTAGAGGCGGCCGTCCTTGCCGGGCTTGATCCAGGCGATGTCGTCGCCGATGGTCGTGACCTTCCAGCCCTCGAAGCCGGCGGGCGGCACCAGCATCGAGAAGTTGGTCTTGCCGCAGGCGCTCGGGAAGGCCGCGGCCACGTGGTATTTCTTGCCCTGGGGATTGGTCACGCCCAGGATGAGCATGTGCTCGGCCAGCCAGCCTTCGTCGCGGCCCATGTTGGAGGCGATGCGCAGCGCGAAGCACTTCTTGCCCAGCAGCGCATTGCCGCCGTAGCCCGAGCCGTAGCTCCAGATCTCGCGCGTTTCGGGGTAGTGGACGATGTACTTGGTCTTGTTGCAGGGCCAGGCCACGTCCTTCTGGCCCGCTTCCAGCGGCGCACCCACGGTGTGCACGCAGGGCACGAATTCGCCGTCGGCGCCGAGCACCTCGTACACGGCCTTGCCCATGCGGGTCATGATGCGCATGTTGACCGCCACGTAGGGGCTGTCGGAAAGCTCGATGCCGATGTGGGCAATCGGCGAGCCCAGCGGGCCCATGCTGAACGGCACCACGTACATCGTGCGGCCCTTCATGCAGCCGTCGAACAGCGGCTGCAGCGTGGCGCGCATTTCGGCCGGGGCCATCCAGTTGTTGGTGGGGCCGGCGTTTTCCTTCTTTTCGGAGCAGATGAAGGTGCGGTCCTCGACGCGCGCCACGTCGCTCGGATCGGACACCGCGAGGAAGGAGTTGGGGCGCTTGGCCGGATTGAGCTTCTTGAAGGTGCCCGCGTCGACCAGTTGCTGGCAGAGGCGGTCGTACTCTTCCTTGCTGCCGTCGCACCAGTGGATGGCCTGGGGTTTGCAAAGCGCGGCCATGTCGGCCACCCAGGCAATCAGTTTTGCGTTCTTGACGTACGAGGGTGCCTGGATGGCGAGGCCCTGCATCGTGGGTGCGTTCATCGGAAATCTCCTAAGTTGAAAAAATCGTCTTTCCGAACGGGACGCCGCGCCTGCTGGCGCGGAGGTCCGTTTGAGAAAACGTTTTCGCTTCGGGAGACTGCGTCAACGCGGGCCGCACGACCCGCGGACGAAGACGCAAATGGCTGTCAGGCCAAGTAGACGGCGATGGATGCCAGGAGCAGCATCAGCACGCCGCCAGCCAGCGGGAGCACGAGCGGCATCAGGTGCACGATCGATTCGACGGCGTCTTTTTCAACGGCGGCGGCGTGGCCGGGCTCGACGGGAGTAGGGTTGGACATTGATTACCTCGAATACTCAAATACGGAAAAACTGCGGCCATTTTACCGGCGGCCCCCGGCGCCGCGGTCTAGGGGGTTGCGAGCCCCTTCAGTGCTGCTCCTCGGCCTCGAAGCCGGCGTCGTGCAATGCGCCCAGCACGCTGGCCAGGTGGGCCCGCCCGCGGGTCTGCAGCACCAGCTCGATGTCGACGTTCTGGGCTGCCAGCATGGTAAACGCTCTTTGATGATGAACCTCATCGACGTTAGCGCCCGCTTCTGCCACAGTGGCCGTGATCTGGGCCAAGGAGCCCGGCACGTCGCGCGCACTCACGCGCACGCGCGCCAGCCGGCCGGCCCGCACCATGCCGCGTTCGATGATGGCCGCCAGCAGCAGCGGGTCGATGTTGCCGCCCGACAGCACCAGGCCCACGCGCTTGCCCTTGAAGCGCGCCGGATGCCGGATCAGCGCCGCCAGGCCGGCCGCGCCTGCGCCCTCGACCAGGGTCTTTTCGATCTCGAGCAGCATCAGCACGCCCTGCTCGATGTCGCCTTCGTCGACCAGCAGCAGGTCGTCCACGTGCTGGGCGATGATTTCCCGCGTCAGCACGCCGGGCGTTCCGACCGCGATGCCTTCGGCGATGGTGCTCTTGCCCTGCAGGTGCTGGGTGCCCTTGACGGCATTCACCATGCCCGGAAAGCGCGTGGTCTGCACGCCGACGATCTCGATGCCGGGCTTGCGCTCGCGCGCCGCGATCGCCATGCCCGCGATCAGCCCGCCGCCGCCGACCGACACCACCAGCGTGTCGAGGTCCGGCACCGCATCGAGCATTTCGAGCGCCACCGTGCCCTGGCCCGCGATGATGGCCTCGTCGTCGTAGGGGTGGACGAAGGTCAGCCCCTCGCGTTCGGCCAGCTCCAGCGCATGCGCGCGCGCCGCGTCGAGCGTGTCGCCGTGCAGCACCACCTCGGCGCCGAAGCCGCGCGTGCGCTCGATCTTCACGCCAGGCGTGAAGCGCGGCATCACGATGAGCGCGCGCAGGCCGAGCCGCTGCGCGTGGTAGGCCACGCCCTGGGCATGGTTGCCGGCCGACATGGCCACCACGCCCCGCGTCGCTTCCTGGCCGCCGCGCGTGTCGGCTTCCAGGAGATCGACCAGCTTGTTGCACGCCCCCCGCTCCTTGAACGAGGATGTGAACTGCAGATTCTCGAACTTCAGGTAGACCTGCGCGCCCACGATCTCGGAGAGCGTGCGCGATTCGACGCAGGGCGTGTTGAGCACCTGACCCTCGAGACGCGCCGCGGCGCGCCGGATTTCTTCGATTCCGACCATGGCGGGCATTGTGGCTGGAATCGCCTCATCAGGGTTTTTACCGCTCCCGCGTCTTCCCGAAGCCAAAAGTCTGCGTTATGGTCGCCCCAAGAAGTTCCTCGTCTGGAGGTTGTCCGATGGTCAAGCGTGCGGGTGTCGATGTAGTGGCTGCTGCGGTACGCGGGCAGGCATTGCCGTCGCCTGGGCTCAAGGGTGCGCCGGTGCTCGAACTCATGTGCTCGCACTTCGTGCTCACGCTGGCCGCCAAGCAGGGGCCGCGCTTCAACGTGCGCCGCGACATCAACGGCCTGCTCTCGCTCACCGGCCGCCACCTGGTGTGGCCGGCCGCGGTGCTGCAGCGGTTGCGCGAATTCCTGGGCCGGCGCTGCGCCGGCAACGAGGCCTGGAAGGGCGTCGAGAATTTCGACGGCCGCACGCTGCTCGAGCGGCATGGCGTGTGGCGCGGACCTTACGAGGAAGGCACGCTGTTCTTCTACCTCGACGAATACGCCAAGGACTACCCCAAGGACCTGCTCTCGGTGCTGGCCGTCACGCGCGACTGGCTCACGCATGCGCTGCGCAAGCAGTCGACGTTGGTCGAGAAGAACATCGACGCGCTCGCGGGCCTCCTGCAGCTCAACAAGGCCGAACGCGCGCTGCTGCTCTACGGCACGCTCGCGCGCTACCAGCGCGACCTGCGCTCGCTGCTGGTCGAGTTCAAGGTCAACAACGCGCCCGAGGCCTATGCCGCCATTGCCGACATCGCGGGCGTCAACGCCACCGAAGTGGGCGAGGCCCTGCGCGCGGGCTCGCGGCTGGAGCGCATCGGCCTGGTCGAGAACCTGATCTCCGAGCACAACATCACCGACCTGGCCGACCTCATGAAGGTCAGCGAGAAGCTGCCGCCGGTGCTGATGCGCGAGTACCGCGACCACAACGAACTGATGGCCGTGTTCACGCGGCCCTCGGCCAAGAGCGCGCTCACCACGCACGACTTCTCCTTCGTCGAGGAAGACGCGCAGATGCTGGTCACGCTGCTGCGCGCCGCGGTGGCGCGCAAGGAACCCGGCGTCAACGTGCTGCTCTACGGGCCGCCCGGCACCGGCAAGACCGAGCTCGCCAAGGTGGTGGCGCAGGCGGCGGGCCTGGAGCTGTTCGAGGTCGAATATGCCGACCGCGACGGCAATTCGCTGAGCGGCCGCGACCGCTACCGCTCGCTGCAGATCGCGCAGGTGTTCCTCAAGGGCAGCGCGCAGGCCGCGCTGCTGTTCGACGAGGTCGAGGACGTGTTCCCGCCCATCAGCACCGAGGCCGCGCAGTTCATGGCGCGCGCCGAGCAGATTCCGGCGCCCACCAGCGGCAGCGTGAGCGGCAAGGCCTGGGTCAACCAGATCCTCGAGGCCAACCCCGTGCCCACGCTGTGGGTCACCAACCGCATCGAGCAGATCGACCCGGCGTTCCGGCGCCGCTTCGCCTACCACCTGGAGCTCAAGTCGCCGCCGCCCGGTGCGCGCGAGCAGCTCGTGAAGAAGACGCTCGAAGGCATCGTCGTGTCCGAGGCCTTCACCGCCAAGCTGGCCGAGCGCAAGGGCCTCACGCCCGCGCAGATCCGCACCGCGGTGCGCTTTGCGGGGCTCGCGCAGACGGAGGACGGCGCCTCGATGGAAGCGCTGATCGAGCGCCAGCTCAAGAACGCCGACCTCGCGCTCGGCACGCTCGACACCGGCCCGGGCGAGCGGCGCAGCGTCACCACCTACGACCTCGACATGCTCAATGTCGAGACCCGCTTCGAGATCCCGCGCATCGTGGCGGCCATCAAGGCGCGCGGCCACGGCACGCTGTGCTTCTACGGCGCACCCGGCACCGGCAAGACCGCGCTGGCCGAGCACATCGCCAAGGCCATCGGCCGGCCGCTGATCATCAAGCAGGCCAGCGACCTCATGAGCAAGTACGTCGGCGAGACCGAGCAGAACATGGCCGCCATGTTCAAGGAAGCCGAGGCCGAGAAGGCCGTGCTGCTGCTCGACGAGGCCGACAGCTTCCTGCAGGACCGGCGCGGCGCGCAGCGCACCTACGAAGTGACCGAGGTCAACGAGATGCTGCAGGGCATGGAGCGCTTCAACGGCGTCTTCATCTGCACCACCAACCTGCTCGACCGGCTCGACCAGGCGGCGCTTCGGCGCTTCACCTTCAAGATCAAGTTCATGCCGCTCACCGCGCCGCAGCGCGAGCGCATGTTCGTGACCGAGGCACTGGCGGGCGACGCCGCGCTGCTCACCGCAGGCATCAAGGCGCGGCTGGCGCAATTGCAGCAGCTGTGCCCGGGGGATTTCGCGGCCGTGAAGCGGCAGACGGATATTCTTGCGGTCGAGTTCTCGGCCGCCGAATTCCTGGACCAGCTCGAGGCCGAGCACCGCATCAAGCCCGAGGTGCGCGAATCGCGCGGCATCGGCTTCATGCAATAGCGCACAGCAGGCAAGACCGCGGGAGCGCGGCGGCAGACAAGAAAGAAAACCGTCCGCCGCGGCGGGCACGAGGAGGATCTCGATGAGCTTGGGCAATGGACATGCGCGGGCGAGGCCGCGCTTCACCGCATCGGCTGCGGCCGCATTCGCGTTGGCCGGCATCGTCTGCGTGCTGGCGGGCTGTGGCGGTGGGGGAGGAGGGGGTGGCGGCGGCGGCGGCGGATTTCCGATCGTCGCGCCGCCCGGCACCACGCCGCCTCCCACCAGCAGCGGCGACGATGACGCCATCGTCGCCTCGTCCACCGTGGCCGGCCTGTGCGCCGCGCCGCGGCCCGGCACCAACCCCGAGACGGGAATCGCCTACCCCGACAAGCCCGGCACGCTGACCGACGAGAAGCGCTGGGTGCGCGGATGGATCGACGAAACCTACCTCTGGTACGGCGAGGTGCCCACCACCCTCAAGGCGGCCGACTACGCCACGCCGGTAGCCTACTTCAGCGTGCTCAAGACCCCGGCTCTCACGGCATCGGGCCGCGCGAAGGACCGCTTCCACTACGTGTACGACACCGAGCGCTACCGGCAGCTCTCGGAGAACGGCGTGGCGCCGGGCTACGGCATGGAGTTCGCGTTCGTGCGCAACTCGCGCCCGCGCGACCTGCGCATCGCGTTCACCGAGCCCGGCTCGCCCGCGGCCACGGCAGGCATCGCGCGCGGCGCCAAGGTGCTCGAGGTCGACGGCGTCGACGTGGTCAACGGCACCAACACCGCCGTGATCAACCGCGGCATCGCGCCCACGGCCATCGGCGAATCGCACAGCTTCAAGCTGCAGGAAGGCAGTGCGACGCGCACCGTCACGCTGGCCGCGGCGAGCATCACGCGCACGCCGGTGCAGAACGTCAAGAGCATCGACACCGGCAGCGGCCGCGTCGGCTACCTGCTCTTCAACGACCACATCACGACCTCCGAGTCGCAGCTCATCAGCGCCTTCAACCAGTTCAGGCAGGACGGCGTGCAGGACCTCGTGCTCGACATGCGCTACAACGGCGGCGGCCAGCTCAACATCGCGAACCGCCTCGCCTCCATGGTGTCCTCGTCGGCCACCACCTCGGGCAAGGTCTTCGAGCGCCTGTCCTTCAACGACAAGAATCCGTTCCACCTGACGCCGGCGCAGACCATCTATCCGTTCTACGGCACCAGCCGCACGGGCGCGACGCTGCCAAGGCTGGGCCTCTCGCAGGTCACGGTGCTGGTCGGCCCCGACACCTGCTCGGCGAGCGAATCGGTGGTCAATGGCCTGCGCGGCATCGACGTCAAGGTCAACCTCGTGGGCGGCGCCACCTGCGGCAAGCCCTACGGCTTCTCTCCGCAGGACAACTGCGGCACCAGCTATTTCGCGATCCAGTTCCAGGGCGTCAACGCCAAGAACTTCGGCGACTACGGCGATGGCTTCGCGCCCGACTGCACCGTGGCCGACGATTTCGACCACCCGCTCGGCGACCCGGCCGAGGCGCGGCTGGCGGCCGCACTGGCCATGCGCAGCGGCGGCGCCTGCCCCGTTTCGGCCAAGACCGGAGCGGGGCTCGAGAAATCCGGGACGGCCGGCGAACAGCCCTACCTGCTCGACCGTACGCCGCTGCGCGAAATGCGCCTGCTCGAAGCCGCGCCATCGCCGGGCTGAACCGCTTCGGCGCCGGCCTCGGTTACCCCTTGAAACCTTGCGCTTTGCCACACCCGTGGCATGCGCTTTAGAGTTAGAGCAAACGTTTGCGCAAACGTTTGGCATTTAGTTCTACATGGCAAAAGCACTCGAAAAGGAGCCGGGATGACGATTCGGATTCAGCGACGCAGGTGGATGGCGGCAGCCTTGCTCGCCACGGCGCTCTCGGCCTGCGGGGGCGGCGGCAACGGCAACAGCGGCATCGGGCTCGCACCGGGCTTCGGCGCGGCGCCGCCGCCAGCGCAGAAGATCATCATCGACAGCGACTACAACACCATGAGCGACGACGGCCAGCTCGGCGTCATGGCCGCGCAGCTGCAGGCCCAGGGCAAGGTGCAGGTCATGGGCATCAGCGTGGTGTCGGGCAACCAGTGGCTCAAGCAGGGCGTGGCCGACGCGCTGAAGTCGGTCGAGCGGCTCGGCGTGGGCGACCGCATCGGCATCTATGCGGGCGCGAACTACGCCTTCAACCACGACTACGCAACCATCGAGGCCGAGATGGCGGCCGGCTCCGGCGGCGACGGCTACCTGGGTGCCTGGAGTTCGCCCGAGCCCAAGACCGACGCCGACCTGAAGCCCTCGCCCGACGGCTTTGCCACCCACACGGTACTCCAGCGCAGGAGCGCGGCCGACTTCATCGTCGACACCGTGAAGGCCAACCCGAACGAGATCACCATCCTGGCCATCGGGCCGCTCACCAACATTGCACTCGCGGTCAAGCAGAACCCCGAGATCGTGCCGCTGATCAAGAAGATCATCTACATGGGCGGCGCGGTCGACGTGCCGGGCAACACCACCAAGTTCGCCGAGTTCAACTGGTGGTTCGACCCCGAGGCCGCGCAGTTCGTGGTGCGGCTGCCGATTCCGCAGGTGGTGGTGCCGCTGGACGTGACCGACACCGTGTTCCTGACCAAGCCGATCTACGACCGCATCGCGCATCCGGCCACGCCCACCGCCGTGACCGAGGTGTTCCGCCAGCTCAACGGCTACGGCTTCAGCGGCACCAACGGCTTCGAGAACAACCCGGCCTACACGCAGAACATCTGGGACACGCTCACGCTCGCCTACCTCATCGATCCGGCCTATGCCACCGAAACCGTCGAGCGCTACGTCGACGTGGTCGCCAAGCCCGGCGCCGCCGACAACGGCCGCTCCATCGGCTACGCCTCGCAGCCCGCGGGCCCGGCGCTGCAGAAGATGACGGTGGTGAAGAAGTTCGACAACGCGCGCTTCTTCGAGCTGTACGTCGACCTGCTCACGCGGCCCGTGCCGATCGCGCTGCGGCCCTGAAGCTCAACTAGAACGCGCTGCAGACGCGCAGCACCTCGGCGCCGTAGGCCTCGAGCTTCTTGGTGCCGATGCCGCTGATGCCCTGCAGGTCCTCGAGCGTCGCGGGCGCGCGCTCGGCAATGGCCGCCAGCGTGGCGTCGTGGAAGATCACGTAGGCCGGCAGGTTGTGCTCGCGCGCCACTTCCGCGCGCCAGGCCTTGAGCGCCTCGAAGCGCTTCTGACCGTCGGCATCGAGTGCCGCGGCCGCCGGAGACGGGGCGCCGCGCGCCGCCTTTTCGCGCCGGGGCTTGCCGCCGCGCGCGGCCGGCGACGAAACCGACTCGCGCAGCGTCACGTTCGCTTCGCCCTTGAGCACCGCGCGCGAGCCTTCCGTGAGCTTCAGCGTGTTGAAGGCTTCGGCATCGACCGCCAGCGCACCCGTGGCGATGAGCTGGCGCAGCACGCCGCGCAGCTGCACTTCGCTGAACTCCGCGCCAATGCCGAAGGTGCTGATGCGCTCGTGCCCGAACTGCTTGACCTTCTCGGTTTCCTTGCCGCGCAGGATGTCCATGATGTGGCCCGCGCCAAAGCTGATGCCGCTCAGTTGCTGCACGCGGTAGATGGTGGAGAGCAGCTTGCGCGCGGCATCGGTGCCATCCCACACCTGCGGTGGGTTCAAACAGTTGTCGCAGTTGCCGCAGGGGGTGCTCTTCTCGCCGAAGTAGCCCAAGAGACGCACGCGGCGGCAGTCGCTTGCCTCGGCCAATGAGAGCAGCGCGTCGAGCTTGCCGCGCATCACCTGCTTGAACTCTTCGCCCGCGGGGCTCTCGTCGATCATGCGGCGCTGGTTCACCACGTCCTGCAGGCCGTAGGCCATCCAGGCATCGGCCGGTGCGCCGTCGCGGCCCGCGCGGCCGGTTTCCTGGTAGTAGCCCTCGATGTTCTTGGGCATGTCGAGGTGGCCGACAAAGCGCACGTCGGGCTTGTCGATGCCCATGCCGAAGGCAATGGTCGCGACCATCACCACGCCTTCTTCGCGCAGGAACCGGTCCTGGTGCTTCTGGCGCACCGCCGCGTCCAGGCCCGCGTGGTAGGGCAGCGCGTTGATGCCCGCGCCCTTCAGCATCACGGCCACGTCTTCCACGCGCTTGCGCGACTGGCAATAGACCACGCCCGCATCGCCTTCGTGCTCGCGCTCGATGAAGCGCAGCAGCTGCGTGGTCGCGTCCTTCTTCTCGACGATGGTGTAGCGGATGTTCGGCCGGTCGAAGCTGGAGACGAACTGGCGCGCCTCCTCCAGCTGCAGCCGCTCGACGATGTCGGCGCGCGTGAGCGCATCGGCCGTGGCGGTGAGCGCGATGCGCGGCACGCCCGGGTAGCGCTCGTGCAGCACCGTGAGCGCGCGGTATTCGGGGCGGAAGTCGTGGCCCCACTGGCTCACGCAATGCGCCTCGTCGATCGCGAACAGCGAGAGCTTGCCGCGTTCCTTCAGCGAATCGAGCTGCGAGAGAAAGCGCGGCGTGTTCACGCGCTCGGGTGCGGCGTACAGCAGCGTGATCTCGCCGCGCAGCATGCGGCGCTCGACGTCCTGCGTCTGTTCCCAGTCGAGCGTTGAATTGAGAAAGGCCGCGTTCACGCCGGCTTCGTGCAGCGCGCCGACCTGGTCGTGCATCAGCGCGATCAGCGGCGACACCACCACCGAGACGCCGCGCCCCGCGCGCTGCCGCGCAATGGCCGGGATCTGGTAGCACAGCGACTTGCCGCCGCCCGTGGGCATCAGCACCAGCGCATCGCCGCCGCCCACCACGTGCTCGACGATGTCCTGCTGCGGCCCGCGGAACTGCGAATAGCCAAAGACTTCGTGAAGGATGTCGGCGGGTGCGCTGCTGCTGCCGGGGGCGTCGAGGGGGAGGGGAGCGAGCGAGGACACAGGCAGCGGATGCGAAGGGTGGGTGGGCGAAAAGGGGGAAACGCCGATTGTCCCCCAGCGGCACCGGCAGGACTGTGGCACGAGGTTTGCAATGGTGAAGCCCGCCTTGCCGCCTTCCTGTATAGACAGCAATCTGGTGCATTTTGCTGAAGAAATGCACCGAAACGGTCCTTTCGGGTTATCCTGTATATACAAGTTGGGGCGCTTGGCAACAATGCGAGGTGCGCGCAGCCCGTGGTCGGGAGCGCATCGCTGCGTTTTTTTAAAGATCAGAACCAGGAGTACCCATGGTCGTCAAGACGGTAGTTGTGAAAGTCGCTTCGCTGCTGGCAGCAGGTGCGTGTGCAGCAGGCATGGCCCAGACGGCCGCCGCGCAGGAAACCAAGATTGCGCTCGGCATGTCGGGCTGGACCGGCTTTGCGCCGCTCTCGCTGGCCGACAAGGCCGGCATCTTCAAGAAGAACGGCCTGGACGTCGAACTCAAGATGATTCCGCAGAAGGACCGGCACCTCGCGCTGGCCTCCGGCGCCATCCAGTGCGCCGCCACCACGGTGGAAACGCATGTGGCCTGGAACGCCAACGGCGTGCCCATCGTGCAGATCTTCCAGATGGACAAGTCCTACGGCGCCGACGGCCTCGCGGTGCGCAACGACGTGAAGGGCTTTGCCGACCTCAAGGGCAAGACCGTCGGCGTGAGCGCGCCGGGAACCGCGCCTTACTTCGGCCTCGCCTGGATGCTCAACAAGAACGGCATGACGCTGAAGGACGTGAAGCTGGTCTCGCTCGAGCCGCAGCCCGCGGCCCAGGCCTTCGTGGCCGGCCAGAACGACGCCGCCATGACCTACGAGCCGTATCTTTCGACCGTGCGCGCCAACCCCACTGCCGGCAAGATCCTGGCCACCACGCTCGACTACCCGATGGTGATGGACACCGTGGGCTGCGCGCCCACCTGGCTCAAGGCCAACGCCAAGGCGGCGCAGGCGCTCGCGCAGTCGTACTTCGAGGCGCTCGACATGATCAAGGCCGACCCGGCCAAGGCCAACGAGCTCATGGGTTCGGCCGTCAAGCAGACCGGCGAGCAGTTCGCCAAGTCGTCGGCCTACCTGCGCTGGCAGGACAAGGCCGCCAACCAGAAGTTCTTCGCGGGCGAACTCACCGGCTTCATGAAGGAAGCCGCGCCCATCCTGCTGGAGGCCGGCGTGATCCGCAAGGCGCCGGAAGACTACACGGCCATGTTCGATGCAAGCTTCGTCAAGTAAGGCCCTGCCGCAGGTGGCGCCGCGCGCGGCGGCGCCTGCATCGGCCGCAACCCCCCAGGCCGCCGCGCTCGCGCGGCGCCGTTCGCTCGCGCCGCTCGAGCCCGTCAGCGGGCGCGCCCGCGTGCTGCTCGGCCTCGGCTTCTTCGTGGCCTTCGTGCTCGTGTGGTCCGTTGCCACGCTCGGCGGCTTCGTGCCGCCGACCTTCCTGGCCAGCCCCGTGACCATGCTGAAGGAAGGCTGGATGCTGTTCGCCGAATTCGGCTTCATCGGCGACGTGGGCATGACCGTGTGGCGCGTGTTCGGCGGCTTCCTGCTGGCGGCCGTGCTGGCGGTGCCGCTGGGCATTGCCATGGGCACCTGGAAGGCCGTGGAGGCCTTCTTCGAGCCCTTCGTCTCGTTCTGCCGCTACCTGCCGGCCTCGGCCTTCATTCCGCTGCTCATCCTGTGGGCGGGCCTGGGCGAGATGCAGAAGCTCTTGGTGATCTTCATCGGCTCGTTCTTCCAGATCGTGCTGATGGTGGCCGTGACGGTGGGCGGCGCGCGGCGCGACCTCGTCGAGGCGGCCTACACGCTGGGTGCCAAGAGCCGCGGCATCGTGGCGCGCGTGCTCATCCCGGGCGCTGCGCCCGGCATTGCCGAGACGCTGCGCCTGGTGCTCGGCTGGGCCTGGACCTACGTGATCGTGGCGGAACTCATCGGCTCCTCGTCGGGCATCGGCCACATGATCACCGACAGCCAGGCGCTCCTGAACACCGGGCAGATCATCTTCGGGATCATCGTGATCGGCGTCATCGGGCTGGTGTCCGACTTCGCTTTCAAGGCGCTCAACCGCCGCATGTTCGCCTGGGCTGCACTCTGATGAACGACCAACTTTCCATCCAGGGCGTCTCGCGCGTCTTCACCGGCACCAAGGGCCAGCGCACGCAGGCATTGCTGCCGATCGACTTCGAGGTGCGCGAGAACGATTTCGTCACCATCCTCGGCCCCTCGGGCTGCGGCAAGTCGACGCTGCTGCGCATCGTCGCGGGGCTCGACTTCCCGACCACCGGCCAGGTGCTGCTCGACGGCGAGCGCATCGAAGGCCCGGGCGCGGACCGCGGCGTGGTGTTCCAGAGCTACACGCTCTTTCCGTGGCTCACGGTGGCGCAGAACATCCGCTTCGGCCTGCGCGAGCGCGGCATGAGCGAGGCCGACCAGAAGGAGCGCAGCGAGTTCTTCATTGCCAAGGTGGGGCTGCGCGGCTTCGAGCACCATTTTCCGAAGCAGCTCTCGGGTGGCATGCAGCAGCGCACCGCGATTGCGCGCGCGCTCGCCAACGACCCCAAGATGCTGCTGCTCGACGAGCCCTTCGGCGCGCTCGACAACCAGACCCGCGTGCTGATGCAGGAGCTCTTGCTCGGCATCTGGGAGTCGGCGCGCAAGACGGTGCTGTTCGTCACGCACGACATCGACGAGGCGATCTTCATGGCCAACCGCGTGGCGGTGTTCAGCGCGCGGCCGGGCCGCATCAAGACCGAGATCGCGGTCGACTTTCCGCATCCGCGCAGCTACACCATCAAGACCTCGCCGGAGTTCATGGAAATCAAGGCGCGGCTGACCGAAGAGATCCGCGCCGAGTCGATGGCCGCGGCCGAGCACTGACACGAGCCCCACGCCCGACATGAAACGCGACCTGCCGTCCCTCGCGCTCTATGCGCAAGTCAAGGATCACATCTCCCGCAAGATCCAGGACGGCACCTGGCCGGCCGGCCACCGCCTGCCGTCCGAGAGCGAGTTGGTCGCGCAGTTCGGCATTTCGCGCATGACGGTGAATCGCGCGCTGCGCGAGCTGATGGAGCAGGGCCGCATCGTGCGCGTGGCCGGCGTCGGCAGCTTCGTGGCCGAGAACAAGCCACAGTCCACGCTGCTGCAGATCGCCAACATCGCGAGCGAGATCCGACAGCGCGGGCACGACTACCGCTGCCAGATGCTCGCGGTCGAACGCCTGGCCGCCTCGCCCGACGTGGCCGCCTGGCTCGACATGCGCGCGGGCACCTCGGTGTTCCACAGCGTCTGCCTGCACCTGGAGAACGACACGCCGGTGCAGCTGGAGGAGCGCTACGTCAACCCGCTGGTCGTGCCCGATTTCCTCGAGCAGGACTTCGCCGCCGTGCCGCCCAGCGAGTACCTGGTGCGCCACGTGCCCTTCGACCAGATCGAGCACGTGGTCGACGCCGTGCTGCCCACCGCCGAGCAGGCGGCCCGGCTCGCGATGGAGCCCACCGATCCCTGCCTGCTGCTCACGCGCCGCACCTGGACGCGCAACACGCCGGTCACCTGGGTGCGCTGCCTGCATCCGGCGTCGCGCTACAGCCTGGGCAGCCGCTTCAAGGCCGACGGCAACCCCAGCTTCGGCTGACCTTTTTTGTCACGGAAACCGAAGGTTTTCTCTCGCAACCACTTGTATAGACAGGTTCACATGCCAACAAGCAAACACACCGCCATCCCCCTGACCCTCACGCCCGGCAAGGTGGACCTCGCCATGCTGCGCCGCATCCAGGCCGGCGGCGTGCGGCTGGCGCTCGATCCTTCGGTGCAGGAGGGCATGGCGCGCGCCGAAGCGGCGGTGCGCCACATCGTCGAGAACGACCAGGTGGTCTACGGCATCAACACCGGCTTCGGCAAGCTCGCGAGCACGCGCATCGGCAACGACCACCTGGCCGAGCTGCAGCGCAACCTCGTGCTCTCGCACAGCGTGGGCACGGGCGAGCCGCTGGCCGCGCCGGTGGTGCGCATGGTGCTCGCGACCAAGGCCGTGAGCCTGGCGCGCGGCCACTCGGGCGTGCGGCCCGCGCTGGCCGATGCGCTGCTGGCGCTGTTCAATGCGGGCGTCATGCCGCGCATTCCGTGCAAGGGCTCGGTCGGCGCATCCGGCGACCTCGCACCGCTCGCGCACATGGCCTGCGTGCTGATCGGCGAGGGCGAGGCCACCACGGCCGACGGCGCCGTGGTCAGCGGCGCAGAGGCCATGCGCCTCGTCGGGCTCGAACCTTTCGTGCTCGGCCCGAAGGAAGGCCTGGCGCTGCTCAACGGCACGCAGGTGTCGACTGCGCTCGCGCTCGCCGGCCTGTTCGGCGCCGAGGACGTGTTCGCTTCGGCCCTGATGTCGGGCGCGCTCTCGCTCGAAGCCATCCAGGGTTCGATCAAGCCCTTCGACGCGCGCATCCATGCCGCGCGCGGCCAGCCGGGGCAGATCGCGGTGGCGGGCGCGGTGCGCACGCTGCTCGAAGGCAGCGAGATCGTGCCGTCGCATGCCGACTGCGGCCGCGTGCAGGACCCGTATTCGGTGCGCTGCATTCCGCAGGTGATGGGCGCCTGCCTCGACAACCTCGCGCATGCCGCGCGCGTGCTGGTGATCGAGGCCAATGCCGCTTCGGACAATCCGCTGGTGTTCACCGACACCGGCGAAGTGATCTCGGGCGGCAACTTCCACGCCGAACCGGTGGCCTTTGCGGCCGACATCATTGCGCTGGCCGTGAGCGAAGTGGGCGCCATTGCCGAGCGCCGCATCGCGCTGCTGCTCGACACCGGCCTCTCGGGCCTGCCGCCGTTCCTGGTGCGCGATGGCGGCCTGAACTCGGGCTTCATGATCGCGCAGGTCACGGCCGCGGCCCTTGCGTCGGAGAACAAGTCGCTCGCGCATCCCGCGAGCGTCGACAGCCTGCCCACCTCCGCCAACCAGGAGGACCATGTGTCGATGGCGACCTTCGCGGCGCGCCGGCTCGGCGACATGGTCAACAACACGGCGGTGGTCATCGGCATCGAAGCGATGGCCGCGGCGCAAGGCATCGAACTCAAACGCGGGCTCAAGAGCTCCCCGCTCGTGGAAGCCGAATTCGCCGCCATCCGCAAGAAGGTCGCTTTTCTCGAACGCGACCGCTACCTTGCGCCCGACATCGAAGCGATGCGCCAGTGGGCGCTGAAGGCCGAACTGCCGGCCGCGCTCTTGAACATCCTGCCCAGCCACGCCTGAACACCGAACAAGGAGAACCTCGCCATGAACGCACCTGAAAAGCTTCCTTTGCAAAACACCGACCCGCGCCACGACCCCACGCGCGTGATCCGCGCCCCGCGCGGCAGCACGCTCAACTGCAAGAGCTGGCTCACCGAGGCGCCGTTCCGCATGCTGCAGAACAACCTCGACGCCGAGGTGGCCGAGCGCCCGCAGGACCTCGTGGTGTACGGCGGCATCGGCCGCGCCGCGCGCAACTGGGCCTGCTACGACCAGATCCTCGCGTCGCTGAAAGAGCTGAACGACGACGAGACCTTGCTCATCCAGTCGGGCAAGCCGGTCGGCGTGTTCAAGACGCACGAGAACGCACCGCGCGTGCTGCTCGCCAATTCGAACCTCGTGCCCAAGTGGGCCAACTGGGAGCACTTCAACGAGCTCGACCGCCAGGGCCTCTTCATGTACGGCCAGATGACGGCCGGCAGCTGGATCTACATCGGCAGCCAGGGCATCGTGCAGGGCACCTTCGAGACCTTTGTCGAAGCCGGCCGCCAGCACTACAACAACAGCCTCGCGGGCAAGTGGATCCTCACGGCCGGCTTGGGCGGCATGGGCGGTGCGCAGCCGCTCGCGGCCACGCTCGCGGGCGCGGTGTCGCTCAACATCGAGTGCCAGCAGACCAGCATCGACTTCCGCCTGCGCACGCGCTATGTCGACAAGCAGGCGCGCGACATCGACCATGCGCTCGAGCTCATCCAGCAGCATTGCGACGCGAAGGAAGCCGTGTCGATCGCGCTGCTCGGCAACGCGGCCGACATCCTGCCCGAGCTCGTGAAGCGCGCCAAGGCCGGCGGCATCAAGCCCGACCTCGTGACCGACCAGACCTCCGCGCACGACCTCATCAACGGCTACCTGCCCTCGGGCTGGAGCGTTGCGCAATGGCAGGCCGCGATGAAGGACGTCTCGCAGCACGATGCGCTCAAGAAGGCCGCCGCCAAGTCGTGCGCCGTGCACGTGCAGGCCATGCTCGACTTCCAGGCCATGGGCATCCCCACGGTCGACTACGGCAACAACATCCGCCAGGTCGCCTTCGACGAGGGCGTGCAGAACGCCTTCGACTTCCCGGGCTTCGTGCCGGCCTACATCCGCCCGCTGTTCTGCGAAGGCAAGGGCCCGTTCCGCTGGGTGGCGCTCTCGGGCGACCCCGAGGACATCTACAAGACCGACGCCAAGATCAAGGAGCTGTTCCCCGAGAACACCCACACGCACCGCTGGCTCGACATGGCGCGCGAGCGCATCGCCTTCCAGGGCCTGCCGGCGCGCATCTGCTGGCTGGGCCTGGGCGAGCGCCACATCGCCGGCCTGGCCTTCAACGAGATGGTGAAGAACGGCGAGCTCAAGGCGCCCATCGTGATCGGCCGCGACCACCTCGACACCGGCTCGGTGGCGAGCCCCAACCGCGAAACCGAGGCCATGAAGGACGGCACCGATGCGGTGAGCGACTGGCCGCTGCTCAACGCGCTGCTCAACACCGCGGGCGGCGCCACCTGGGTCAGCCTGCACCATGGCGGCGGCGTGGGCATGGGCTATTCGCAGCACTCCGGCGTGGTGATCGTGTGCGACGGCACCGAGGCTGCCGCCAAGCGCATCGAACGCGTGCTCTGGAACGACCCGGCCACCGGCGTGATGCGCCATGCGGACGCGGGCTACGACATTGCCGTGGCCACGGCGAAGAAGCAGGGCCTCAATCTGCCGATGGTGCGCTGACCGGCGCATGAAACAGCGGTAAGCCAAAGGTAGAAAGAAAAAGCGCGCCCATTCCCACTCAGTGGGAATGAAGGCTTGGATGTGGGAACGGTGGGCAAGATACTGCACACCGCATCCACTTTCGACGCCCCGCGATTGGCCCAGATGACGTCCATGCCCGAAGCTTCCGCCCACAACGACCGCGCCCTGCGCGTGCTGTCGGTGCTGGCGCAGAGCAAGTCGGCGATGAGCGCGGCCGAACTCGCCGAAGCCACGGGCCTCGTCAAGAGCACGCTGTACCGGCAGATCGCGGTGCTGCGGCGCTGGGGCTTCGTGATGGAGACCGACGGACGCTATTCGCCCGGCCCCGTGAGCGTGCAGCTCGCGAGCGGCTTCGACGGCAACTCCGATCTCGTCATGGCCGCGCGCGCCGACATGCGCGCGCTCGCGCAGCAAAGCCATGAAAGCGTGGCGCTGGTCACGCTGGTCAACGACCGCGTCGTGTGCCTGGAGATGATCGACAGCGAGCAGTCGCTGCGCTGCTCGTTCGACCGCGGCCGCAGCGTGCCGGCGCGCGACGGCGCCAGCGCCAAATGCCTGCTGGCCCATTTGCCGCCCGATCAGCGCGACGCCCTGCTCGACAGCCTTGGCGACAACCCCGGCCGCCGCGCCGAGCGTGCCGCCGAGCTCGACGCGATCCGCGAGGCCGGCCATGCCGTGACCCATGGCGAGGTCGACGCGGGCGTCTGGGGCGCGAGCGCACCGGTGCTCGGCCCGGGCCGGCGGCTGCGCGGCGCGATCACGCTCATGGCGCCGCTCACGCGCGCCGGGGGCATGGAAGCTGCATGGGCCGCCCTCACCGTCGTCACCGCGGCGCGCATCTCGCGCGCGCTGCAATAGCCGATCGCTGCCTTTCTTTCCCTCTTTCTTTTTCAAACCCACGGAAGCCTTCACATGAACACCCGCCGTACCCTCGTTGCCGCCGCACTCTCCAGCCTCGCCTTCTTCGGCTTTGCCGCCACCGCGCAGGCGCAGGGCGAGCCGCTGCGCGTGGCCACCGACGCCACCTTCCCGCCGATGGAGTTCGTGGAGAACGGCAAGCGCACGGGCTTCGACGTGGAGCTGGTCGAGGCCATCGGCAAGACGCTGGGCCGCAAGATCGAATGGATCGACATCGACTTCAAGGGGCTCGTGCCGGGCCTCATTTCCAAGCGCTTCGACATGGCGGTTTCGGCCATCTACATCACCGACGAGCGCAGGAAGGTCGTCGACTTCACCGTGCCCTACTACGCGGGCGGCCTCGTGGTGATGGTGAAGGACGGCAACACGGCCATCAAGGCGCCGGCCGACATCAACGGCAAGAAGGTCAGCGTGCAGGTGGGCACCAAGTCGGTCGCCTACACCAAGGAGAAATTCCCGCAGGTGCAGCTGATGGAAGTCGAGAAGAACCAGGAGATGTTCAACCTCGTCGACATCGGCCGCGCCGATGCCGCCGTGACCGGCAAGCCCGCCGCCTACCAGTACGTGCGCACGCGCGGCGGCCTCAAGGTGCTGCCCGAGCAGATCACCACCGAGGAATACGGCATGGCCATCCGCAAGGACACGCCCGAACTCACCAAGGCGGTGAACGGCGCCATCGAGAAGCTCAAGGCCGACGGCACCTACGCGCAGATCGTCGCCAAGTGGTTCAAGTAATGTCAGCCCCCCGGCTTTTCACGCGCTGCGCGCGTGTAACTCCACCCCCCATGGGGGAGGCGCGGCCGGCTTGGGGCGGCCCGGCGCTCGGCCGCCGAAAAGGCTGACCCATGGATCTCGATTTTTCGCCGGTCTGGCAGGGCTGGCCCGACCTGCTGCGCGGCGCGCTGGTCACGGTGGAGATCACCGCCTGCGCGCTCGCGCTCGGCTGCGTGCTGGGCCTGCTGGTGGGCATCGGCCGGCTCAACCCGAAGCGGCGCTGGCTCTACGGCGCGTGCACGGCGTACGTGGCAGCGATCCGTGGCACGCCGCTGCTGGTGCAGCTTTTCATTTTGTTCTTCGGACTGCCGCACTTCGGCATCCTGCTGCCGGCCTTCCTGTGCGGCGTGCTGGGGCTCGGCGTGTATTCGGGTGCCTACGTGTCGGAGATCGTGCGTGGCGCGATCCAGTCGATCGACAAGGGCCAGACCATGGCGGCGCAGTCGCTGGGCATGACGCCCGGCACCGCGATGCGCGAGATCGTGCTGCCGCAGGCCGTGGTGCGCATGATTCCGCCGCTGGGCAACGAGTTCATTGCGCTCATCAAGAACTCGGCGCTGGTGTCTCTGTTGACGATCCACGACGTGATGCATGAAGGGCAGAAGATCATCAGCGTGTCGTACCGCTCGCTCGAGGTCTACCTGGCGATTGCGCTCGTGTATTTCGTGCTCACGGGCACGATGACGCTGGTCCTCAGGCACTTCGAGCAGAAGCTGCGCCAAGGCGGGTTGATGCGATGAGCGGCGCTGCATTCGCATTTGCATTTCTCCCTCCCCTCCCGGGGGAGGGCCGGGGTGGGGGCGCGACGGCCTTGCCCTTCGCACAGCGCTCGTTGGGCGCGGCCCCCATCCCAGCCTTCCCCCGGAAGGGGAAGGGGCAAGAGGACCGGTCATGAATAACGTGCAGCGCTTCTCTCGCAGCTCTCTTCCGGCCATGCCCTGGAAGAACGGCGGCGGCACCACGCAGGAGATCGCGAGCTGGCCGCAGGGCGCGGGGCTCGATGGCTTCGGCTGGCGCGCGAGCATCGCGACCATCGCGGCGGCCGGACCGTTCTCGACTTTCGCGGGCGTGGACCGCAGCATCATGCTGCTCGAAGGCGACGGCGTGCGGCTGTTCACGCACGACGGGCGCATCGAGCACCGGCTCGACGTGCCGCACCGGCCGTTCGCATTCAGCGGCGACGACGCGATCGACTGCACGCTGCTCGGCGGCGCATCGAACGACTTCAACATCATGACGCGCCATGGCCAGTGGCGCGCCGACGTGCAGGTGCTAGACCACGCATCGGCCGTCGAGGCCGCACCGCACGGCGTGCTGCTCGCGCTTGGCGGCGCATGGCGCCTGAACGGCGAGCCCTGCCGCGAGGGCGAAGGCCTGTACTGGACCGACAGTGCGCAGGCATGGCAGGCCGAGCCCGCGCAGGAAGGCGCGCGGCTGGCTGCGATCCGCATCGTGCCGGCGTAAGCTGTGCAAACACCAGACAAGACATGACATCCGCAAGCACATTCCCATCGGCCGACGGCCTTTGGACGGGGCTCCGCCTGGTGCCCGGCGCCGCGCCCGGCACAACCCCGGACGCCGACACCGAAGCCGCCATCGCGGTGGCCGAAGGCACGGTCCGCTGGGTCGGCGCACGCAGCGCCCTGCCGGCCGAGTTCGCAGGCCTGCCGCCGCACGATGGCCGCGGCGCGCTCGTCACGCCCGGCCTGGTCGATTGCCACACGCACCTGGTCTACGGCGGCCAGCGCGCCAACGAGTTCGCGATGCGGCTCGCGGGCGCCAGCTACGAAGAAGTGGCGAAGGCCGGCGGCGGCATCGTCTCGTCGGTGCGCGCCACGCGCGAGGCCGATGAAGACGCGCTCTTCGCGCAGGCCGCGCCGCGGCTCGAACAGCTGCTGGCCGACGGCGTCTGCGCGATCGAGATCAAGTCGGGCTATGGCCTGGCGCTCGAGCATGAGCGCAAGCAGCTGCGCGTGGCGCGGCGCCTGGGCGAGGCTTATGGCGTCACGGTGCGCACCACCTTCCTGGGCGCGCATGCGCTGCCGCCCGAGTACGCGGGCCGCAGCGGCGACTACATCGATCTCGTCTGCAATGAGATGCTGCCCGCGCTCGCGGCCGAGGGGCTGGTCGATGCGGTCGACGTGTTCTGCGAACGCATCGCCTTCACGCTCGCGGAAACCGAGCAGGTGTTCCAGGCCGCGAAGGCGCTGGGCCTGCCGGTCAAGCTGCATGCCGAGCAGCTCTCCGACATGGGCGGCGCCGCGCTCGCCGCGCGCTACGGCGCGCTCTCGTGCGACCACATCGAGCACCTGTCGGCCCAAGGCATCGAGGCCATGCGCCAATCAGGCACCGTGGCCGTGCTGCTGCCCGGCGCCTACTACACGCTGCGCGACACGCACCTGCCACCGATCGAGGCGCTGCGCGCGGCCGGCGTGCCGATGGCCGTGTCGACCGACCACAACCCCGGCACCTCGCCCGCGCTGAGCCTGCTGCTGATGATGAACATGGCCTGCACGCTGTTCCGCCTCACGGTGCCCGAGGCGCTGGCGGGCGTCACCGTGCATGCGGCGCGCGCGCTGGGCCTGCAGAAAACGCACGGCGCGATCGCCGAAGGCATGCCCGCCAACTTCGTGCTCTGGAACGTGCGCGACGCAGCCGAGCTCGCCTACTGGTTCGGCCAGCGCCCGGTGCGCACCGTCGTGCGCCAGGGCCGCATCGCCGTGGGAGCTGCCCAATGAACACGCTGTTCGCGGCCGATGCGCTGCTGCCCGGCGGATGGGCAAAGAACGTGCGGCTGTCGTGGAACGAGGCCGGCCAGCTCACGCAGGTGCAGCCCGCGGCCCCGCCGGCAGCGGGCGCGCAGGTGGCAAAAGGCCCCGTGATCCCCGGCATGCCCAACCTGCATTCGCATGCCTTCCAGCGTGCCTTCGCGGGACTCACCGAATACCGCGCCCAGCAGCAGGACAGTTTCTGGAGCTGGCGCACGCTGATGTACCGCTTTGCCGCGCGCCTCGGCCCGCAGCAGATGGAGGCCATCGCGACCTGGCTCTATGCCGAGATGCTCGAGGCGGGCTACACCAGCGTGTGCGAGTTCCAGTACGTGCACCACGATGCCGATGGCCGCCCCTATGCCGACGATGCGACGCTGAGCCTCGCGCTGCTGCGCGCCGCGAAGAAGGCCGGCATCGGTTTCACGCTCTTGCCCGTGCTCTACCAGGCCAGCGGCTTCGGCGGACTGCCGCCCAACGAGGGCCAGCGCCGCTTCATCCGCTCGACGGATTCGATGCTGCGCCTGCTCGACACCCTCAAGCCCGCATGCGAGGCGCAGGGTGCACCCGGACCGCAAGGCGGTCCTTCGGCCCGCCTGGGGCTCGCGCCGCATTCGCTGCGCGCCGTGCCGCCCGATGCGCTGCGCGAAGCCGTGGCGGGGCTCGAGGCCATCGACCCGGGCGCGCCGATCCACATCCACATCGCCGAACAGACCAAGGAGGTCGACGACTGCGTGGCCTGGAGCGGCCAGCGGCCCGTGGCCTGGCTGCTCGACCATGCGCCGGTCGATGCGCGCTGGTGCCTGGTGCATGCCACGCACATGGACGCGGCCGAATACGAGCGTGCCGCAAAGAGCGGCGCGGTCGCCGGCCTGTGCCCGACCACCGAGGCCAACCTGGGCGACGGCATCTTCGATTTTTCCGCCTGGCGCCACCACGGCGGCGCCTGGGGCCTGGGCTCCGACAGCCATGCCACGGTCAATGCCGCGGAAGAGCTGCTGATGCTCGAATACAGCCAGCGCCTGGCCTGGCGGCAGCGCAACGTCGGCGCCAGCGCGGCGCAGCCGCATGTGGCCACCGCGCTCACGCTCGAAGCGGTGCGCGGCGGCGCGCAGGCCTCGGGCCGGGCCATCGGCGGCCTGGCCGCGGGGCAGCAGGCCGACTTCGTCGTGCTCGATGCCGCGCAGCTTGCGCTGCAGGGCCTGCCGGCGCCCGACATGCTGTCGTCGCACGTCTTTGCGAGCCACCGCACCTCGGCCATCGACACCGTCTGGGTCGCGGGCCAGCCGCGCGTGGCGGCCGGCCGCCATGCCCTGCACGCCGAGGCCGCCGCCGCCTTCGTCGCGGCGCGCAGCCAGCTTCTCCTTGAAAATTAGAGTCCCATGAGCTTCACCACCACCGAACCCGCCTTCCGCTTCCGCCAGGGCACGCGTCCCTTGCTGATCTCCATGCCGCACGTCGGCACCTACGTGCCGCCCGCGCTCGCCGCCCGCCTGACCGACGAGGCGCGCCAGGTGCCCGACACCGACTGGCACCTCGAACGGCTCTACGACTTTGCCGACGAACTCGGCGCCTCGGTGCTCGTTGCCACGCATTCGCGCTACGTGGTCGACCTGAACCGCCCGCCGGATGGCGCCAGCCTCTACCCGGGCCAGAGCGTCACGGGCCTGTGCCCGGTCGACACCTTCGACGACACGCCGGTCTACGCGTCCGCCGACGACCTGCCCAACGACGCGGAAATCGCCGCGCGCCGCGACGCCATCTGGCAGCCCTACCACCGGCAGCTGCAGGCCGAGCTCGACCGCCTGAAGGCCGCGCACGGCACCATCGCGCTGTGGGACGCGCACTCGATCCGCTCGGTGCTGCCGCGCTTCTTCGAGGGCAAGCTGCCCGACCTGAACCTGGGCACCGGCAAGGGCAGCAGCTGCGATCCGGCGCTGGCCGCCACGCTGCTGGGCATTGCCGAATCGGCCACCGGCTACACGGGCGTGCTCAACGGCCGCTTCACCGGCGGCTACATCACGCGCCAGTACGGCAACCCCGCGGCCGGCGTGCACGCGGTGCAGCTGGAGATGACGCAGTCGAGCTACATGCAGGAGAAGCTGCCCTTCGACTACCTGCCCGAGGTCGCGGCCGGCGTGCAGCCGCATGTGCGGCGCATGATCGAGGCGGTGCTGGAATTCGTCGAACGCCGCTAAAGCACCGACGCCGGCCAGGGGCAGCCCCGCTTCCTACAATCGGGGGCTATGAAGCCCGTCATCTATACCCGCGGCCAGGCGCTTGCCGGCATCCTCGAAAAGCGCATCGCCATCCTCGATGGCGCGATGGGCACGATGATCCAGCGCTTCAAGCTCACCGAGGAGCAGTACCGCGGCGAGCGCTTCAAGGACTTCGAGCGCGACGTCAAGGGCAACAACGAGCTGCTCTCGCTGACGCGGCCCGACGTGATCCGCGACATCCACGAGGGCTACCTCGCGGCCGGCGCCGACCTGATCGAGACCAACACCTTCGGCGCGACCACCATCGCGCAGGAGGACTACAAGATGGCCCACCTCGCACGCGAGATGAACCTCGAATCGGCGAAGCTCGCGCGTGCGGCCTGCGACAAGTTCAGCACGCCGGACAAGCCGCGCTTCGTGGCCGGCGCCCTCGGCCCGACGCCCAAGACCGCGAGCATCAGCCCCGACGTGAACGACCCCGGCGCGCGCAACATCGACTTCGAGCAATTGCGCGCGGCCTACTACGAGCAGACCGAGGCATTGGTCGAGGGCGGTTCGGACCTGATCCTGGTCGAGACCATCTTCGACACGCTCAATGCCAAGGCCGCGCTGTTCGCGGTCGACGAGTATTTCGACAACAGCGGCCAGCGCCTGCCGCTGATCATCAGCGGCACCGTGACCGACGCCTCGGGCCGCATCCTGAGCGGCCAGACCGTCACCGCGTTCTGGCACAGCGTGCGCCATGCGCAGCCGCTGGCCATCGGGCTCAACTGCGCGCTGGGCGCGGCGCTGATGCGGCCCTACATCCAGGAACTGGCCAAGGTGGCGGGCGACACCTTCATCAGCTGCTATCCGAACGCGGGCCTGCCCAATCCGATGAGCGAGACCGGCTTCGACGAGACGCCCGACGTCACCTCGCGGCTGCTGCACGAGTTCGCGGCCGAAGGGCTGGTCAACATCGTGGGCGGCTGCTGCGGCACCACGCCGGACCATATCGCGGCCATCGGCAAAGCCGTGGCGCCGATGACAGGCCGGCTGTTGAACAACAACGGCTTCTACCGCGAAGCAGCCTGACCGGCGCCCGGCGCTGTCGCGCTCCCGGCTGATTGACGGCATCCGGGCCGCCGCCTAGGCTGGCGGCGCAAAGGAAGCCTCGTCATGAACAACAAACTCTCCATGCGCTGGATCGGCATCGGCGCCGTTGCGCTCGCCCTGCCGATGGCCGCCGCGGCGCAGCAGGCCTTCACGCGCGGCGCGGTCAACCTGCGGGCCGGGCCCTCGGGCGACTATCCGCTGGTGGCGCGGCTCGGCCCGGGCCAGCCGCTCGACGTGATCGGCTGTACCGGCGGCTACAGCTGGTGCGACGTGGTGCTGCCCGACGGCGGGCGCGGCTGGGTCTGGGCCCGGAGCCTGGACTACGCCTACCAGGAGCGGCGCGTGCCGCTGGCCAGCTACGCCGCGGTGATTGGCGTGCCCGTCGTCACCTTCGTGATCGGCAGCTACTGGGCCGACTACTACCGCGACCGGCCCTGGTACGGCGAGCGCCGCTGGTGGGGCGGCCGGCCGCCGCCGCCGCCGATGCCCGGCTGGCGTCCCCCGCCGCCGGTGCGGCCGGCCTGGCAGCCGAGGCCGTGGCCGGGCCCGGGGTTCAAGCCCGCGCCGGGGCCCGGCTTCCATCCGCAACCGGGACCGGGCTACCGCCCGCCACGGCCGGGGCCGGGCTATCGCCCGCCGGCCGACCCGGGCATCAAGCCGCCGCGGCCCCAGCCGGCCTTCCGGCCCGGACCGCCGCCCGGCCAGCCGCAGATGCATCCGGGCGGTGGCCGGCCCGGCGCCGGTGGCGGCGGACGCCCGCATGGCGGCGGTGAAGGCGGCGGCAGGGGTGGCGGCCACGGCCATGGTGGCGGTGGAAAGGGCGGTGGTCACGGCCACCGCGACTGATCAGCCCCGCGGATCGTCGGCGGCGGAAATGCCCGCCGCGGCCTGCCGGTCGCGCGCAATCAGCGCCACGAAGCGCTGCGCGCCGAGGCCCAGCGGCCGCTCGCGCGACCACACCACGTCGACCCACAGGTCGAGCCCGTTGCTGAGGTTCTCGAACGGAATCTCGACCAGCGCGCCGGCGGCCACGTGCGGCCTGGCGAAATTGCGCGGCAGCCAGCCCCAGCCAAGGCCGGCCGTGATCAGGCTCAGCGCGGCCAGCGCGTTGTCGGTGCGCCAGACGTGGCGCGCGAACACGAAGCGCGGGTCGCTGGTGGCGAGATCGCGCCCCGCCACCACGATCTGCCGGGTGTTCGTCAAGTGCTCCTCGCGCAGCCGCTCGCCGGCGGCCGCCAGCAGCACCGGGTGGCCGGGCGCCATCACGGCCACCATGGTGTCGCTGCCGACTTCCTGGAACCCCTCGCGCCCGTCGAGGCTCGGGCGCTCGAACACCAGCGCCAGCTGTGCGCGGCCGCTGTGCAGCAGCGCCAGCGCATCGGCCTGCGGCGCGGCCAGCACCTCGACCTGCAGCAGCGGATATTCCTCGGCCAGCGCGGCCAGCGGCCCGCTCCAGGGCGCGGCCAGCAGCTCGGGCGCAATGGCCAGCGTGAGGCGGTTTTCCAGGCCCTGCGTGAGCGCCAGGGCCTGCACCTGAAGCTGCTTCAGCTGCGCCGCCAGGAGGCGCGCCTGCGGCTCCAGCGAGCGGGCGGCGGCGGTCGGCTGCGGCTCGCGGCCGCTGCGGTCGAACAGCGGCAGGGCCAGTTCGGCCTCGAGGTTGGCAATGGCCATGCTGACGGCCGAGGGCACCTTGCGCAGCGCGCGCGCCGCGGCCGAGAAGGAGCCGTGGTCGATCACGGCCAGGAAGACCTCGACGTTGTCGCTGGAGAAAGCCATCGGCTGATCTATCAATAAAACTGAAACAAGTTGACTTTTTATATCAGCAAACAGCAAATAAAGTCCAGCCATCGTTTTCATTTGCCAGGGGAAAAGCCATGCAGGGGTTTCAGCGCCGCGTCGTCTACATCAGCCTTTACGAAGGCATCGCCATCGTGGCCGCAAGTGCCGGGCTGGCGCTGATGACCGACGCCGGGCTCGGCCATTCGGGCGTGCTCGCGGTGGCCGCCTCGGTCATCGCCGTGATCTGGAACCTGGTTTTCAACGCCCTGTTCGAGCGCTGGGAGTCGCGCCAGGCGGTGCGTGGGCGCAGCGTGCGCCGGCGCATGGCGCATGCCATCGGCTTCGAGGGCGGGTTGATCGCGGTGCTGGTGCCGCTGTTCGCCTGGGGCCTGGGCGTGACGCTGTGGCAGGCGCTGGTGATGGACCTGGGCCTGGTGGTGTTCTTCCTGGTCTACACCTTCGTCTTCAACTGGGGCTTCGACCGGGTGTTCGGGCTGCCGGCCTCGGCCGCGCCCGCCAAGGCCGGCTCGGCAGCGGCGGCCGGGCAGGGCGCCTGAACGCCCCTGGCGGCCGCGGCCCTTGTCGCAGCCGGTAAAATTGCGCTCCCTTCCAAGGAGCGTTGCAGCGGCGGCCCGCATCAAGAGGCCCGCCGTCAGGCTTGGAAGGCGCCCCGCCGGCCGGGGCGCAAGCCGCAACAAACGACGCTCACCTGACGTTTTTTCCTGCCCAGGTGAGCCCCCATGAGCGAAGAAGTTTCCACGCCCCGCGTCCCCCCGATGAAGCTGTCCGGCCTCGAGCCCGTGGCCATCGATGCCGGGTCGCTGTTCGTCAACATCGGTGAGCGCACCAACGTCACCGGCTCCAAGGCCTTCGCGCGGATGATCCTGAACGGCCAGTTCGAGGACGCCCTGGCCGTGGCGCGCCAGCAGGTGGAGAACGGCGCGCAGGTGATCGACATCAACATGGACGAGGCCATGCTCGACAGCAAGGCCGCCATGGTGCGCTTCCTGAACCTGATCGCCAGCGAGCCCGACATCGCGCGCGTGCCGGTGATGGTCGACAGCTCCAAGTGGGAGGTGATCGAGGCCGGCCTGCGCTGCATCCAGGGCAAGGGCATCGTCAACTCCATCTCCATGAAGGAAGGCGTCGACAAGTTCAAGCACGAGGCCAAGCTCGTGAGGCGCTACGGCGCCGCCGCGGTGGTGATGGCCTTCGACGAGAAAGGCCAGGCCGACACCTACCAGCGCAAGATCGAGATCTGCGAGCGCGCCTACCGCATCCTGGTGGACGAGGTGGGCTTTCCGCCCGAGGACATCATCTTCGACCCCAACATCTTCGCGATTGCCACCGGCATCGAGGAGCATGACAACTACGCGGTCGACTTCATCAATGCCGTGCGCTGGATCAAAGAGAACCTGCCAGGCGCCAAGGTGTCGGGCGGCGTGAGCAACGTGAGCTTCAGCTTCCGCGGCAACGACCCGGTGCGCGAAGCGATCCATACCGTGTTCCTGTACCACGCGATCCAGGCCGGCATGGACATGGGCATCGTCAATGCCGGCATGGTGGGCGTGTACGACGACCTCGAGCCCACGCTGCGCGAGCGCGTGGAAGACGTGGTGCTCAACCGCCGCCCCGATGCGGGAGAGCGCCTCGTCGAAGTGGCCGAGACCGCCAAGAGCGGCGCCAAGGACGACAGCAAGAAGCTCGAATGGCGCGGCACGCCGGAGCACCCGGTGCACGTCAACCAGCGCCTCTCGCACGCGATGGTGCACGGCATCACCGACTTCATCGTCGAGGACACCGAGGAGGCCTACCGGCAGATCCTTGCCAAGGGCGGGCGGCCGCTGCACGTGATCGAGGGGCCGCTGATGGACGGCATGAACATCGTGGGCGACCTGTTCGGCCAGGGCAAGATGTTCCTGCCGCAGGTGGTGAAGTCGGCGCGCGTGATGAAGTCGGCCGTGGCCCACCTCATTCCCTACATCGAGGAAGAAAAGCGCCAGGACGAGGCCGCGGGCCGCGACGTGCGCACCAAGGGCAAGATCATCATCGCCACCGTGAAGGGCGACGTGCACGACATCGGCAAGAACATCGTCACCGTCGTGCTCCAGTGCAACAACTTCGAAGTGGTGAACATGGGCGTGATGGTCCCGTGCCACGAGATCCTCGCCAAGGCGAAGGTCGAGGGCGCGGACATCGTGGGCCTGTCGGGCCTCATCACGCCGAGCCTCGAAGAAATGCAGTACGTGGCCGGCGAGATGCAGAAGGACGACCACTTCCGCATCCGGAAGATTCCGCTCCTAATCGGCGGCGCCACCACCAGCCGCGTGCACACCGCAGTCAAGATTGCGCCGCACTACGAAGGCCCGGTGGTCTACGTGCCCGACGCTTCCCGCAGCGTGAGCGTGGCGCAGAGCCTGCTGAGCGACCAGGCCACCGCGTACATCGACGAGATCAACGCCGACTACGAGAAGGTGCGCACGCAGCATGCCAACAAGAAGCAGGTGCCGCTGTGGCCGCTGGCCAAGGCGCGCGCCAACAAGACGCCGGTCGACTGGTCCGGCTACACGCCGCCGGTGCCCAAGTTCATTGGCCGGCGCCTGTTCAAGAACTTCGACCTGACCGAACTCGCGAAGTACATCGACTGGGGCCCGTTCTTCCAGACCTGGGATCTCGCGGGCCCGTTCCCGGCCATCCTGAAGGACGAAGTGGTCGGCACCGAGGCCGTGCGCGTGTACGCCGACGGCCAGCGCATGCTCAAGCGCCTGATCGAGGGCCGCTGGCTCAGCGCGAGCGGCGTGGTCGGCTTCTGGCCCGCCAACACGGTGAACGACGACGACATCGAGCTCTACACCGACGAGACGCGCAGCGAAGTCGCGCTCACCTGGTACGGCATGCGCCAGCAGACCGAGAAGCAGGTGATCGACGGCGTGATGCGCCCGAGCCGCTGCCTGGCCGACTTCGTCGCGCCCAAGGACAGCGGGCTGAAAGACTACGTGGGCGTGTTCGCAGTGACGGCGGGCCTGGGCGTCGAGAAGAAGGAGAAGTACTTCATCGACGACCTCGACGACTATTCCGCCATCATGCTCAAGGCGCTGGCCGACCGGCTGGCCGAGGCCTTTGCCGAATCGCTGCACCACCGCGCGCGCACCGACCTCTGGGGCTATGCGCCCGATGAGGGCCTCAGCAACGAGGACATGATCGCCGAGAAATACCGCGGCATCCGCCCCGCGCCTGGCTACCCGGCCTGCCCCGACCACAGCGTGAAGCGCCCGATGTTCGACCTTCTGGGTTGCGCGGACATTGGCATGACGCTGACCGAAAGCCTCGCTATGATGCCCGCCGCCAGCGTGAGCGGCTTCTACCTGAGCCATCCCGAGTCGACCTACTTCAACGTCGGCAAGATCGGGCACGACCAGTTGCAGGACCAGGCGGCGCGCCGCCGGACCAGCGAATCCGAACTCGAGCGCCTGCTGGCGCCGAACCTTTGAACCTGCCGGCCGGCGTGGCCGCCCGGCGCCGGGAGTTGTTATTCAGAAGCTGATGTTTGCTGCCGCGCACTATGCGGCACTGGCGGTCTTTGTGCTTGGCTGCTGGGGCTTCGGCCGCGCGCTGCTGGCGCGCCTGGCGCCGCCGCCGCGCCGGGACGCGGGGCTGGAGGCGGCCATGGCGGCGGCCCTGGGCGTGGGCCTTTTCATCTGCGCCTTCCAGCTGCTCGCGATCTTCGGCGCATTCAAGCCGGGCGCCACCGTGGCACTGATCGCTGCCGGCGTGCTGGCGGCCGCACTGCAGCTGCGGCCCTGGTGGCGGGAAGCGCGGGCGCTGCACGTCGCTGGTGCCCCCGCCGCGCCATGGACCCGCGCCGAAAGGATCGCCGCCATCGCGCTGGCGCTGGTGGCGCTGCCCGCGCTGGTCGCGCCGCTCGCGCCGCCCGCCGCCTTCGACGAGCTGATGTACCACCTGCCCTATGCGCGGCTGGTGGCGCAGCAGGGCTCGCTGGGCATCCACGAGTGGCTGCGCTACCCCTGGTTCCCCTACAACTACAACCTGCTCTACGCGGCCGCGCTGCAGCTGGGCGACGACGTGCTGCCGCACTTCCTCAATGCGCTGGCCGGAGTGATTTCGGCGGTGATGGTCTACCGCCTCGGCATCCAGCATGCGAACCGGCTCACGGCCTGCATCGGCGCGGCCATCTGGATCGGCATCGGCGACTATTCGAACGCGCTGATCGACATGGGCGTGGCGCTCTTCGTGCTCAGTGCCTGCGTGGCGCTGTGGTGGTGGCGTGAATCAGAGCCGCTGCCGGGCGGCACGCGCTGGCTCGGGCTGGCGGCGTTCTGCCTGGGCGTGGCCGCGGGATCCAAGTACCAGGCGCTCACCTTCCTGCCGCTGGTGGCGCTGTTCGTGGTGTGGCACGAGCGCCGGCCCAAGGCCTGGGCGCTGGCGCTGCTCTGTTTCCTGGTTCCTTGCGTGTACTGGTACGCGCGCAACGCCATCATGACGGGCGATCCGTTCAACCCCATCGGCGCGCGCGTGTTCGGCTTCACCGACTGGATCCCGGCCGACTACGTGCAGCAGGTGGCCGACGTGCGCGACCATGCGGCGCGGCCCAACGCGCTGATCTGGGCCGTGTTCCTGGCACCGTTCAGCCTGCTGTGGAAGCGTTCGGCCGCGCTGCGCGCCGCGGGCTGGTTCTGCTTCTATTCGGTGGCCGTGTGGCTCTTGACTTCGCGCTATCCGCGCTACCTCACGGCCTCGTTCCCGCTGCTCGCGCTGATGGCGGCCATCGGCTGGCAGGTGCTGTTCGGCGGGATCGCTGCGGGCGTGCGCCGCGTCTTCGGGGCCAAGGGCGGGCCGGTGGAGGCCGCGCCTGCCGCCGCCGCACCCGCCGGACGCCTGGCCCTTGCCGGCGACTGGATCGTCGTGCTGCTGCTGGCCGCGCTGGCCGCGGTGTCGCTGCGCCAGACTGCGGGCAAGGTGACGATGATCTCGCCCACGCCCGAAACCCGCGAGGCTTTCCTGCGCCAGCATGTGCCGGGCTATGCCGCCATGGACTACCTGCGCCAGCATGCCGACGGGCGCGTCTACCAGATCGCGCTGAACGAGGCGATCTACTACGGGCCCAATCCGATCTGGGGCGATACGCTCGGCCCGTGGCGCTACCGCGATTTCCTGCTGCTGCTTCCGGGCGACATGGCGCGCAAGCTGGCCGCCAAGGGATTCACGGCCATCGTCATGCCGACCTCGATGGTGCCCACGCTGGCCACGCGGCCCGGCTTCGACGAACATTTCGCCCTGCTGTACGAAAAAGACGGTGGCCGGGTCTACCGCATTCTCTCGACCGCACCATGACCGACGACAACCCATCCGCCGCCGCCCGCGCCCCGATCCGCATCGCGGCGGTGATCCCCTGCTACAACGAGGCGCTGTCGATCGCGCAGGTGGTCGCGCAGTTCCGCGCGGCGCTGCCCGAGGCCGAGATCCACGTCTTCGACAACAACTCGACCGACGACACGGCCGCCATCGCACGCGCGAGCGGCGCCACGGTCACGCACGTGGCCGCGCCCGGCAAGGGCAACGTCGTGCGGCGCATGTTCGCCGACGTCGAGGCCGACGTGTACGTGACGGTCGACGGCGACGCCACCTACGACGTGGCCAGCGCGCCGCGGCTGGTGGATGCGCTGGTGGAGCGCAACCTCGACATGGTGGTGGGCTGCCGAGTCGACGATGGGCAGAACGCGCTCACCTACCGCGCCGGCCACCGCTTCGGCAACCGGCTGCTCACGGGCGCCGTGGCGCAGCTCTTCGGCGGCGGCCTGACCGACATGCTCTCGGGCTACCGCGTGTTCTCGCGCCGCTACGCCAAGTCGTTCCCGGCGCTCTCGCAGGGCTTCGAGATCGAGACCGAACTCACGGTGCACGCGCTCGAGCTGCGCATGCCCCATGCCGAGTTCGACACCGCCTACAGCACGCGGCCCGAAGGCTCGCACAGCAAGCTCTCGACCTACCGCGACGGCTGGCGCATCCTGAAGACCATCTGCAAGCTGTTCATCAGCGAGCGGCCGCTGCAGTTCTTCTCGATCCTTGCGGCAGTGCTCGCGGCGGGCGCGATCGCGCTGGCCATTCCGCTGCTGCTCACCTACCTGCACACCGGCCTGGTGCCCCGGCTCCCCACGGCGGTGCTGGCGACCGGCGCCATGCTGGCCGCCATGCTGTCGATGGTCTGCGGCGTCGTGATGCACGCGATCCGGCTCGCCCGCCGCGAAGCCAAGCGGCTGCGCTACCTCGCGATACCCGGCGTCGGGCAGTTCCGCCGCAAGCCATGAAGGCCGGCCGCGAGTTCCTGGCGTTTGCGGTGGTCGGGGTCATCGGGCTGGTGGTCGACGTGGCCGTGCTGTACCTTGCGGCGCCGCTTTTGGGCTGGTACGGCGCGCGCGTGCTGTCCTTCCTGGCGGCCGCCACCACCACCTGGGCGCTGAACCGGCGCTACACCTTCGCGGCGCGGCGCGCCCTGGGCGCGGCAACGCCGATCGTGCGCGAGTACCTCGGCTATCTCGCCACCATGCTGGGCGGCGCGGTCGTCAACTACGGCGCCTATGTGCTGGTGCTGCACTGGCTCGAAGGCCCGTGGGTGCCCGCACTCGGCGTTGCGGCCGGCAGCTGCGCGGGAATGGCGGTCAACTTCCTGGCCGCGCGGCACCTCGTCTTCAAGCCGCGGCGCAGCCCCTGAGCCGAAGGCGCCTCAGTGCGCCGCCGGCAGCACCACCGGAATCTCGGTCGCCGGCGGCGTGTTGCGGCTGCGGCCGCAGCGCACGATGCCGTCGATCATCACCATGCCCACGCCCGGGATGTCGCCGAGCTGCACGCTCTCGAGCAGGCCCGGCGCGGGCGAATGCTGCGCGCGGTCCATGAAGACGAAGTCGGCGTCGCGGCCCACTTCGACCAGCCCGCAGTTGAGCTTGCGGATCTTCGCCGTGTTGCCGGTGGCAAAGCAGAACACCAGCTCGGCCGGGATGTTTGCAATGGACGACAGCATGGCCACCATGCGCAGGATGCCCAGCGGCTGCACGCCCGAGCCCGCGGGCCCGTCGGTGCCGAGGATCACGCGGTGCGGGCACTTGAGCTCGAGCGCGGCCTTGGCCGCGGCAATGGCCACCTTCTCGTTGCCGTTGTGCACGATCTCGATCGCGCGCGAGCTCTTCTCGCACAGCTCGCACACATGCGCCTCGGGCAGCGAGGTGTGGCCGCCGTTGATGTGGCCGATGATGTCGGCGTCGGCCTCCAGCACCACGTCCTTGTCGATCAGGCCCGAGCCCGGGATCGACGGGCCGCCCGTGTGGATCGTGCTCTGGATGCCGTACTTGCGCGCCCAGGCCACCATCTCCTTGGCCTCGTAGCCGGCCTTCACCGAGCCCAGGCCCACTTCGCCGAGCAGGCCCACGCCGGCCTCGGCCAGTTCCTTGAAGTCGCTCTCGACCATGCCCTTCTCGATCACTGGCGCGCCGGCCAGCACCTTCACGCCGCCGGGGCGGAAGTTGTCGAAAGCGCGCTGCGCGGTGATGGCCAGCGCCTTCAGGCCCACGATGTCCTTGGGCCGGCCGGGCAGGTGCACCTCGCCGGCCGAGATCATGGTGGTGACGCCGCCGTGCATGGTGGAGTCGATCCAGCCGATCTGCCCCTGGCGCGGCGTCCAGTCGCCGAACACCGGGTGCACGTGGCTGTCGATCAGGCCGGGCGCCACGCAGGTCTTCTTCGCGTCGATGACGGTCTGCGCGCCTTCGAGGTCGCAGTCCTTTTCCTTGCCGACCGCCACGATCAGGCCGTCGTTCACCACGATGGTGTCGGCGTCCAGGATGGGCTTGTCGATGTCGCCCGAGAGCAGCAGCCCTATGTTCTTGATGACGACCTTGCCCGACTTTGCGCCGGCTGCGATTTCTGCCATTTGGTCAAGCCTCCCGCCGGGCCGCCCCAAGGGAGGCTTGCGCCCCCTTGGGGGGCCGCGAACGAACGTGAGCGATGGGGGTCATTTTTTCCTCGTCGTGGGGTGGGGAGTTGTTCTCTTGTTCCTGGATGTCGTCTGCGCGCACGGTGCGCAGCACGGTCTCGATCACGAAGTCTTCCCAATGCGTGATCGCCTCGGGCGACTCCAGCGGCTCGCCGAGGAAGGCCGTGAGCGTGTGCCGGTTCGAGGTGTAGAAGTAACCGGTGGACGCGATCAGCAGGTAGATGTCGCGCGCGTTCAGGTCGCGGCGGAACAGGCCCTGGGCCGCGCCGCTGGCCAGGATCTCGGCAATGATCGCCACCGCCCGCGACGAGTATTCGCGCGCCCGCAGCGACTTCGAGATGTGCCGGCCCTTGTGCAGGTTCTCGGTGTTCAGCAGCGTCACGAACTCGGGGTTCTTGCGGTAGTAGCCGAGCACGAAGCGGATCACTTCGGTGAGCGCCTCCACGGGCCGCGAGGCGTCCAGCGCAATGGCGGCCTCGGCGTCGTCCATGCGCTTGTAGATGCCTTCGAGCACCGCGATGAACAGGCCTTCCTTGCTGCCGAAGTAGTAGTAGATCATGCGGTCGTACGACTTGGCGGCCTTGGAGATCTTCTCCACGCTGCCGCCGTCGTAGCCGTACTTCGCGAACACCTTGGTCGCCGACTTCAGGATGCTGTCGCGCGTGGCCTGCGCCGCGGCCTCGCGCACGCCGGTGCGGCGCTGGGGCTTGGCGGCGGTGCGGCTGTCGGCCATCGTGCGCGGTGCGGGGCTTATTTTTCGGCGAAGGCGCGTTCGACCACGAAATCGCCCGGCGTCGAGGTGTTGCCTTCCTTGAAGCCGCGCTTCTCCAGGATGTGCTTCAGGTCCACCAGGAGGCCCGGGCTGCCGCACAGCATCACGCGGTCTTCCACCGGGTTGATCGGCGGCAGGCCGAGGTCGTCGGTGAGCTTGTTGGTCTCGATCAGGTCGGTGATGCGGCCCTGGTTGCGGAATTCCTCGCGCGTGACCGTCGGGTAGTAGAGCAGCTGCTTCTCGACCATCTCGCCCAGGAACTCGTGCTTGGGCAGGTGGTCGGTCACGAGGTCGTGGTAGGCCAGCTCGTCGACCTGGCGCACGCCGTGCACCAGGATGACCTGCTCGAACTTCTCATACGTGTCCGGGTCGCGGATGATGCTCATGAATGGTGCGAGGCCGGTGCCGGTGCCGAACAGGTACAGGCGCTTGCCGGGCAGCGTGTAGTCGATCAGCAGCGTGCCGGTGGGCTTGCGGCCCACGATGATGGTGTCGCCCACCTGGATGTGCTGCAGCTTCGAGGTGAGCGGGCCTTCTTCCACCTTGATGCTCAGGAACTCGAGATGCTCCTCGTAGTTGGGGCTCACGATGCTGTAGGCGCGCAGCAGCGGCTTGTTGTTGACCTTCAGGCCGATCATCGTGAAATGGCCGTTCGAGAAGCGCAGCGCCGGGTCGCGCGTGGTGGTGAAGGTGAACAGGCGGTCGGTCCAGTGGTGGACGCTCAGGACGCGTTCTTCGCTGAAAGCACTCATACGGAACTCAAGAGTTGGTTGGAACAGTGGAAGGTGGCTCGGCCGGAGTGCACGCCCATGGGGCATGCAGCCGCCGGCCGGCTGCGAACCCTTCATTGTCGTTGGTCGGAAAAACCCCGATGAACACCGCGAGAAAACACCATTGCAAGCATCGGGCCTGTTTGCTACATTGACCTCGAATGTAGTGAACACAACATGAAAGTGTAGGGAATGCTACACAAACGGAAGGCGGTGCACAAGCGGGCAGGCGGCACGTTTGTTGCAACCCTCCGCTGACCGAGTTTCCCCGTGCCCGACCCGCATCACGCCCACGAGATCGCCCCGATGACAGAACACACCAAGACAGACGGACTGCCCGGCATGGACATGCCGGTGGCCTTCGAAACCGGCGCCGGCGCCTTCGGCAAGGCACCGCCGCGCAACGAGAAGATGAGCAGCGCCAAGGTCGAATGCAACGCCTGCCCGGTGCTGTGCCAGATCTCCGAGGGCCGCACCGGCGCCTGCGACCGCTATGCGAACAAGGAGGGCGTGCTGGTGCGCGTCGACCCGGTGCTGCTGCTGCGCCGCGAGATCGCGGGCGAGGCCCCGGTGCTGGTGCCCTTCGACCGGCCCGCCGCCGAGAAGGCCGAGGGCAGCGTGCCCGACTGGAACGGCGACCTGCTGCATGCCGACGAAGTCTTCGTGACCGGCGTGGGCTCGTCCACCACCTATCCCGACTACAAGCCGGCCCCGTTCATCGTCGCTTCCAAGGCCCAGGGCGTCGACATGGTCACCGTGGTCACCGAAGGCATCTTCAGCTACTGCAGCTTCAAGGTGAAGATCGACACCGACCGCTTCCTCGGCTCCGAGCAGGCCAATGTGCGCTACCGCGGCGAGGTGGTCGGCCATGTCACCACGGCCGAATACGGCTCGCAGATGCTGTCCCTTGGCGGCGTGCACCACCTCACCGGCGGCAGCAAGAAGGAAGGCCGCATGACGGCCGAGCTGATGCAGCTGCTGGGCAACAAGAAGGCCGTCGAATGCACCATCGACGGCGGCTCCACGCTCGTCATCCAGGCCGGAAAAGCGCCCATCGTCAATGGCGTGGAAGAGCAGCGCATGCGCGTGGGCTGCGGCTCGGCGGCCGTGGGCATCTTCGCGCGCCAGTTCGCGGGCGTGGCCGACGAGGTGGTGGTGGTGGACGACCACATCACCGGCGTGCTTACGGAGCACCAGGCCGGGCGCTGCCTCGACATGGCGCCTTCGGGCATCCAGATGCTGGGGCGCAAGTCCACGCCGGGGCGCTACTTCCAGGTGGCGAACCCGGGCAACGGCTGGGGCGGCACCGACATCGCCGATCCGCTCTCGATCATCGAGGGCTGGGAAGAAGGCGTGGCGCGGCCGGGCCTGCGCCTCCTGATGACCTCGACCACCGGCGAGCATGCCCAGTGGTACGTGCTCGACGAGGCGCTCAAGCCGGTCGAGCAGCCGATGCCGCCCGAGGTGCGCCGCATCGTCGAGCGCATCGGCGAGAACTGCGAACCATCGCTGTGCACCGTGCTGTTCCTCGGCGGTGCGGGCGGCAGCCTGCGTGCGGGCGTCACCGAAAACCCCGTGCTGCTCACGCGCGCCATCAAGCGCGCGCTGGTCAACGTGACCTGCGGCGGCGCGCCGGCCTATGTGTGGCCCGGCGGCGGCATCACCGTGATGGCGGACGTCATGCGCATGCCCGACAACAGCTTTGGCACCGTGCCCACGCCGGCCATCGTGGCGCCCATCGAGTTCAGCATGCGGCGCGACGACTACCTGGCACTCGGCGGTCACATGGAACACATCTTCCCGCTCGAGCAGGCGCTCGCGCGCGGCGCCTGGCAGGAAGACGGCGCGCCGCTGGCGCGGCAATGGGTCGTCATCGACGAGGCCAATCCGTGGCCGCTCGGCCACCCACCCATGCTGGGTTGAGCGATGCCCACATCAATGTGCGCCGTGGCTGTTGCTCCTTCCCCTTCCGGGGGAAGGCTGGGATGGGGGCGGGCAGAGCGCCCGATGGATGCGCCGCTTGCCCCCGCCCCGGCCCTCCCCCGGAAGGGGAGGGAGAAACACCGCGCCGTCCCCGCGCCCTTGCTGCCATGACCGCCCAACGCACCGCGCTCGACGCGAGCCGCTGGCACTTCAACCACGGCCCGATCGACATCGTGGCCGAGGCGCATGGCGACCCCTACGCCGTTGCGGCCGCGCACGACGCGGCCTGGGCGCGCTTCGGCCATGTGCTGGACGAGCTGGTGCGCGAGCTGCCGCTGCTGCGCCGGCCCACGAGCGACGGCGTGCGGCCGCGCGGCGTGGTCGGTGCGCGCATGTGGGATGCCTGCGCGGCGTTCTCGCCGATGTTCATCACGCCGATGGCGGCGGTGGCCGGCTCGGTGGCGCAGGAGCTGATCGCGTTCTACGACCGCCCGGGCATCGAGCGCGCCTGGATCAACAACGGCGGCGACATCGCGCTGCACCTTGCGCCGGGCCAGTCGGCGCGCGTGGGTGTCTATGCCGATCTCGCACGCTTCGACTGGCGCAAACATGTGGAGGGTGAAAGCGGCATTCTCACCACCGACGGCCAGTTCGAAATCAGCGCCGCACAGCCGGTGCGCGGCGTGGCCACCAGTGGCTGGCGCGGGCGCAGCTTCTCGCTGGGCATTGCCGACAGCGTGACGGTCCTGGCCGCCACCGCGGCCGAGGCCGATGCAGCCGCCACCGTGATTGCCAACGCCGTCGACGTGGACGATGCCGCCATCCGCCGGCGCCCCGCCAGCGAATGCAAGGACGATAGCGACCTGGGCGAGATGCTCGTCACGGTCGACGTGCCGCCGCTTTCGCCTGCGCAGGTGAAAAGCGCGCTCGACACCGGCGCCGTGTGCGCCAAGGTGCTGCAAAAAGAAGGGCTCGCCTGGGCCGCTCTGCTCGTTTGCCAGGGGCAGTGGCGACTTGTCGAACCCTTATGCTCGAAGTCGCTGGCCAGTGCGCCGGCCGATGCAGTTGGTTCAGTATTTGCTTAACGAAAAGCAAGGTTCCTTTACATGATCGATATACGCCGCGTCTTCACCCATGTCGAGCACATCCACCACGAGTTCGGCCCGCGCGCCGCAACGCCGCTGGTGCGCGGTGCCATCGGCGCGGTGCTGGCCAATCCCTTCGCGGGCCGCTACGAGCCCGACATCCTGCCGATGATGGCGCTGCTCGACCCGGTGGGCGTCGACATGGCGCACAGGCTGCACGCCGCCATGGACGTGCCGCTCGAGCAGATCGCCACCTACGGCAAGGGCGCCATCGTCGGCGCCGCCGGCGAGCTCGAGCACGGCGCGCTCTGGCATGTGCCCGGTGGCTACGCCATGCGCGAGCTGCTCGGCTGGAAGGGCGACCGCGCAGCCTACACCGCGGGCAAGGCGGAAGAGAAGACCGGCCAGCCCGGCAATGCGCTGTCCATCGTGCCCTCGACCAAGAAGGTCGGCCCGCCCGGCGCCGCGCTCGACGTGCCGCTCACCAACATCAACGCCAGCTACGTGCGCGGCCAGTTCGACGCCATCGAGGTGCGCGTACCCGGCGCGCCGGCGGCCGACGAGATCGTCTTCATCCTCGCGATGAGCACCGGCTACCGCGTGCATGCACGCGTGGGCGGCCTGCTCGCCAAGGACATCAGCAAATGGGACGGCCTGCGCTGACCTGATGAACAAGAGACACGAAGAAGGAACACAAGACATGACTGCCAACATCCGCAAGCTCGTCGTCCAGGTGGACGAAACCCGCAAGGAAATGGGTCGCGATATTTCGCCGCCCACGCGCCGCGCCGTCGCCATTGCGGTGATCGACAACCCCTACGCGGGCCGCTTCAGCGAGAACCTCGACGAGCTGATCGCCATCGGCGAAGAGCTTGGCGCGCTCTTGGGGCAGAAGGCCGTGAAGGCGCTGGGCATCGAGCCCGGCCAGGCGCAGAGCTACGGCAAGGCCGCCATCGTCGGCGAAAACGGCGAGCTCGAGCATGCCGCTGCCATCCTGCATCCCAAGCTCGGCGCACCGCTGCGCGTGGCCGTCGAAAAGGGCGCGGCGCTGGTGCCTTCGGCCAAGAAGCGCGGCACGCTGGGCACGGCCATCGACGTGCCGCTCGGCCACAAGGATGCGGCCTTCGTGCGCAGCCACTTCGACGCCGTCGAGGCGCGCGTGTCCGACGCGCCGCGCGCCAACGAGATCGTGGTGGCCGTGGCCGTCACCGACAGCGGCCGTCCGCTGCCGCGCATCGGCGGACTGCAGGCCAGCGAGATCAAGGGCGAGGACGGGCTGCGCTGAATCCATCCATCGCCGTTCGCGCGCCCCTCCATCCCCATTGCTTTTTCCTCTTTCGATTCCAAGGAGTTTCCCCATGAGCCCATTGCGTCACGTCTTCAGCGCCGCGGCCGTTGCCACGCTGGCCACCGCCCTCGTTCCTGCCCATGCCCAGGGCGTGATCAAGATCGGCGAGGTCAACAGCTACAAGGCGCAGCCCGCCTTCCTCGAGCCCTACAAGAAGGGCATGGAGCTGGCCGTGGAAGAGATCAACGCCAAGGGCGGCGTCAACGGCCGCAAGGTGGAGCTCATCACGCGTGACGACAACGCCAACCCCGGCGACGCCGTGCGCGTGGCCGAGGAACTGGTGGCGCGCGAGAAGATCGACGTGCTCACCGGCACCTTCCTCTCGAACACCGGCCTGGCCGTGGCCGACTTTGCCAAGCAGAAAAAAATCTTCTTCCTGGCCGGCGAGCCGCTGACCGACAAGATGACCTGGCAGGGCGGCAACGAATACACCTTCCGCCTGCGCCCCGGCACCTACATGCAGGCCGCGATGCTGGTGCCCGAGGCGGCCAAGCTCAAGAAGAAGCGCTGGGCCGTCGTCTACCCCAACTACGAATACGGCCAGTCGGCCGTGGCCGCGTTCAAGACGCTCCTGAAGGCCGCGCAGCCGGATGTCGAGTTCGTCGCCGAGCAGGCGCCGCCGCTCGGCAAGGTCGATGCGGGTGCCGTGGTGCAGGCGCTGGCCGATGCCAAGCCCGATGCGGTCTTCAACGTGCTGTTCGGCGCCGACCTTTCCAAGTTCGTGCGCGAAGGCAACACCCGCGGCCTCTTCAAGGACCGCACGGTGGTGAGCGTGCTGACCGGCGAGCCCGAGTACCTCGACCCGCTCAAGGACGAAACGCCCAACGGCTGGATCGTGACCGGCTACCCCTGGTACGGCATCCAGACGCCCGAGCACAAGGCCTTCTTCCTGGCCTACCACGCCAAGTACAAGGACTACCCGCGCCTGGGTTCGGTGGTGGGCTACAGCATGATCAAGTCGGTGGCGGCCGGCGTCGACAAGGCCAAGAGCACCGAGACGCCGAAGCTCGTCGCCGCCTTCAAGGGCCTGCAGGTCGACACCCCGTTCGGCAAGATCAGCTACCGCGCCGAAGACCATCAATCCACGATGGGTGCCTTCGTCGGCAAGACGAAGAACGAGAACGGCAAGGGCGTGATGGTCGACTACACGTATTTCGACGGCGCCAAGTTCCAGCCGAGCGCCGCCGACGTCAAGAAGTCCCGCGCCGCCGACTGACCTTTTTCCGGAACGCTTGCACCCATGAGCCTCTCGTCCCTGCTGCTTCAGTTCCTCACCGGGCTGTCGTCGGCTTCGTCGCTGTTCCTCGTGGGGGCCGGCCTTTCGTTGATCTTCGGCGTCACGCGCATCGTCAACTTTGCGCATGGCTCCTTCTTCATGGTGGGCATCTACCTTGCCTACACATTGGTCGACAAGCTCGGCACGCTCGGCTTCTGGCCGGCCGTGCTGATTGCCGCGCTGGCGGTGGGCGTGATCGGCGCGCTGATCGAGATGGTGCTGCTGCGCCGCATCTACAAGTCGCCCGAGCTGTTCCAGTTGCTGGCCACTTTTGCGCTGGTGCTCGTCATCAAGGATGCGGTGCTTTATTTCTGGGGGCCGGACGAATTGCTCGGCCCGCGCGCGCCGGGCCTGTCGGGCTCGGTCGACATCCTGGGCCGGCAGTTTCCGACCTACGACCTGTTCCTGATCGTGGTCGGTCCGGTGGTGCTCGGCCTCATGTGGCTGCTGCTCACGCGCACGCGCTGGGGCACGCTGGTGCGCGCCGCCACGCAGGACCGCGAGATGGTCAGCGCGCTGGGCGTGAACCAGGCCTGGCTGTTCACGGCGGTGTTTGCACTGGGCGCCACGCTCGCGGCATTGGGCGGTGCGCTGCAGCTGCCGCGCGAGCCGGCCACGCTGGCCATGGACCTCAACACCATTGGCGCGGCCTTCGTGGTGGTGGTGGTGGGCGGCATGGGCTCGATTCCCGGCGCGTACGTGGCGGCGCTGCTGCTGTCCGAGATCAAGGCGGTGTGCATCTGGCTTGGCGTGGTCGAGATCTTCGGCTATAGCGTGTCGTTCTCCAAGCTCACGCTGGTGGTCGATTTCATCGTGATGGCCATCGTGCTGGTGTGGCGCCCCTGGGGCCTGCTCGGCCGCCCGCAGGCGCCCAGCCGCTACGTGGGCATGCAGGAAAAGCCGCTGCGGCGCGCGAGCAAGGGCTACCTGTGGCTCGTTGCCGCGCTTGGCGTGGCGCTCATGGCGATGCCGCTGCTCACCGCCGATTCGCCCTACACCACGGTGCTGATGATCGACCTGCTGATCGCGGCGCTGTTCGCGGCCAGCCTGCACTTCATCATGGGGCCGGCCGGCATGCATTCGTTCGGGCATGCGGCCTACTTCGGGCTCGGTGCCTATGGCGCCGCCTTGCTGGTGCGCACTAGCGGCATGCCGATGGAGCTTGCGCTCATCGTCGCGCCGCTGGTGGCCGCCATCGGCGCGTTCGTCTACGGCTGGTTCGCGGTGCGGCTTTCGGGCGTGTACCTGGCGATGCTCACGCTGGCCTTCGCGCAGATCACCTGGGCCGTGGTCTACCAATGGGATTCGTTCACCGGCGGCAGCAACGGGCTCACCGGCGTGTGGCCTTCGGAGTGGCTGTCGGACAAGCGCACTTACTACTGGCTCACGCTGGTGCTGGTGGCCGCGGGCATTCTGATGCTGCGCCGCGTGCTGTTCTCGCCGTTCGGCTATGCACTGCGCGCGGGGCGCGATTCGGTGCTGCGCGCCGATGCGATCGGCATCGACGTCAAGCGCATGCAGTGGACGGCCTTTGTCATTGCGGGTGCGGCGGCGGGGTTGGCCGGGGCGCTCTATGCTTTTTCGAAGGGCAGCATCTCGCCTGAGAGCTTGAGCGTCGACAAGTCGGTGGACGGGCTGGTGATGGTGCTGCTGGGGGGCATCCAGACGCTCGCGGGGCCGGTGGTGGGGGCTGTCACTTTCAGCTGGCTGCATGACACGGTGGCGCGCAATACCGACTACTGGCGGGCGACGCTGGGGGCGATCATCCTGCTGCTGGTGCTGCTGTTTCCGCAGGGGATTGCTGGGTTTGCGAAGCAGCTCAGTGAACGTTTGCTGCGGGGGCGTCGTCGGCGTTCAGAAGTGGATGTTGCCTTGACGGAGAGGCGGACGTGAAGGGCGGTTGTCTTTCGTTCTTTGGGGGTTCTTTTTTTGGCGGGGGCCGGGTCTCGCCCCGGCGGGCGACCTACTTTTCTTTGCTTCGCCAAAGAAACGTAGGCAAAAGAAAGGCGACCCTACTGTCTGCGTCCCTCCGCTTCGCTGCGGGCAACCTGCGGTGCTCGATTACGGCGGGGGTCCGCAGAACTCGCTCCACTGCGTTGCGCTCAAACAGCTGCGGCCCTGATCCCGCCTCCATCTGCGCTCCTCGGCGCATACAGAAGGGG